>JADJCA010000012.1:0-300000 GCA_016703425.1 Myxococcales bacterium
CGCTCGCCTCGACGCGTCCGCAGGATGAACGCGGCGGCGGCGACGGCGAGCATCAAGGCGACGGAGAAGATTTGCTGGCTGTAGGGGCCATAGCGCGGAATCAGAAACGCGCCCGCGAGGCACGGAGCCGCGACCCACGCGAACTCGATGTCGACGGTCGCGGCCACGACACTGCTCGCCACGACGAACAACGACAGGTCGCGCGCGAGCGTTTCCGCGACGGGGGTGTCCAACATCACGCCCATGCCTCGGTTTAGGAGGAGGCCCGCCGCGGCAACGACGGCGACCCTGCCGAGACGTCGGTTGAACGTGTTGATGGTCGCGTCGCGGCCGAGCACGACGTAGAACGCAGAAAACGCCGCGGTCACGAACGCTCCTACCATCAAGAGCACGCGGGGCGTGAGGTCGCCCAGGGCGCCGCTCCCAACGGCGACGGCGATCACCACCAACAGCGCGACGCTCGTCCCAAGGAAGGCGCGGCGAAGCGCGGGGCTGCCCTGCGGATCTAGTGCCTTCGCCATCGCGCGGAGGCGCTCTGTCTCGCGTTCGCGCTCTCGCTTGTCTTGCGCGGCCTTGGCGACGCGCTCGGCTAGCTCCCGCGGCGGCGCGCGCATCTCGTCCACGAGCGCCGCCGCGCTCTCGGCGTGCTCTTGACGTAGCTCCAGCTCGACGAGCGCGGCCAAACAACGCTGGAGCCCTGCGTCTGCCGCCGCGAAGTCGGGATGCTCGCGGAGGCATTGCGTGAAGCCGAAGCGCGCCTCCGAGCCGAGGCGATAGGCCACTGCCAGCTCGGCGGGCGCCCCGGGCCCGCTCGCCCGGAGCATCGCCTCCAAGTCGTCGAGGCGCTCGGCGGCGGCGTCCGCCAACGACACGGCGGTTCGATGACGCAAAAATCCGCGGAGCTCGTCGGCGAAGGCTCGCGCCGTCTGGGGTCGCGCCGCACGGTCGCGCGCAGTGGCGCGATTGCATAAGTCGGCGAGGCGTGTCGGCACCGCGTCGTCGTAGCTCACGGGCTTCGAGAGCGCGGCGGACTTGAGCGCCGTCATCAGATCGCTCGCGTCGTGCCGCGGCGTTCCCGTCAGGACTTCGTGGAGCGTCGCGCCGAGGAGATAGACATCGGTCCTCGCGTCGACGGGCTCGCCGGTCACCATCTCTGGCGCCATCGTCGAAGGCGTGCCCGCGAAGGCACTTCGCGCGATGTCCTGATCGGCGCGCGTCGCGATGCCCCAGTCGACGAGGTAGACCTCGCCGTAGCGTCCGACCATCACGTTCTCGGGCTTGATGTCGCGATGAACGATGCCGCGGCTGTGCGCGAACTCGAGCGTCTCGCACACGTCGATGAGGATCTCGACGTTCCTCTCCAGCCGTTCATACTCCGACGACGACGTCGTGCTCTCGCGCTCCAAGAGCGCCCTCCAGTCGACGCCCTCAACGCGCTTCATGACCAAGAGCGGAAGGCCTGCTTCGTCGACGCCCAAGGCGTGGACGGGGATCACCCCCGGATGCTCCAGCGATCCGGTGAGGCGCGCCTCTCGCAAGAGCGCCGCTGCGGCGGACGGGCGCAGATCGCCCTTCAGGGTTTTGACGGCCACATCCCGATCGAGCGAGCGCTGGCGGACGAGATGAACGCGGCCCATGCCGCCCTCGCCGATGGTGGAGCGAACCTGGAACTCGGCCGGCCCGAGGGGTGCGCCGTCGGCCGTGCCGGTGCGGTCCAGCACGATCCGCGGCAGCGCATCGCGCACGTCAGCCTGATCTTCGGGATGAGCGGAGGGCCGAAACGTTGCGGTCGGAGGGAACGCCGTCTTCGCCTCGCCGAGCTCCGTCACCCGTATCCGCGCGAGGTGTTCGGCTTCCTCAAGGGACCCCATCGGCGCAGCCTAGCGGATCCTCGCCGGGCCTTCGAAGCGCAGAGCGGCTGCCACCCGAGAGCGGCGGCGGACGAACGCTACTTCCCGACGATGGACACGACGTCCATCTGCACGAACTGGCCATCGAAGGCCGCCGGCGCCGGCGGAACGTTGGGCACCACGAGGGCCGTGCCCGCTTGGTTTCGATTCTTGATCTGCAACGCGTCGCGAGGGTTCGCCGTCAGCGTGACCGTCGCTCCCGCCGTCATGTCGACGGTGGCTGTGTAGTCGATGGTCTCGCAGTACAGATCATTGGAAGGACGAACGGTGCCTGCGTTGACGAAGTACTTCGTCACGGGCGCCGAGACCTTGAGCTCGTAGATGTTGGCGTAAGGATCCGACGCGGCGCCGCCCGTGTAGAAGAAGCCCGTCGCAGACCCGCCCGAGTACGCGTTCGGTTCAATGATGCCGCGGAAGCGCAACGTGACGGCGTAGGTGGTGCCTGGCGCGCCGGAGAGCGTGGCCGTCTTCACCACCGGTGCCGCCGCCGCTCCGCACAGCGAAGCGTTCGCGTTGGGCGCCGTGCACGGTAGCTCCCACCTTAGGCCCACGAGCGTCGCCGCCACGTCGGCGCAAGTCCCGCCGTCGCCGACGAACCCGTCTTTGCATGTGCAGGTGATCTTGCCTGCCGGCTCGCTGCAGGTCGCGTTGGCGCCGCAGCCTCCGTTGGCCACGGCGCAACCGCTCGTCGGCGCATCGACCGCGGCCTCTGGCGTCGCGGCTTCTGTCGGCGTGGCGCCGTCGGTCGCGGTGGCGGCGTCGGTCGCCGTTCCCGCATCGCCGAGCGCGAGACCTCCGTCGGTCGTCGGCGATGAGCCGCTCGTCTCGTCGGAATCGCCACACGCGACGGCGACCACCAGCGGGCAGCCGAGGAGGAGCAGGCAACGTCGGGTCAACACGGAGAGGCGCGCGCTCATGAGGTCCCTATAGCGGTGTTGCAGCCGGCGCGCGAGGCCGCGCAGACGGCTGGCGGCCGATGAGCGCCGCTTTGCGAGCGCGCTTACACAGTGGCGATCTCAGCTTCACCGGGAGCCCGAGGGGCCGCCGGACCTCACCGCGGCACGCGGAAACCGCGGCCGCGGCTCTTGAGCACGCCCGTCGCTTTCACGCTCGCCATGAACCGATGGCTCACCTCCCTGTTGGCGCTGTCCCTCGTTGCCGGTTGCGGCTCCTCCTCCAGCGAAGAGAGCGACACCGATGAAGGCGCCCTAGGCAACTGCATCAGCATCGGCTTCCTCGGCACGTGCCGCGACACAGGGGAGAAGACGAAGCCCCAAGGGTGGCCCATTCCCGCGATGGTGAGGGTGTACAGCGATCACTTCGACGTACCCGCCGCGGTCTTGAATCATCCCAAGATGACGCCGCTGCCGCTGAACCCGGCGGCGGTCGGAGCCGAGATCAAGACGAGTACCGCCGACGGGCAGGGCATCACGTGTGACAAGAGCGGCGCAAAGCCCGGCTCCTGCTCGTTCAGCCTGCTCGTCGAGGCGAGCTTGGTGAAGGACGCGTCGGGGGCACTCGTGCCGTATTCGTCTTCGCCCAAGCCGGTGACGTTTGGCGTGAACGGCCGCGTCGCGGAGCTGCTCTTGGAAGTCTCCCAGGACGGGAAGATTGGCCCCTTGGCATGCAAGAAGACGCCGAAGGGCGCGAACTGCACCACGGCCGAGCCGTTCGGCACGATCGTCAGCGCCTACACGCCCAACACGGACACGGCCAAGGCCCTTGCCGAGGCGTCCCTCGAGCCCCCGACCGCAGCACGCTGAGTCACCAGAACTTCCAGAACGGCTTGCTGGTGACGGCTCCGACGTTCCGTCGAGCCGGCTCAGCGAGGTCGCCGATGCCTGCCTCGCGGAGTCGTGTGAGCAGCGCGCTCATGCCAGCCTTGCGCTTGAGCGTCACCTCCTCGGGGTAGAGCGGAAACAGCGTGAGGAGCTTGATCTCGCGTCCGTCCTGCGTCGGAATCGCGAAGGGCAGGGTGGTCGGTTCGAGGAGCACGAAGGCCGTGAACTTGGTGCCGGCCAGCGGCTCGTCCTGACCCGTTGGAATCAAGTGCCCGGGGCCCACGCCGCGCTTCGAGAGATGCGGGTACCGCGTGAGGCCCTCGAGCCATTGCACGGACCACGCGAGGCGCGCGTCGTCGGAAACGCCGCCGGCGCCGTCGATGGGCCAGTCGGGGGGCAGGAACATCACGAGCTCGGCGTGGCGTCGACCGTCGCTTCCCGCATCGACGACCATCTCTCGGTCGCTCATGCCCGTCGTGTACATCGTGACCATCGGACGCTGTTCCGTGGGCGCGCAGAGGTGCACCGTCGTGTAGACGAAGCGCTGCTCGTGGGCAGGCTGCAGAACCGAGCCGGTGGCTTTGAAGCCGTGCCTTGCCATGTGCTCATTCACGGCTCTCTGCGTCTCTTGGTTGGGCTCGCCGAGCTCTTCGGGGTCGACGGAGTCGGTCATGGTCTCGGATCCTAGCCCGGTCGCGCCCATGGCCGAATACGCTTCCGCCGGCCCCGCCCCGTAAGTAAGCTGCTGCGGCCCCAAAACGTGGGCGGCAAACGCGGGCGGCAAAACGCGGGTTCTGCCCGGCTCTTTGGCCGGTACCCGCGCTCTCCACGCCGCTCTGCCAGACAGGACGTTCCCATGATTCAGCCGTCTGACCTTCGCACCCTCCCGCTGTTTCGCGACATCAAGGACGCTCAGCTCACCGAGCTCATCGGCACCTTCGCGAAGGAGACGCTCCCGGCGGGCAAGACGCTCTTCCAAGTGGGCGAAGTTCCGACGCGGCTCGTGCTCCTCTTCAAGGGAGAGATCAGCCTCCTCGAGGGCGAGGAGGAGCGGTTCCGCCTGCGGCCGCTGGCGCCCGTCGGTGAGCTCGGCGCCATCACGAGCCACCCGCGCAACGTGACCGCCGTCACGGCCACCGAGGTCGAGCTCTACAGCGTTCCCGTTGCGCAGCTCCTCTCGTTCTTCGAGAGCCACGGCCCCTTGGGTCTGTCGTTCTATCAAAACCTATTGGGCCTCGTGTCCGACAAGATCCGCCGTGACGACATGCGCATCGAGCAGATGCGGTGGAACATCATCCGCACGCAGAAGGCGATGAAGAAGCTCCGCGACCTCGTGCTGCAGAGCGTCGAGACGGAGATCTCCAAGCCGATCTTCGAGGCCCTGGACGACCTCATCGAGCACAACCGACGCGCCCACTACCGCGTGGTGCCGCACCCCAAGTTCCCCGCCAAGGTGCGCCTCGACAACGGTGCGCTGCACGACGTCGCCGAGGTCTCCGACGGCTTCCTCAAGGTCGCGCCCGGCGCCGAGATGCCGAAGGACGGCGGCGAGTGGAGCGCCGTCTTGATCCTCCCCGCCGGCGAGATGGCCGTGAGCGGTGTCATTCAACGCACCGGCAAAGACGGCGTGGTCGTCCGCATGGACGGCTTCATCGACGAGTATCGGAAGATGCTCGAGGACTACATGACGCGGCTTCAGCTCCTCGACTTCGTCGTCTGAGGTAGCGCCGTGTTTCCCATCGACCTGTCGGGCAAACGCGCCTTCGTCGCCGGCGTCGCTGACGACGGCGGCTTCGGCTTCGCCATCGCCAAGACGCTCGCCGAGGCCGGCGCCAGCGTGTGCGTGGGCACATGGCCCCCCGCCATGAACATCTTCCTCACGCTGCTTCGCCGCGGAAAGCTCGACGAGTCGCGCAAGCTCTCCCGCGGAACGCTCCTCGAGTTCGAGAAGATCGTCGCCTTCGACGCCGCCTTCGACGCGCTCGACGACGCGCCGGCCGAGCTTCGCGAGTCGCCACGCTACAAGGACAAGGGCGACTTCTCCATCCAAGGCGCCGCGGCGCTCTTGGCGTCGGAGTTGGGCGAGCGTCCCTTCGACTACGTGGTGCACTCACTCGGCAACGCGCCGGAGGTCAAGAACGCGCTGCTCGACACGAGCCGCAAGGGCTACCTCGACGCCGTCGGCATCAGCGCCTACTCGATGGTCTCGATGGTGCGGGCCTTCGCGCCGCTCATGCGCGAAGGCGGCTCCTTCGTGTCGCTCACGTACATGGCGAGCGAGCGCGTGATCCCCGGCTACGGCGGCGGCATGTCGTCGGCGAAGGCCGCGCTCGAGAGCGACACGCGAACGCTCGCCTTCGAAGCCGGTCGAAAGCACGGCTTCCGCGTCAACACGATCTCGGCGGGGCCCTACGCGAGCCGCGCCGCCAGCGCCATCGGCATCATCGAAGACATGGTGAGCTACGTGAAGCACAACTCGCCCTTGCCGGAAGCGCTCTCGGCAGAGGAGGTCGCGCACGCCGCGCTCTTCTTGCTCTCGCCCCTCGGCCGCGGCGTCACGGGCACGACGCTCTACGTGGACAAGGGCTACCACGTGATGGGCAAAGCCCTCCCGTAGCCATCCTCCCGCTGTCCCTCGTACACGTGAACGTGCCCCTGCCCGTGGACGCTCCCAACGGCGTCGCATCACGCCGTCTGCATCAGACCGTCCGCATTTACACCGTCGGCGTTGCTCCAGCCGTCGTGGTCGCCGCGGGGTCAACCACTGGCGCGACGGCGGGCGCCGGGCCAGGCCCGCTGTAGCTGTACGAGTAGCTGTAGCTCCCAGGGCCCGTGACAGAAAGGTTGTAGGTTGCATTGCCGCCATCAGGCAGCGTGATGCTGCTCGTGCCGGGCAGACCGGCGAGCGGCCCGAGCGGCGCCTGCGTGGCGTCTGGCAACGTGCCGGCGGCAACGGCGCCACCGGGAATCGCGCCAAGGTTGAACGGCACCGGGCCGTGCGGCGCGAAGGGAGCGAAGGGCGCCGGAGGGGGAACGAGACCTTGCGGACCGAGAATGCCAGGCGGCGGCACGAAGCCCTGCGAACCGAGGACGCCGGGCGGCGGAACGAAGCCGTGCGGCCCGAAGAGGCCGGGCGGGGGACCGAACGCGCCGGGGTGAAACGCCCCGGGCTGAGTAGCGTGGGCCGGATCGGTGCGCTGCTCGAGCGCGTTCACGATGGTGCCGAGCGGAGCGGAGAGCTCGGGGTGCGCGGCGGTGAACTGATCGATGGCCGCCGTGAAGGTTGGATCGTTGAGGAGCTGATTGACGGCGCCGCCGATGGCGGGATCGTGCAAGAGGTGTCCGATGCCGCCAAAGCCGCCGCCGGGGAAGGGGAAGCCTCCGCCACCGAAGGGAAAGCCGCCGCCGTTCCCGCCAAAGCCGGTCGGGTCGGGCGCGCTCACGCTCGTGGTCGTCGAGTGGGCCAACGCCGAGTTGAGCGAGATTCCACCATCGACGCGGTCCAGTTGATCCATCGCAAGCTTTCGCATGTCCGGCCTCCGAGAGACGGGAACTGCAAAGGTCTCGCCAACCCGGTGGTCTGCGAAATCCCGCATTTCTCGCGTGGGCGTTCGCCGTGCCCACACACGCCCCGAGGAATCGGGCGCTCACCGGCCGGTGCGCCGGCGGCTCCGCTCCTTCGTCCTACACGGATCGGTGGGGACTCAGCTCGCCGCCCGAAGAGCGGAAGCGATCGGTTGCGGCGGCCGGTCACTGCCGAATCCTCGAATGACAATCTAGCGTCCTGGCTTCGGGGCGGCGACTTGGCCACCGCTGTCCCGCTGTCACGGGTCGACCACGACATGTCACGCGATCCGCGCGATCACAGCGGCCCGATTCCTCGGCCGTTTGGTGCCCCAGGTCCGACTCGACCGGGGCATGTTCGTTGCAGCCCTCGCGCCGATGCGCTTCTCGTCCCGTGACGTTGTCCTCGCTTTGGCCGCCCTCGTCGCGGTCGCCTGCACTTCGAAGGAGGCGCCAAGCGTGGGGGGGGCTCCCGCGCAAGGAGCGACGGCCACGTGCGGCGACTCCGCGCAGAACGGCGCCGAGACCGACGTAGACTGCGGCGGCAGCGCCTGCGCACCGTGCGCGGTGAACAAGGGATGTTTCGCCGCGACCGATTGCGCGTCGGGCGTGTGCACGAACAAGACGTGCGTCGCGCCGTCGTGCAGCGACGGTGTTCGCAACGGAGACGAATCGGCGGTCGACTGCGGCGGCGGCTGCGCGCCATGCCCCGCCGTCGTGGTTCCACCGGCCGACAGCGGGCCGACGCCCGACAGCGGGCCCGCCCCGACGTGCTCCGACGGCGCGAAGAACGGCACCGAGACGGACACCGATTGCGGCGGCGCGTGCGCCGCGTGCGTGGACGGCAAGGCATGTGTCGCGGGCGGCGACTGCGCCTCGGGCTCGTGCAAAGGCAACGTCTGCGCCGCCCCCACGTGCGCCGACGGCGTGAAGAACGGTGCCGAGACTGACGCCGACTGCGGCGGCGCCACGTGCCCCGTGTGCCCGACGAACAAAGCGTGCGTCGGCCCGAACGACTGCGCGTCTTTGGTGTGCACGACCAGCTCGTGCGCGGCGCCGACCTGCACCGACGGCATCAAGAACGGTGACGAGCTCGCCAAAGACTGCGGCGGCACCTGCGAGGGCTGCGCCGTGGGGGTCGTCTGCAAGGTCCCATCGGATTGCGCGACCGGCGTCTGCGCCGCGGGTTCGTGTCAGCCCGCCTCGTGCGGCGATCACGTCAAGAACGGCTCCGAGACGGGTCGCGACTGCGGCGGTGGCACGTGCCCGGCATGCGGGGCCGGCGAGGGATGCGCGGGACCGAGCGATTGCGTGAGCGGCGTCTGCACGACCGGAAAGTGCAACGACTACGTGACGGCACCTCCGCTGACGGCGAGCGTCGGTGCCACGACTGCATCGGCGACCCGCTTTCTCTACTCGGGCGCGAACCCTGTTCAGGTCGGCGTTGGGGCGGGGGCGATTGTCGCCGAGCACGCAGCGGCGCTCCGCGGTCGCGTCATTGATCGCAACGACGCCCCCGTGAGCGACGTCCGCGTCACCGTCGTCGGCCGACCGGAGTTTGGTCACACGTCGACCCACGCCGACGGCACCTTCGACATGGCGGTCAATGGGGGCGTGGCCATGGTCCTCGACTTCACGAAGACGGGCGTCCTCGGCGTGCAACGAACCGTCGACCCGGCGTGGGGAGAGTACCGCGCGCTCGACGACATCGTCGTCACCGCGCTCGACGCGAAGGTGACGACCGTGGACCTGCCCGCCATGACGACGCCCGTCGTGGCGCAGGGGACGCCCATGACGGACGACGACGGTACGCGCAAGGCGACGATGGTGTTCATGCCTGGCACGCAGGCGAACATGAAGATCGGCGCCACGCTCGTGCCGCTGACGCAGCTCCACGTCCGCGCGACCGAGTACACCGTCGGCCCCAAAGGGCTCAAGGCCATGCCGGGGTCGCTGCCGCCCTCGAGCAAGTACACGTACGCCGTCGAGCTGAGCGTCGACGAAGCCATCGCCGCGGGCGCGTCTTCCGTCGTCTTCTCTCAGCCGGTCCCCACCTACGTCGACAACTTCCTCGGCATGCCCGTCGGTGCGCTCGTCCCGGTGGGCTACTACGACCGCAAGCTCGGTCGCTGGGCGGCGGAGCCGAACGGCCGCGTCCTCAAGGTGCTGTCGATCACGAGCGGTGCGGCAGACTTGGACGTCGATGGCTCCGGCATCGCGGCGAACGCTAGCGCGCTCGCTGGCCTCGGCATCACGATCCACGAGCAGCAGAAGATCGCCGAGACTTACGCGGCGGGCTCGTCGTTCTGGCGCGCGTCGCTGACGCACTTCACGGGCTACGACCTCAACTGGGGTGGCGGTCCGCCCCCCGGAGCCGGTCCGCCGCCCGGCCCGCCGCCGCCCCCGAAGAAGGACGACCCGTGCGAACGGCGCGGCTCCATCATCGGCTGCAACGATCAGACGCTCGGGGAAGACATCCCGATCCCCGGAACGCCGTACTCGCTCCGCTACGACTCGGCGCACGCGCCCGGTCGCAAGGAAGACTTCTCCTTCGAGGTTCCCATCGCGGGCGCCACGCTCCCGCCGAACGTGCTCCGCATCGACGTGCAGGTGAACGTGGCAGGCCGCTCGTTCAAGCAGACATTCGCGGCTTCGCCGAACCAAACCTTCAAGTTCACGTGGGACGGTCTCGACGCGTTCGGTCGCCGGCTGCCGGGCCGGCAACGCGCCGACGGCACGATCGCGTACGTCTACAAGGTCGTCTACATGGCGGCGCGCGCGGATCTGATCCGCTCCTTCGCCGAGCTCTCCGGTGATCAGATCGCGACCGACCGCACGCGCGGCGAGATCATGCTGCAGCAAACGTTCACCCGACCGGTCGGTGTGCCCGCGACACCGAGCCTCGGCGGCTGGCTGCTGTCGGCCCATCACACGTACTCGCTGGGGGACGGAGTGCTGTACTTCGGCGATGGCTCGCGCCAACGCGCGGACAGCCTCGGAGAGACCATCACCACCGTCGCCGGCAACGGTACGCTCGGATACAACGGCGACGGCATCCTCGCGACGGCGGCGCAGCTCGCGAACCCGCACATCGCGCAACCCATGCGCGACGGGTCGATGCTCATCGTCGACTACCAGAACCACCGACTCCGCAAGGTCAGTCCCACCGGGGTCATCTCTACGTTCGCGGGAACGGGCGTCTCCGGTCACAACGGCGACGAGGGGCTCGCCATCAACGCGCAGCTCCACAGCCCATCCGCAAGATCACGCCCGACGGGATCATCCACGCTTACGCCGGCACGGGCAGCGCGGGCTTCTCGGGGGACGGCGGCCCAGCCAAGGCAGCCCAGCTCGATCATCCCTACTTCATCGACCTCGCGCCCGACGGCTCGCTGTACATCGGCGACACGTACAACCATCGCTACCGCAAGGTGTCGGCCGACGGCTTCATCTCGACCGCGATCGGCAACGGCACGGCAGGCAACAACGGAGTCGGTCAACCGGGACCGCAGCACCTCGTGACGTACCCCGTCGGCGTCGCCGCGGCGCCCGACGGCACGCTCTACTTCGGGGACCACACGTGCCGCATTCGGCAACTTGGCTCCGACGGCATCGTGCGGCTCATCGCCGGTACCGGTACGTGCACCGTCAGCGGTGACGGCGGGCTCGCGGTCAACGCAGGGCTCTCGCCGGTGCACGGCTTCAGCGTCGCGCGCGATGGGACGGTCTACTTCGGCGAGTACACGAACGATCACATCATCCGGAAGATCACGCCCGACGGGATTGTGCGAACCATCGCAGGCACGCAAGGCGTCGGCGGCTTCAGCGGCGACAGCGGCCCGGCGCGCCGCGCGCAGATCTATGGTCCCAACTCGGTGAAGCTCTTCCCCGACGGAAGCGTCGTCTTCGCGGACCTCTACAACAGCCGCATCCGCCGCATCGCTCCGCCGCTCCCGAGCCTCGGCGCGAACCAATACGTCTTCCCCTCGAAGAGCGGAAACGAGCTCTACGTCTTCGACTACGAGGGCCGCCACCTGGAGACGCGCGACGCACGGACCGGCGTCAAGACGCTGCGCTTCGGCTACGACGCCGCGGGCCGCCTCACGACGGTGACCGACGCGCACAATCGCGCGACCAGCATCCCACGCGACGCCGCCGGGCAGCCGACGGCGATCGTCGCGCCGGACGGTCAAACCACGACCCTTGCGGTCGATGGGTTCGGCCACTTGAAGTCCATCACCGACGCCGCGGCGCAGACCATCGGGCTCACGATGAACGCCGACGGCCTCCTCACGGCGCTGACCGAGCGAAACGGTGAGAAGCACGTCTTCGACTACGACGCCGCTGGCCTCTTGGTGCGGGACGCTAGCCCCGGCGCTGTCACGACGACGCTCGGCAAGACCGTCAGCGGGACCAAGACGACGGTCACAACGACGACGACGCTTGGTCGGACGACGACCTACTCGGACGAGGCGCTCGGCGCGGGAGACACGCGGCGCACGATGACGACGCCGGCCGGCGCCACGTGGACCATGGAGTCCTTCCAGAACGGCGTGATGCGCCGCACGCTGGACGACGGCACCGTCCAGACGTGGACCGTCGACGGTGACACTCGCTTCGGGTTGCAGACACCGGTCGTGACAAGCTTCACGACGACGACGCCCTCGGGTCTCAAGCGCACCGAATCGTCCGCGCGCACCTCGACGCTCGCGGACCCGAAGGACCCGCTCACCCTGACGTCGCAGACCTCGTCGTCCACAGTGAACGGCCGAACCACGACGCGCACCTACAACGTGTCGTCGCGCACGGGGACCATCGTTCTTCCCTCCGGCCAGACGACCACCATGGGCTACGACACGCAAGGCCTCGTCGTCCAGGTGCAGCTGGACGCGGCGCTCGCGCCGACGTCAATCCAGCGAAATTCGGCGGGGAGACCGACGTCGCTCGTCACGGGAGGTGAGACCACCCAGCTCACCTATGGCTCCAACGGACAGGTCGCCACGGTGATCTCGCCCACCGGCGCGACGACCACGTTCAGCTACGACGCACGCGATGGAATCAAATCCTACGTCACGCCCGGCGGTCGCTCGGTGGCCCTCGCGTACGACGGGCCCGGCAACCTCGCGTCGGTGACGACCCCGGCCGGCGCGGCGCATGCTCTCGAGTACGTCGATGGCCGACGCACCAAGTATGTCGCGCCCGGCGGAGCGACGACGACCTGGGCCTATGACGCGGACGCGGCGCTGGCCTCCATCACCCTCGCGAGCGGTCGCGCGATGAGTGTCAGCCGCGACGTCTCGGGCCGCCTGCAGTCGGTGACGACACCGGACTTCACGACGCTCCGGAGCTACGTGGGCTCGACGACGCGTACGGCGACGCTCACGCGCGCTCCCAAGACGGGTACGTCGCAGCAGCTCACGCTGGCCTACGACGGTCCGCTCGTGACGACCCGCACCTTCGTCGGACCCGCGAGCGGCCAGTACCAAATCGCGTACGACGCGAACTATTGGCCCACGAGTGTGCAACTCGACGCCAACGCCGCGACAGCGGTCGGCTACGACGCCGACGGAAACGAGACGTCGCGCGGTTCTTTCACCGTCGCTCGCGGCGGCCCGGGCCGAGCGGAGAGCGCGATCACCGACAGCGCCGGCCCCCTGGCCGTGAGCTTCGGCTACGACGTTCGAGGGCGCGAGCAAGATCGCACGATGACCGTCGGCGGAACCGTGAAGTATTCGGTCACGAGCGCCTACGACGACAACGGGCGCTTGGCCTCGAAGACCGAGGTCATCGGCGGCGTGTCGCACGCCTACGCGTACACCTACGATCTCGACGGCGAGCTCGTCAGCGTGAAGCGCGACGGAGCGACCGTCGAGTCGTACGCCTACGACGTCGATGGTAACCGGACGCAGGCACAGCTCGGCTCGGCGCCGACCGTCGGCGCGACGTTCAACGCGCAGGACCAACTCGTGACGAACGGTGGCGTCAGCTACGTGTTCGACGTCGACGGGTTCATGATCGGCCGCGGCAGCGACACCTTCAGCTACGCCGTCGACGGCACGCTGATCAGCGCGACGGTCGGGGCCAAGACCGTGACGTACGCTTACGACGGCTTCGGACGGCGCGTGAGCCGCACCGAGGGCGGCAAGACGACGCAGTACCTTTACGCATCGAGCGGCCTCCGCATCTCGCACAGCCGCGACGGACTGGGGGCGCTCAGCGAGTACTTCTACGACGACGCAGGTCGCCTCTACGCGGTCGTGCGAAGCGGTGCGCGGTACTACGTCGCGTGCGATGCCGTGGGCACACCGCGCATCGTCGTCGACGCGGGCGGCACGGTGCAAATGTCCGTCGAGTACGACGCCTTCGGAAACGTGCTTGCGGGCGACCCGACGGCGTTCGAGCTCCCCGTCGGTTTCGGCGGCGGCATTCCCGATGCGGTTACCGGTCTCGTGCGCCTCGGCGCGCGCGACTACGAGCCCGGCACGGGGCGCTTCACGGCGCGGGACCCGGTCCTCTTCGCCGGCGCGCAGACCAACCTCTACGTCTACGTCAATTCGAACCCGGTGAGCGGCCTCGATCGCGAGGGAACGCTCGGGAACGTCGCGTGGGGCGGGGCCATTGCGGTCGGTGGGTTGGCTCTCCAGATCGCCAGCGACAAGGGCTCAACGGCGTACAACATCGGCGTGAGCGCCGTCGTGGTGGGCACCACCATCATGACCGCGGGCCTCGCTCCCGCCGGCTCCGCTGGGGCCGGTGCTGCCATCGGCTTCACCATCGCCGGGGGCACGGAGGCCTTTCAGGTCGCGAAAGCCGGCGAGCTCCCGCGCCCGTGCCCGACTGGCTCGGGCGGGTCCGGCGGGTCCGGCGGGTCCGGCGACGGTCCAAGCGATCCAAGTGGTTCAAATGGTCCGTATGGCAACCCGAGGTTTCCCGGCATCAATGGTGCACCCCCCAGTGGGCCGCCGGGGCCACCGGTTCGAACGCCAGCGCACACAGTTGGCGGCGTGCGCGGCTGAGTTCAAGCGCTTGGCCGAGGCGGGCCGGGGCCGGACGCGTCAGCCGCCGGGAGGCAAAGCACCCACGCCGCTGATCTTGCCCTCGAAAGCTCCCTTCGGGAACGCGCTGGTGGCTCGGCTCCGCACGTAGGGGATGAACCGGACGGCGTCGCTCTTGAAAGCTTTGTAGGAAGGAAGCTGCGGAGACTCCACGATCCCCAGCGCGTTCGGGAACCAGCCCTCTTCGATGGGCGCGACGGTCATCGAGGCGGGCAACACAGGCGCCTCGACGAAGGTGGCCGACGCCGGAAAGACGAAGTTCCAACGGACGGCGACGTAGAGGCCGGCGTCGGCATAGCCGCCACCCTCCAAGACCGCGACGGCCCCCGCCGCAGCCTTGTTTCCGCCGGTCCACTCGAGTCGCGGTTGCGACTTGTTGGCGCCGACGGCGGTTACAAAGAGCGGCGGTGGGAACGCGGCGTAGTCAGCGGTCGTGGGAATGGGCGGGGGTGCCTGACGGACGTACGCGACAAAGGGGCCGAGGCCCGTGATCGCTCCCGCGTCGATGTCATCGAGGTCGACGTGCATGATCGTTTGCACGAGGTCCGCGAAGGGGCCCGGAATGGGCTCGACGGTCATGGTGCTGGCGATGATTTCGTCGGGCCCGTTGTGGTGGAACGAGAGCCCGTTCTTCATCTGATCCACGGTGACGGTGAACGACAGAGCCTGCGCGATCGGCGTACCGACCGCCGCCAAGGTGGCCGGCGTCGCGGCCACCCACGAGGCTTGCGGGAGCGTGACCGACACAGCGGGCGCGGCGTCCCCAGCGCCGGCATCGGCGTTCGCGATGGGGATGGTGACCGTCTGCCATGCGGCGACGGCCGTTCCGCTCTCGGCGGCGGTGGCCACGAGCGACACGTTCCCCGCCGCGTCGATGCAATTTTCGGTCACGAGGAGGAGGCCCGGGTTGGCGCCGACCTTGGGAATGGCCGTGTCGCAGCCGATGCTCACGAAGTAGGTGTTGCCCGCCGCGCGCGCCGGAAGCGTGACGTCGATCTTGGCCAACACGGGGCGCGGTGGCGTGGGCTTCGCGGCGTAGGACGTCTGCGCCCGGAGCACGTCCCCGGGCTCTACGTCGACGTAGTGAAAGTACTCGACGGTGTCTGTGCCGACGGAGCCGGAGCCGTCGAAGACCATCTGGACGGTGACGGTCCCTGGCGCCTGAAACGGGGAGACGACCTTGCCGGTTGCGTCCGCGGTCAAGACCGTCGACGTGCCGCCGACGACGACCTTGGCACCGGCAATCGGTTCACCGTTGGGCCCGAGCGCGAACACCGTTACGGGCGCCGCGGCGGCGTCCGGAACCACGGGACCGCCGTCGGGCGCCTTCGCTGCGGCGTCGGTTCCGGGGCTCGCGGCGGTGTCCGGCAGGCCGGCCTCTGGCGACGCGAGGCCCGGAGGCGAAGGCTCATCGCTCACGCAGGCCTGCGCGAGCGGTAGGAGACCCGGAAGGCACACGAGGCCCCAAAGCCGACGAAGATGCATGGTCAGGAAACTAACAGCGCTTCATCGACAAAAGAAGTCCCGGGCGCCGCTGCGCGTGATGGCTTATGGCAGCGTCATCCACGCCTTCCACGGGCGAAGGCGCTTCATTTCCACCGAGTCGAAATGCACTGTGCCGCCGGCGGGCCCGGTCGCCGGACCGTGGGAGCATCGGACGACGATGGGCCCGCCGGTGTCCGGCGCGAACCATGGGATCGCATGCTGGGCCCACTCGGTGTTGCCAAACTCCAGCTGGGCGAGGACGCGACCCGTTGCCGCGTCGGCGACCTCAACGAGGCCCAGCGCGCGGCCATCGGTCTTGGCCGTCAGCTCCAGCAGGTAGGCTCTCCCGGGCACATACCCAAGAGGCTGCTCGAGGCCTTGGCGGACGTTGTCGGTCGTCGTCTTGACGACGAGGCTCGCTGTACCGCTCGCGCGATCGGCGGCGGCTGTCGAACGAAAGACGTTCTCCGGGGATGTGCCAACGCTGCGGGACCACCTCGCCGGGAGCGTCTTGTCGGAGGCGGCCTCAATGGCGAAGCCGCGGTTGACGAGCCGCTCCGGGTTCCAATCGGCGAGGACCGAGAGCGTCTCGAGGCGATAAAGGTGCGTGTCATCGACGGTCAGGGTTCGGTAGATCTCAGCGGTTCGATCCCACACGCGCCCGTCGACCTCGGCGAGCATCGACCAGCCCCACAGGTTGTCCGAGAGCTTCGGGTCGTTGTTCGACGCGACCGTCTTTCCGAAGTACCGCTCCGCCGGGTTCCACATGACATCGAGGAGCGTGCTCGTCACCGCGGTGCGGTCTCTGGCCGAGAAGACCACTCCGGCGTGCGAGAATCGAAGCACCGACTTCGCGTCCATGCTGCCGTGTGACGTGTCCTCGGCGCCCAGCGGACGCGATGCGTCCCGTGCGACGAGGCGGTCTGCGTAGTTCCAGGTGGCGGCACCGGGGTATTGCGCGCTGGGCGACCAGGTCTTGCGAAACGTCGTAGCGAGCGCGTTGGCGCGGGCGAGCCACCGCGCGTTGGACGTCGCCGTCCCCAGCGACAAGAGCACGTTCGCGAAGGGAAGGTACTGGTTGTGCGGCAGGCTCGTCCCTCCGCCGTAGCTGGCGCCGTCCTCAAAGGTCTCGTCGGTGGGCGTAAGGTAAGTCTGCCCCTCCTCGCTCCAGTGCTTCTCCCATTTCGGGATGAACTCGTCGGTAAGAAGGACACGGATGCGTTCGGCCGCCGCCCGGTATCGGGCGAGCGACGGATCGCTGTAGACCTCAAGGACGAAGGCAGCGAGCGGATCTGTGATGTGGCCGTCGTGAACGAGGTATTCACTGACGAGCCTCACGCTCACCTCGTCGAACGTGGTCACGCCGTCGCTCACGTTCCAATCCGAGTGATAGAGCTGCAGGCGAAGCTTGTGCCCCGCTTCATTCGGTGAGCGGAAGCGGAAGGTGCGTCGGCCCCAAGTCGTTCCGCTGAACGTTCGGGTGCCGAGCAAGTCCCCCGTGGTCGCGTCTTGCGCGTCCACGCGGCCGTCGACCACGCCGTTGGTCTTCCCATAGAACGAGACCTCGTAGAGCTGGCCCGGCACGTAGGGGAAGAATTGCTCGGCGGCGCGCCAGCCGCGACTTTGGTCGGTGAAGACGTCGAGCACGCGCTTGCCGTCCGAGAAGGTCACCGCTTCCGGCCGCAACGCGACTCGCGAGCCGTTCCAGCCCGTCCAACCCGCCGGCAGCGACGGATCGTCGTCGGACACTTGTTCGAAGCCGCGATTGACAAGCCGCTGCGCCGTGTAGTCCGTCGTCTGCCATCCCCGGTAACCGTCCCCATCGGGATCGCTCAAGTTGGCGAACATCAAGTTCGCGTGTTCGACAAGCTTGTCGAGGTACCGCGCGTCTCGGTACGAGCGATACATGTTGAGGTACCCCTGGAGAAAGTAGGCTTCGGCCCACGCGAGCGTCGCCGAGTCGGGATGCGCTGCGTAGCCCCTGCCTTCGCGAAAGGTCGCGTCGAAGGCGTCGAAGCGCTCGCGGTACTCGTCGGGGGCGGCCTGCGACGCGCCCGCCTCAGGGTCGGTTGCCTTGTCCGTGGTCCAACTCGCCTGCAGCGGACCGACGCTCGCCTGCGTCGGCGGTGCGTCTCCTTGGCATGCCGAGAGCGCGGTCGATAGAACGGCGACGAGCGCGCTGCGCGCGGAGACCGCCCGGAAGGTGAGGTGACGCATCGGAGGTCGTCAATCCACGCGCCGTGCCACAACAGAGGCGCTCGCCGACGGAAGCCTTGTCGCACGAGCGGCGAGGCGATCCGCGAGCGATCCGGTACCGGGCGGCAGGCGGGAAGTCCGGGGGAGGCGCTCAGCCGCTGTCGCACGCCAGAGGTGGATCGCCTCGATGGTCCATGGTGCAGGCCACGCCCTGCCACGCGCTCCGGCGGGGCGCGACGCTCGCCTCCTGGTCTTTCGTCCGGAAAATGATGCGACGCACTGCCTGTAGCGGGCTCTATTCTGAAATGATTCATTTAAAGTATTGTGCGTCGCAGCAAATGAGGTAATTGACGCGCCGCAGCATGCGCCACTTCCTCTCGACCCTCGACTGGCCGCGCGCCGAACTCGAGCAGCTCCTCAGCGATGCGGCGACGCTAAAGGAGCATCGCAAGACCAGAGCCCGCGCCGCGGGGCCCGGCCCGCTCAGCGGCAAGAGCGTCGCGCTCGTCTTCTTCGCGCCCTCGCTCCGAACGCGGACGTCCTTCGAGGTCGGCGTGCACGAGCTCGGCGGCCACGCCGTCATCCTCGAGCCCGGGAAGGGCGCGTGGCCCATCGAGTTCGACGACGGCGTCACCATGAACGGCGACGCCGAAGAGCACGTCGAAGAGGTCGCGCGCGTCTTGTCGCGTTACGTCGACCTCATTGGCGTGCGTGCGTTCCCGCGCTTCCAGGACTGGGCGGAGGATCGCCGCGATCGCGTCATCGAGGCCTTCGCTCGCCACGCCACCGTGCCCGTCGTGAACATGGAGACCATCACGCATCCCTGCCAGGAGCTGGCGCTGATGATGACGCTCAAGGAGCGGCTCGGAACGACCGACAAGAAGAAGCTCACGCTCACGTGGACGTACCACCCGCGGCCGCTCAACACCGCGGTGGCAAACTCGGCGCTCCTCATCGCGGCAAAGTTCGGCTTCGACGTGACGCTCCTGTGTCCCACGAAGGACTTCATCCTCGACGAGCGCTACATGACCGCGGCGCGCGGCTACGCCCGCGAACAGGGCCGCAGCCTCGAAGTCACGCACGACATCGACAGCGCATACCGCGGCGCCGACGTCGTCTACGCCAAGAGTTGGGGCGCGCTGCCGTTTTTCGGCCGCTGGGACGATGAGCGTCCGCTCCGCGAGGCCCATCGGCATTTCATCGTCGACGCGGCAAAGATGGCGAAGACCAACGACGCCTATTTCAGTCACTGCTTGCCGCTTCGCCGCAACGTGAAGGCGACTGACGAGGTCGTGCGCTCGCCGCGCTCCTTGGTCATCGACGAGGCGGAGAACCGGCTGCACGTACAGAAGGCGCTGATGGCGCGCCTCTTGGGAGCCACGTCATGAACGCGAGCCTCGGAAACAACACGGTCGTCTTGGCCTTCTCTGGTGGGCTCGATACGAGCTTCTGTGTTCCGTACCTCAAAGAGCGCGGCCACGACGTCGTGACCCTCTACGTCGACACCGGCGGCGCCGCGGAGGCCGAACGTCGCGCCATCGAGGCCCGCGCCCTCGAGCTCGGCGCCGCGCGGCACGTGACCGTCGACGCGTCGGCCGACGTGTGGCGCGACGTGGTGGTGCCTCTCGTGATGGGCGGACAGCTCTACCAAGATCAGTACCCGCTGCTCGTGTCCGATCGGTACGTCATCGTCGAGCGGGCCCTCGCCTTGGCCAAAAGCGAGAAGACTCGCCTCTTCGCCCACGGCTGCACCGGCATGGGCAACGATCAGGTCCGCTTTGACGTATCGGTCCGCTCGCTGGGTGACTTCAGCATCCTCGCGCCCATTCGCGACATTCAGAGCGAGCACAAGAGCGTCCGCGCCTACGAGCGAGCGTTCCTCGAGAAGCGCGGCTTCTCCGTCCCGGAGGCGCAGCGCCGCTACACGATCAACGAGAACCTCCTCGGCGTCACGCTCTCGGGTTCGGAGATCGACGAGTGGTGCGCTCCGTCGCTCGACACCTACCGGCTCTCGCTACCTCGCAGCGCGTGGCCTCACGCTCCGCTCCGCGTGAAGGTGACCTTTGAAGAAGGCGTCGCCGTTGCCCTCGACGGAGAGAGGCTCGCTGGCCCCGCGCTTCTTCGCGCGCTCCACGGTCTCCTCGGCGCCTACGGCGTCGGCAGGGGCATCTACACGGGCGACACGACCATCGGCCTGAAGGGCCGCATCGTCTTCGAGTCACCCGGTCTCACGGGGCTCCTCGTCGCGCATCGCGCCCTCGAAGAGGCCGTCATGACGCGCGAGCAGAACGGCTTCAAGCCGCTCGCCGCGAAAAAGTGGGTCGACCTCGTGTACCGCGGGTTCTTCTTTGATCCGCTCAAGGCCGATCTCGAGGCGCTCCTTCGTAGCTCGCAGCGGTTCGTGAGCGGCGACGTCGTCCTTGAGACGGAGGGCGGCGTCGTGCACGCCGTCGCCGTCGCGAGTCCGCACCTGCTCCGCGCCAAAGACGCGACGTACGCGCAGTCAGCCGATTGGGGCGCGCGCGAGGCGGAGGGGTTCGTGCGCCTGCTCGGCCAGAGCTCGGAGCTCTACTCACGGCTCCACGCGGAAGGCGCCTCGTGACAGAGGACGAGACCCTCGCGCTCCGGCACCTGGCTGCCCTCGTCGCCGTGCCCTCGACGAACCCACCGCGCCGCGTTGACCGCATCGTGGCGCTCTTGCGGGAAACGCTGCCGTCGGGCTTCGACGCGCGCGTCACCGACCTCGGTGACGGATGCGTCGCGCTCCTCGCCGTTAGGGGCCGGCCATCGGTCGTCTTCAACGTTCATGTCGACACGGTGCCCGTCGTGCCCGGTTGGACCCACGAGCCGTTTCAGCTCACCGTCGTCGGCGACAAGGCCTACGGCCTCGGCGCCTGCGACGCGAAGGGCGCTGCCGCGTCGCTCCTCGCGGCGTTGGCCTCGTGGGATGGGCCGGCGGCGCTCTTGTTCACGACCGACGAAGAGGCCGGGCAAGCGCGTTGCGCGCGGTGGTTCGCGTCCGAGCCCCGAGGGTTCTCGGCTGTGATCGTCGGCGAGCCGACAGGTAACCGCGTCGTCTCGTCGCATCGCGGCGTGGCGACGGCGCGCGTCACCTTCGAGGGAAGCGCGGGGCATTCATCGGAGCGTCGCGCGAGCGCGAATCATGCACTCGTGGCCTGGGCCGGGCGCGCGCTCGCTTTCGCGGAAGACGCGGCGGGTCGTGGCCGAGACCTGCGGCTTAACCTCGGTCGCATCGAGGGCGGCGAGAAGCCCAACGTGGTGGCCGCGCGCGCCGAGGTACGCTTTGGCGTTCGGCCCCCGCCTGGTGAGAGCCCGCGCGAGGTGATGGCGTCGCTGCTCGCCTTGGCGCCGGAGGGGGCGACTCAGGCGCTCAGCTTCGTGGGCGAGCCGCTGGTACGAAGACCGGAGTCGGCGGACCTCGCGGCTCGCTGGCGGGTCGACGAGGGAGGCCCCGTAGACTTCTGGACCGAGGCACCCATCTTCGCAGAGGCCGTGCCGGCGCTCGTCTACGGACCGGGCTCCATCGCGCAGGCTCATAGCGCCGATGAGTTCGTGGACGTGGCGAGCCTCGGCAAGGCGGTGGCCGACTATCGGCGAGCGCTCGCGACCTTCGCGGAGCTCGCGTCGTGAGCACCACGCAAGACGTGATCGTGACCCTGCTCACGAACATCGGCAGCAAGAAGGAGGTCGAGCAATACCTCCGCCACTACGCGAGCCCGAGCTCGCCGAAGTTCGCCGTCGTGCGCGTGAGCGGGCAGATCCTCGACGAGAACATCGACAGCCTCGCGACGACGCTCGCGTTCCTCCAGCGCGTGGGGCTCTTGCCCGTGGTTGTCCACGGCGCGAGCCCTCAGCTGGATCGCGCGCTCGTGGCGGCGGGCGTGGTCGCGCCTCGCGTTGATGGCCTCAGGCCCATGTGGCCCGAGGTTCGCGACATCGCGCGACGCGTGCTCTACGACGTGAGCGCGCGTCTCGTCGACGCGCTTGAGTCGCAAGGTACCCGGACGAGGCCGTTTACCTCGGGCGTCTTCGACGCGATCGAGGAGTCGGATGCCAAGCTCGGTGCTGTTGCGCGCGTCGTGCGCGTGCACTCGGCGGCGTTGCTCTCGGCGGCGCGCAGCGGCCACCTGCCGGTGATCACACCGTTGGCAGAGACGGAGGGCGGCCGCCTCCTCGTGGTGCACGCCGACGGCGCCGCGTCGGCGCTCGCCGTCGACTTGCGGCCCCACAAGGTCGTGTACCTCACCGAGAGCGGCGGCATTCGCGAGCCCGGCGGCGGTCTTCGGTCCGCCATCAACCTCGCCGAGGATCGTGACGAGGTGTTCGCGTCGCTCTCCACGCCGGATCGGCAACGCCTCGAGCGCATCGCCGAAATGCTGGCCGAGCTGCCGAAGACCGCCTCCGTGTCGATAACTTCGCCGGACCACCTGGCGAAGGAGCTCTTCACGCATCGCGGCGCCGGCACGCTGGTCCGGCTCGGCGAGCGCGTGGGGCGCCACACGAGCTTTGCGGAGTTGGACAAGCCGCGGCTGCGCGCCCTCTTGGAGGAGTGTTTCGGCAAACGCCTGCACGCGGGATATTTCGATTCGAAGAAGCCGCTCGCGGTGTACCTGGCCGAGTCCTATCGGGCCACGGCCATCCTCACGCTCGAAGACGGAGTTCCTTACCTCGACAAGTTTGCCGTCACCCCAGAAGCGCAGGGTGAGGGCATCGGCGGGTCTCTATGGCATCGGCTGCGCGCCGATCACAAGAAGCTCTTCTGGCGATCGCGCGCGAACAACCCCGTCAACGACTGGTACGCGCAGAGCGCCGACGGCCTCTTCAAAGGCGATCGCTGGTGGGTCTTCTTTTGCGGCATGACAGACTTTCGCGAGATCGAGAGTTGCGTAAAGCGCGCGCTGCAAATGCCGGCGACGCTCAAGGAGGAGAGCCCTGAGGCCGCGGCGCCGAGGAGCCAGGCGCAATGACGTCGCGAGACACGCTACGGGTGGGGCTCGTCGGCGGTCGCGGCTTCGTGGGGGCCGAGCTCTTGGGGCTCTTCGGCGCGCGCAAAGACATCTCCGTTTCGTGGCTTACGTCCACCACGGCGGCAGGACGACCTGTCGCCGAGCGCATCGCTCACGCGCCGCCGGGCCTCGTGTTCTCGTCGCCGAATCCGGCGGAGCGCCTCCGAGAGCCCATCGACGTGCTCGTCTTGGCATTGCCCAATGGTGAAACCGGCCCGTGGCTCAAGGCGCTCGCAGAGAGCGAAGGCGCCTCACGCATCCTCGTCCTCGATCTCGGCGCTGATCATCGTGGCGCCGTCGACTTCGTCTACGGTCTTCCGGCGCGCCGCCGCGACGAGATTAGGAACGCGCGGCGCATCGCGAATCCGGGCTGCTACGCCACGGCCATTGAAATCGCGCTCGACCCGCTTGTCCCATGGCTCGAAGGCACAGCCTACGCCTTCGGTGTCAGCGGCTACTCCGGCGCCGGCACCACGCCATCGCCGCGCAACGATCCGGAGCGCCTGCGCGACAACGTTTCGCCCTATTGCCTGGTGGACCACGTTCACGAGCGCGAGGTGGCCCACGAGCTCGAGCATCCGGTGCGGCTCTTGCCCCACGTAGCGCCGTTCTTTCGCGGCATTTCTGTCACGTTGACGGGGAGCTTCGATCGCGTGGTCACGCGTCGCGACGTCGTCGACCGAATGGGCCTTCGCTGGGCCTACGAGCCTCTCGTGTCCGTGAAGGACGAAGCGCCGCAGGTGCGAGACATTCGCGGTCGGCACGACGTTCACGTCGGCGGCGTTGAGGTAGGGCGCGACGGTCGCTCCTTCTCGCTCGTGGCGACGGTCGACAACCTCTTGGGCGGTGCAGCGACGACGGCCCTTCGCAACATCAACCTCGCCACCGGTCGCGCTGAGTTGGAGGGCATCGCCTCGTGACTCGGCTTTGGCAAAAAGGCAATGCGAACGGCGACGCGACGCTCGCCGACGAAGAGCTGCACGCCTTCATGTGCGGCCGCGATCTCGTCGCCGACGAGACCTTGTTGCCGTTCGATCTCGTCGCCACTACGGCGCACGTGCGCGGCTTGGCGCGAATCGGTGTTCTTTCGGAGACCGACTGCCGCGAGCTCGTGACGGCGTTGACGCGCCTCGTCGAGGAGGTCCGTGGGGGACGTTTCGTGCTCGACGCTCGCTTCGAGGACGGCCATTCGGCCATCGAGGCGTGGTTGTCACAGGAGCTAGGCGAGCTGGGGAGGCGCGTGCACCTGGGCCGAAGTCGCAACGATCAGGTGCTCGTGGCTCTGCGGCTCTACGCAAAGGACCGACTGCTTGCCTTGCGGACGATCCTCGCTCGCGCGGCGACGACGTTCCTGCGGCGGGCCGCCCATGAAGGCTCCGCTGTGATGCCGGGCTACACGCATCTCCAGCGGGCCGTTCCGTCGACCGTCGGCCTGTGGTTCGCGGGCCTCGCCGAGGGGCTCGTCGACGACATCGAGATGGTCAACGGCGCGCTCCGTGTCGTCGACGGGTGCCCGCTGGGTACGGGTGCGGGATACGGCGTCAACCTCGCGCTCGATCGCGAAGGCGTCGCACGCGAGCTCGGCTTCTCGCGCGTGCAGTGGAATCCGCTCGCGGCGCAGAACTCGCGCGGGAAGCTCGAGCTGTTCGCGCTCGGGGCCTTCGAAGGTGCGCTCCTCGACGCGCGCCGCTTCGCCTGGGATCTGTCGCTGTTCTCGATGCAAGAGATCGCCTTCGTCCGCTTGCCCGACCGGTACACCACGGGCTCCTCGCTTATGCCCAACAAGCGGAACCCCGACGTCGTCGAGCTCTTGCGTGCGGCCTACGGCGCCTGCGCCGGCGCGCGCGTCGACATGGCGACGACGCTCGCGCTGCCGAGCGGATATCAGCGTGACGTGCAGCGCACGAAGGGCGTTTTCGTGAGCGCCGTCGAGGACGCGCTCGGAGCGATGTCAGTCATGGCGCGCCTCGCGGCGGACTTCGAGATTGACGCGGCCGCCATGAGGCAGGCGATTGACGCGCCGATGTTCGCGACGGATCGTGCCATCGAGCTGGCCCGTCAAGGCGTGCCCTTTCGCGACGTCTATCGGACCGTGGCCGCGGCACCGCCGACCATCGCTACGTCGCACATGGCGGAGGAGAGCGTGCGCTCGCGCGTCTCGCCGGGCGCGTGCGCCGAGCTTCGACTGGACGCCATCGGCGCTCGGCTCGCCGCCCTCACGGAGCCCTCGTGAAGTGCGTCGTCGTCCTGGCGCCGGCGCCCGGCGGCCCCGGTGCCGCGGCCGTCGACGTCCTCGCGGCGCTCGCGGCGCGGCACTTGAAGGCGCGCTCACGTCGCGTAGTCGTCGTGTCGCCCAATGGGTGCAGCGTCGCGGGGCGCTTCGCCGACGTCGTCTACGCCGAGCCCTTGGTGAAAGAGCGCCTCGAGCGCATCGCGGCCCGCGAGGGCGCCGACGGAATCCTCTCGGCCTTCGCCGGTGACGCATCCGTCCTCGCGGTCCCCGCCGCTTTGGGGCTCCCCGACGGATCCACCTCGCTTGCTCGGTTGTCGGCGGACGTTATGACGCCGTCGCCGCAAGGCTCGGCGTCGCTGCGAGCGTCGATCGAGTTGCTTGTCGACAAGACTGGCGCGTCGCATCTCTTGGCCGTAGCGCCGGCGTCGCGGTCGCCGAGCGCTTCGTCGGCGCTCACCCGCGCAGGCCACGAGGTCGCGCGCGTCGTTGCGGCGGCCGCGCACGCGCGCGGGGTCTTTGGTCTTCTGTCCGCGTCGTACCGGATCAACCGCGAAGGCGCGCCGTCGATCGATGAAGTCTATTTCGGTGCACGCTCATCGACCCTTGAAGCCGCGCGCCGCGCTTCCTTTCCCCTCGGCGAGGTCGTCTCCGAGTTGCTTCTCGGAGCTCCGCTCGATTGGCTCGATCTTGCGGGTGACGAACGGCCGCGAGACCTTGCGGGTGAGGCGCCGCTGCCCATGACCGACGTGCTCGTGCTCGGCCCCGGTGCTTCCTCCCACGTTGGCGGTGCGGCCGCTTGGGCCGCCGAGCAAGTGTTGGCGTGCCGCGCCCGCGGCAAACATGTGACGGTCGTCGACGATAGCGAGGCGTCGTTGGCGGGGGCGCTCGCCGACCGGTGGATCCATGAACCGCCGCGCGACGCAGCTCGTCTTGCCACCGTCGGAACCCAGGTGTTCGTCTCCGCGTGCCCCGAGAGCCGGGCCGTGGCGGACGCATGCGCGTCTCGCGGCGCCACGGTGCTGGACGTCGCGCCCGGAGGCTACGGCAAGGGGAAGCCGGCGGCGGCTTCGACGCGAAAGGCCGACGTCCTCGTCCTCACGGACGGGCACGAGGCGCTCGTGGTGGGCACGGTGGAGTATGTCGAGAGCGGCGCCGTCAACGAGGAGGACTCGGCCGCCTTCTTTCCGCCGCAGACGCTGCCCGTCGACGAGGTCCTCGCCATCGAGGAGAAGAGCCGCGCGGTCGTCGCCGCTAGCGGAGCCAAGGGCCTCGCCACCGTTCGATGGCGTCTCGGCGAAGCGACCCGTATGGCCTCCGTCTCTTGGGGCCCGGAGACCGCTGAACCGATGGTGTCGCGCGCGTTGGGGGTACGGCTCGGCGAGCTCTCGTGCGAGCTCGCCCTCGGCGAGACGCTGCGCTCGCTGGTGGATGTCGCGACGTTCACGCCAAGACCCATCGTGGTTGCCCGCGAGGTCGTGCTCCCTTCGGGGCCGGCGGCGCGTACCATGGAGCCGCTTGACGGTACGCCGCGTGCGATCGGCGAGGCGCTCGGCGTCGGCGAAACGCTCGCCGGCGCCTACGGTCGCGCCCTCGCGGGCGTCGGGTATCGCCTGCCGCACCCGTCGGCTCGCGCGGTGCTGTTCGCTCCCGACAGAGAGAGCGCCGACGCGGCGGCCCGCTGCGCGAGACGTCTTCATCCGCTGGGGTACCGCCTGGTGGCCATCGGCCCCGTGGCGCAACGAATTTCGGCCATGCGCGCGCCGTTCGAAGCGCTCGACGTGCCCTCCGCCGAGGCGCTGCTGGCCGGTGGCGCGGTGGCCTTCGCCTTCATCACGGGCATCGGTACCGCACCGGGCGCGGCCGAGCTTCGTCGCGCCGCGTCGGCGGGGCGCGTCCCGTGTTTCACGAGCGAGCTGCTCTTCGAGGCGGCCTGCGCGACGGTGGTCGAGGGGCGCGTGCCCGAACCGGTCGCGCTAGCTCCGCGCCGATGCGAGGCCGTCGCCTAGGCCTTAGGAGAGTTCGCCCAAGAGGCGCGTCAGGTGACCGAAGGCGCCTTGAATCTTCGCCAGGAAAGACGACGCGTGGGGCACCAAGGTGAAGCGCTCGTGTTGCGACCAGAGCGAGTGCAGGGCTCGATCAAGTTCTCGCGCGCGCTCAAGGGACTCGTCGCGAACGGGATTTCCGCCCTCGATCGCGATGCCGCCTACGGCGGCGCTCTCGAAGAAGAGAACCGCGTCGTACCGCTCGAGCTCCGCGTGGAGCGACGTGCCCAACGTCGCGAAGAACGAGGGGCCCCCGGCCGGCCAATAGGCTGCGCCGTCGACGGTCCCGCGATCGCACAAGAGGACGCGCCCCGGGTAGATCGAGGCCATGACGTCCTCGAGCTTTCGCTGGAGATGAAAGATGGCCTCCTGGGTGGCGCGCACCGCGGCCGGCTCCCGCGCGCGCGGGAAGCCACCCCCGAAGAGGATCGTCGCGGCCTCAGGTACGATGACTACGCGCTCGCCGACCTCGCGCCGAAACAAGTCCGCCGCCGTGGTCTTGCCGCCTCCGGGCCCACCGGTGAGGGCGATGCGAAAGCAGTCGGCGTTCTTCGGGGTCAAGGCTTGAGGAGATCAACCCAAAACACGGGCCGCCGAAAGCGGAAACGTCATGGCCCGACGTTGCCGTGCGCGCCCTTAGCAGCCGCTAGGCTTCGGGTGGCACTTGGGGCCCGACAGATCGCAGTAGTAGCCGCCGAAGCAGCCGTTGGGCTGGCACGTCGCGGACGTGGACTGACACGCGTGGCAGGGGGCCGTCTGATTCGGAAGCGCGTAACCCGGGCAGGCGGCCTGACTCGGGCTCGCGGGGCTAGCTGGGCTCGCGTCGGGCGCCGCTGTCGGCGCGCCCTTGGCCTTTGCGTCGGCAGCGCCCGCGTCGATGGGATCCGCTTCGCGGGTCGCTGAAGCTGTGGCTGTGATCGTGTCCGCCTGCGGTCCGCCTGCGTCGTCGACGCTACGCGGCCCAGCTCCCTCGTCGCCGCCAGCGGGCGCGGTGCCGACGGCACACGCTGCGGACAGGAGGAGCGTGGCTGTCAGGAGGAGCGGGCGGACTGTGACGCTGTTCGACTTCAACGCGGCGGATGGTCGTCTGAGAGGCCCGGCGCGTCGCGTCTCAAGCGCGCCTTTTTCGTCCTTGTTGCCACGCCGTTGCCGCGTCGACACACATCGCTACGCGAAAAATCGCGCCATGACGCGGCCCATTCGTTCGGCGTCTCGCGCGCCCGCCATTTCGCGAATGGAATGCATGCTCAGCATCGGGTTGCCGACGTCAACGGTCTTCATCCCGAGCAGTGCTGAGGTGATGGGGCCGATGGTGCTGCCGCAGGGTAGATCGGTGCGGTGGGCGTAGTGCTGCACCGGCACGTCCTCCTTCTTGCACAGGTCCGCGAACATCGCCGCGGTCTCCGCAGAGGTGGCGTAGCGCTGCTGCGCGTTCACCTTGATGACGGGGCCGCCGTTGAGCACCGGCTTGTGGCGCGCCTCGTGGCGGTCCGGGTAGTTGGGGTGCACCGCGTGGGCCATGTCGGCCGAGACGCAGGTCGACGCGGATAGCGCGCGCAGCGTCGCCGCGCGATCGAGCCCCATGGCGAGGGCGATGCGTTCGAGCAAGCGCGGGAGGAATCCCGAGTGCGCACCGGTCGCGCTCTCGCTGCCGACCTCCTCGTGGTCGAAGAGCGCCACAATCGGGACAACGTCGCCGCCCTCGGCGCGTGGCGCCGCGGCTACCAGCGCCGTCGTCGCCGCGTGACACATGGCGAGGTTGTCGAGGCGCGCCGAGAAGATGAACTCGCTTCGCGCGCCCGCCAAGACCGGGGGCGTCACGTCGTAGAGCATGAGGTCGAGCTGTGCCACGCGATCGGCATCGACCGAGAGCTCTCGCGCCACGAGCGCCGTCAGGCCTTCGGCGCCCTCCGCGAGGCCGAGCACCGGCGCCAAGTGTTCTTGACGGTTGAGCGCGAGGCCCTTGTCGTTGACGTCGCGATCGAGGTGGATGGCGAGCTGTGGAACGCGGAGCAGCGGTCGGTCGATGCGGAAGAGGCGGGGCTCGACGCGATCGGCGTCGCCGCTCTTGAGGAAGACACGGCCGGCGAGCGAGAGGTCGCGGTCGAGCCAAGTCGAGAGCAGGACGCCGCCGTAAACTTCGACACCGAGCTGCGCGTAACCTTCCTTCGTGTATTCGGGCTTCGGCTTCAGACGAAGGTTCGGGCTGTCGGTGTGGGCGCCCACCATTCGAAAGGCCGCGAGCTTGCGCGTCGCGGGCACCACAAACGCCAGGATCGTGCTGCCGCCGTGGACCACGTGGTAGCGACCCGCCGGCAACGCGCCCCAATCGTCGGCTTCGTGGAGCGGCTGAAAGCCCGCCGCCAGGAGGCGCTTCGCGACCGCGAAGGTGGCGTGGTAGGGCGTCGGTGACTCGCCCAGAAACGCGAGGAGGTCCGAGAGGACGGCGTCGGTCATGGGCCCCGAGTCTACCGATCTCGCCCGCGTGCGGACAGCGCGTCTTGGCGCATAACGCGATGGGGCGCGCGAGCGCTCGCTATACTGTCTCCGCCGCGCACGCGGCCCGGACCCATGGCCAAGCTCATCGACCCCGACCGCGCCTTGGGGCACCGCTTTCTTCCCGTCGCCGTGCCCTATTCGGAGCGAGACGTCGCGCTCTACGCCCTGGCGACGGGCGCCGCCGAAGATCCGTCGGAGGAAGGCGCCCTTCGTCGCGTCTACGAGGCGCACGAGCACGGCCAAGAGGTGCTCCCAGGATTTGTGGCTGTTCACGCCCTCAACGCTCTCCTCGACCGCCTCGTCCGCGAGGGAAGCGCCCCCGGGCTCGACTATCCGCTCGCGCGCGTCCTCCACGCCGAGCAGCGCACCGAGCACCTCGCCCCGGTCGCTCCCCGCGGCGTGCTCTCGCACGGCGGCTCCGTGTCGGCGATCTTCGACAAGGGGCGTCACGCCATCGTCGTGATGACGGTCGAGTCGCGCGACGAACGAGGCGTGCTCGTGGCACGGCACGAGATCGCTTCGCTCGTGCGCGGCGGTGGCGGTTTTGGGGGCCCGCGCGGCGACGAGCTCCTCGACCCGTTCCCGGAGGATCGCGAACCCGAGGTGATCGTCGAGCAAGCGACCCACAAGAATCAGGCGGCTCTCTTTCGCCTCCTCGGCGATGCCAATCCGATCCACATCGATCGCGCCGCCGTGCGCGCCTTCGGATTGCCGCGCCCGATCTTGCACGGGATGTGCACGCTCGGCTTCGCGCTCCGTCACGTGGCCGATGCGGTGTCCGCGGGGGCGCGCCTGGCGAGCGCCGCGGTGCGCTTTGCGGACGTCGTGTTTCCCGGTGAAACCCTCGTCACGCAGATCGCGCGCATCGAAGACCGACGCGTGGCCTTTCGCGTACGCGCCAAGGAGCGAAATCGGGTCGTCTTGTCCCACGGTGATGTGAGGTTCGAAGAATGATGCTTCGTCGTGTGTGCGTGTATTGCGGCTCGAGCCCCGGCGTGCGGCCTGCCTATCGAGAGGCGGCGCGCGCCTTCGGCGCCCTCTTGGGCGAGCGCGGCATCGGACTCGTGTACGGCGGCGGTCGCGTTGGCCTCATGGGCGCCGTGGCCGACGGCGCGATGGCGGCGGGCGGCGAAGCCATCGGCGTCATCCCCGACTTCCTTAAGCAGCGCGAGGTGGATCATCAGGGCCTGACGGAGCTGCACGTCGTCTCCACGATGCACGAGCGGAAGGCGAAGATGGCCGAGCTCTCGGATGCGTTCGTCGCGTTGCCCGGCGGCGTGGGGACGCTCGAAGAGCTCTTCGAGGTCTGGACGTGGACGCTGCTCGGCGCGCAGGCGAAGCCGGTGGGCCTCCTCGACGTCGACGGCTTCTACGGTCCGCTCCTCGCGGCCGTGAACCACGCCGTCACCGAGGGCTTCATTCAGCCGGCCCACCGCGACATCGCCGTGGTCTCCAGCGACGCGAAGACGCTCTTGGAGCGCCTCGCGACTTGGTCGGAGCCGCAGGCGCGCTGGATGAAGCCGTCGGAGGTGTAGGTCTCGCAGGCGGTCTAGGCGCTACCATGGATCCCGTGACGGTCGGCCCGAACGCACGAGAATCGCGCGCTGCGCTCATCGTGGGAGCCGGGACGGCTGGACTTCTCCACGCCCTCACGCTCAAGGCGCACGGCGTGCGCATCGCGGTGATCTTCGACCCCGACGGCGACAAGGCCCGGTCGCTCGCCGGGCTGGTCGGCGGCATGGCTGTCGATGCGCCCACGGCGAAGGACGCCGAGGTCGCGTCGATCGTCGTGATCGGAAGCCCGCCGCGTGTGCATGCGGCCCAGTGCGCCGAGCTGTCGCGGCCGGATCGCATTCTCGTCGTCGAGAAGCCTATCGCGACGACCGTCGCGGAGCTCGACGGCCTCGCCGTACTCCCGAACGCCTTCGCCGTCCTGCAGTGGCGCGTCGGCCGCGGCCTCGTCGCCGTTCGCCGCGCCGTCGCCGCGGGGCTCCTGGGGCCCGTGCCCTCCGTCGCCGTCGACTGTGCGCTCCAGCGGGATGCGCTCTACTTCGCCAAGGAGGGGCGTGACTCACTCTCGCGCTGGGGCGCAGGACCGCTCTTGTCGATCGGCATTCATGCTGTTGACGCCGCGCTCCACGCGCTCGGCGCCGTGGCGGCACGCCGGGTTGTGGCGACCATGGCGCGGCGGCCGGGCTCGCACCTCGAGCGCGCAGTGGCTCTCGCGGTGGAGACCGACCGAGGAGCCATCGTGTCGCTTCGCTTCACGGTAGAGGCGGCGCGCGACGAGGTCCGCTTCGCCTTCGCCGGTGGCGGCGTGACACTCACCTTGGCGGGCAGCGAGCAGGACCCGACCGGCGCCGATCTAAGCATCGAGTCCACCGACGCCGCCTTGGCGCAAAAGCTCGCCGAGCTCGAGCGCGTCGCACCCGGCGGGCGAAGCGCGCCCCTGCTCGTTCCGCTCTATGCGGCCATTCTAAAGCCGTCGGCGAGCCTCGAGGCGCCGACACTGTCGTCAGCACAGCTCGCACATCGAGTGATGTTCGAGGCCTACGCGGCGGACGAACACCGCACTCCGTCAACCTGAGGCCCCGCCGGGGACGCGTAGGCGCTCCTCCGACGGCGATCAGTCGAGCAAGGGCAGGACCTCCGAGAGCTCTCGGACGATGTGGCCGCCCGCGGCGAGGGTGGCGGCGCGCTCGTAGGCGAGCGTGTTCGGTCGCTCCACGAGCACCACCTTGGCGCCCAGCGCGGCCGGCAGCGCGAGGTCGAGCTCGAAGATGTCACCCACGACGAGCGTCGACTCAGGGGTCGTCTCCGACTCTTGCCAGATGCGCCGCAGCGCCTCGTAGTACTTGCCGCGTCGTACGTAGATGGCCCGCGGCAGGCTCGCGACGGAGAGCGTCTCCGGCAACGCGTCAAAGCGCGCGTCACTGGGCTCCGGCGCTACGACCCAGAATTTCTTCGCCTCACCACGGGTTCCGAGCCGCTCGCGGTGTGGCAGGGCGAGGCCGTCGAGCTTCTTGGCGACGGCGTCGGTCTTCGAGTTGGTGACCACGAAGGTGGGGACCCCGCCCTCGAGCAGCGAAGCGAGCACCGTCCGCGCGTCGTGTTTGAAGGCCGTCTGCGTCTTGGTGTAAGCGAGGCCGTAGAGCGCTTGCGTGATCTCGGTCCGGTGCGCGGGGCTCTTGAGGATGCCCGCGTGGTCGAGCACAGCTTGCACGGTCGCCGTGCAGACGAGGTACGGATCGGCCGTTGCCGGGGCCACGATCTTGCCGTCGTAGACCCAGCCGAATTTCTCTGGAGACTCCTCGATGAGGCGCCTCGCGACTGACCACTCGGTGGACACGTCGCGGCCGAGCAAGTCCGACACGCTGTCGATGAAGGCCGGTTCGAAGGGGCGAGCCTCGGTTTCGATGTCGGTGAAGGTTCCGTCGAAGTCAACGACGACGCAGCGCACAGCGGGCATGGTCTTACTGGTTCTCCGTGCCTTGTGCGCGCTCCGCAGCGCGGCGCCGCTCGAGGCGTTCGATGAGGGCCTTCTTGATGCGGAAGTAGGCGATGGGGCTCGTGCTCTCACCGGCCATGCGGATGACGTCGGCGCCGACGCCAGCGGACACCTCCACGAGGTCCGCAAGGTCTTCCTTGGGGATGACGCTGGCCGCGACGACGACGAACGGCTTCGTCACCGCGATGCGTTCACGGGCCGCCGCCGCGTGGGCCACGGAGAGAGCCAAGACGCCAGGGAAGTCTTTGCGGAAGGCGTCGAGAAACGCTCGATCCATCGCGACGAAGAGGATCGTGGGGATGAGTTCCGACGACGGCGAAGACACAGAGCACCAGCTTAGCGGTTTCCTCCGCTCTCGGAGCTACTTGGTGAAGACGCCCGCTTGCACCACCACCAAGGCCTTGAGGTCCACGATGTCGGCGCCGGCCTTCGCCTGCGCGGCGCCCTCCGTCGCGAGCGTGATCGCGCCCGTATTTCCCATAAGGTTCATGACCGCGGCCGGGACCGTGCCCGAGGTGCCACCATCGAAGGTGCACGTGACTGCGACGATCTTCTGTCCGCTCTCCGCCGAGAGGTAGGCCCAGACGTGGTCGGTGGTGCCGGTCCACTTGATCTCAAGCGGGCCCTTGGGCAACGTCGTCATCATCAGCGCGCTGAACTGCGGGGCGACGATCTGGATGGCTTGGCCCACGTCTACGGTGCCTTCGAACGCGGGGACGTCGCCGCCCGATGCCTTGATGGTGAACGCCGCGCCCGGTGGCATCAGCGGACCGGCCGTCGAGCTGGCTTCGGCGGTGATGTAGCGCTTCTCCGCGTTGGGGCTCAAGGTGACCGGCTGTCCCGATTGCCCTTTTGCCAGGACGGAGATGGTGCCAGCGCTCTTTGGTGTTCCCGTCGGCGCGACGTCGCCGGCGACCTTGTTGCAGACCTTCACCTCGCAGGTGCCTTGCGTCTGGGTCGAGCAGTCCGAACCCGGCTCGGAAGCGAAGCCCTCGCCGAAGCCAGCGGAGACTTGGCCCTTGTAGGTCGGCGAGCCGTTCGCGCTCGAGGTCGACTGAAGCAGCGTCACGTGGCCGATGACCTTCGCGCCGCCGGAGCCGTTTCCGCCGGTGGGTGAGCCGGGGCCGTTCGCGCTGCTCCCGTTGCCGCCGCTCGCGGCGGAGCCTCCGTCGGCGGACGTCGTGGGACCGCCGCCGGCGCCGCACGCCAAGAGTCCGGACGCGACGAAGAGGAGAGCGCCGTACGGCGCGAGACCGCGGCTGCGGGCGTGGGCGAGGACGTGACCGAGGACGTGACCGAGGTGCGAGGGGCGCATGGCCCCGTTGGGGTAGAAGCTTTTGCGGTGGCGTCGACGCCTTTCGAACGTCTCACGCGCCGGCGCCCCGTGTCTCATGGCGGAGTCACAAACCGTCGCGCGTTCGCGCCCACGCCCGGTAACCGCCCCGCAGACGCGCCCCTACTGCTCGCAGGATGCGCCGATGCCGTCTTCCACGCACGAGAACGATGGCTCCGTGGAGCAGGGCGCTGCTGGGCAGTTGGCCGCGCACTTGGCGCTCTTGAAGGCGGCGACAGCGCTCTGAAAGGCCTTCACCGCCGGCGTGCCTTTCTGAACCTTGCTCAACGTCGCCTTGCAGCACACGTCGTCCACGAGCTGGTCGCACTGTTCGACGCTGCTCGCGATGCACTCGATGGCTTGAGGTCTCGTGGCCTCCACTTGCGCCAGGAGGACCTCGCAGCTCGTGCCCGGCGCGTCGATGCGGGCGTCGAGCGCCGCGTCTCTTTGACCCGTCGCGCCGTCCCGGGCGCCGGTGGCGTCGCCGCTCGTGGCTGCATCGGACCCCGTCGCTGCGTCTGCGCTCGCGCCGCTCGTGCCGAACACGTCGTTGGCCGTAGTGCCGCCGCAAGCGCCGGCTGCCGCCCCGCCGGCGTAGATCACGACACCGACGCAACCGATTCGAACGAGCCGCGGAAGCATCCCGAGAGGTTAGCGTCTTCTGCGTTTCAGGGAAGCGCGGTGACCGTAACGGGCGACGACGAGCTCGTCAGGGTCCCTGCGCCTAGCTGCCCGGAGAGTCCGTAGCCCCAACACTTCGCGCCCGCTCCCGTCGTCCGGACGCAGGTGTGGTTGCTCCCGGCAGAGACCTGAAGCACCGACGAAACGGAGCCGACGGCCACCGGAACGTTCGACGACGTCGTGAGGCCGTTGCCGAGCTGGCCGTAGTAGTTGTAGCCCCAACATTTGGCGGCGCCGCCGACGACGGCGCAGCTGTGATAGTCGCTCGCCGAGATCGACGTCGCGCCCGAGAGGCCTTGCACGTCGACGGGTGCATAGGCCGTCGTCGTGGAGTTGTTGCCGAGCTGTCCGTAGGAGTTGTAGCCCCAGCACTTGACCGCGCCGCCGGCGACGATCGCGCAGGTATGGTTCGCACCCGCGCTGATGGCCTGGGCTCCCGTCAGGCCCTGCACGGCGACGGGGACGCTCGAAGGCGTCGTGCCACCGGTGCCCAGGGCCCCGTAGCTGTTTGAGCCCCAACATTTTACGGACCCGCCGGCGACGATGGCGCACGTATGGCTCCCGCCGGCCGCGATGGCCATCGCGCCCGTAAGCCCCTGGACGTCGACGGGCGCGTAGGCCGTCGTGGACGAGTTGTTTCCGAGCTGACCGTAGGAGTTGTACCCCCAGCACTTGACCGCGCCGCCGGCGACGATCGCGCAGGCGTGACTCGAGCCGACGGCGATGGCCTGCGCGCCGGTGAGGCCGCTTACGGCGACGGGCGTCTTGGCCGTGGAGGTGCTCGAGCCGTTGCCCATGCCGCCGTAGTAGTTGTAGCCCCAACACTGGACCGTGCCGCCGGCGACGATGGCGCACGTGAAGCTGCCGCCGGCGTCGAGCGCGAGCGCTGACGAGATGCCCGTGACTAGGGCCGGTGTGCTCGAGTCGGTGGTGCCGCCGTTGCCGAGTTGCCCGTAGCCGTTCTCGCCCCAACACTTGATGGTGCCGCTCGGGGTGAGGCTGCATGAATGGCTCGAAGCAACGGCCGTGAGTGACGCCGAGCCGGAGACCTGGAAGACCTCGCAGTTGCCGGGCGTGGTCCAGCCGCATTGGCTGTCGCAGGTGCGGTACCGACCTTCGTTCTGGCCGCCGCACGAGGCGCCGAGCAAGAACTCTTTGCTGCCGGGCGCGCACGCCGGCTCTCCGCCGGGCGTGGGCTCGACGCACGAGAGGCCCGCGACGTAATGACAGTCGAGCTTGCAGATGCGCGCGCGCTTGCCGCAGTTGCCGCAGTCTTCGTCGGGGTAGGTGGCGCTCGGATCGCAGGCGTCGACGGCCGTCAATTCGCCGAGGCACGCGCCCCAGGCGCCCCACACCTTTCCGGTTCCGTTCTCGTCGTCGAGGCACGCGCGCGTCTGCGTCCCGCACTTGCCGCAGGGCGCTGGCTGCAACTTGTTCGTGTTGCACGGGCTACCTTCGGGCTCGAACTGGGGCCCGCTGTCGGCTTTGCCGCCGTCTTTCGCGGTGCCGCCGTCTTTCTTTCCCGCGTCCTTGCCCGCGTCTTTCGCCTTTGCGTCGCCGGTGGCGGCGTCGGTGACGATCGACGTGCGCGGGTCCTCGCCTTCGAGACCGCCGTCCAAGAGGCCGAAGGAATGGGGCGTGGAGGAGCAGGCGGGGGCCGCGTAGGCCACGGCGCCGAGGAACAAGAGGGACAAAGTCGCGCGGCGGAGCTTGGATGGCGTGAATTGCATGAAGGGCGTGCCTCAACTAGCGCGAGCATCGACGAAGGAAAGGGGACAAAGATTCACCCCGACCCACGTTGGAGCCTCTGACCCGAGATGGGTCGCATCCTCCTACGGTGCTCTCGGATATTTCTTCCGCCGAAGCGCGCGGCACTCAGCAATACGAAAAGCGGTGCTAGGCTAAAAGTCGCGCTTCTGTTGGCTTGCCGCTGCCTTTCCGGCCGGTCGGCTCGGTAAAGCGATTGGGTTGGGGACGGGAGGGATATGCCGAGTGACCGACCTTCAATCGCCCGCCCCACGGTGGGGATTGTTGAGACCGCTGCCGACTACAACCTGAAGATTTTGGCGCCGCTCGCACGCTTCTTCAAGGAAGCGGGCCGGCTCGACGACCTTGAGGCGATTTGCAGGGCGGCACGCATCGCGCCCGCTGACTTCGAGTCGTCGATCCGATGGGTTAGCTTCTCGCAGTTCGAAGCGTTTCATGTCGCGGCTCGTGCGCGCGTGGCCAGCGACGAAGAATTCACCGAGGTCTGCGCGCACCACATGGCGGTGAGCTACGGTCCGCTCCGATTCTTCTTCTGGGCCACCACGCCGCTCCTCCTCTTCAAGGCGATCGAGCGAGGCAATCGCTTCTTCACGTCCGTCGGCACCTTCTCCATCGTGAACAGCGGGCCGAACTTCGTTCGCCTTCGATACAGCAGCGAACGGCCGGAGAGTCGCCTCGTTTGCCTGAGTCGCCAGGCTCAGTCCGCGATGGGCCCGACCCTTTGGGGGATGCCGCGCGCGTCGGTCCGAGAGCGCAAGTGCATGGCCCATGGCGATGAGTGCTGTGAGTACGAGTTTCATTGGTTCTCTCGACCGCGTTGGCTCCCCGCGATGCTCGGCTTCGCCATGGGCGCCCTTGGCAGTTGGGCAGCGACGCGAGCAGGAATGGGCTCAGCCGTCGCCGCGGTGTCCCTGCCTCTCCTCGGGGCCGTCGTGGCGCAAGCGCGCGAACTGGCGCGCACCGAGCGGGCGAACCGCGCAACGCAAGCGGAGAGCACGGAAGCGTTGCGTTTGATGGTCGACGACGCAGCCGAGGTGCGGCGTGAGCTCTTGGCTCTGCACGAGCGCCAACGGGAGTGGAGCCAGCTCATCGAAGGGGAGGCGGCCCAGCGCGCGGAAACCATCGAGGCGATGTCCAACGATCTCAAGCGTCTTCAGGCGGAACGCGCAGCGACAGTGCGTGGCTTCAGCCACGATCTTCGAAACCCGCTCCAGCTGCTGCGCGGGACCATCGACGCGTTGCGCGAAGGGCCCCCGCCGTCGGCGGCCGAGACGAAGTCGACGGTCGACGACCTCGAGGACGTCTACGCCCGCATGTGCAGCCTGCTCGATCAACTCATGCGCGTCGTGACCTCACGGCGCGAGTTCATGGCGTTTGCCCCAAAGCGCCTCGACGTTGGCCCGCTGGGCGAGCGCCTGCTCCGGCGTGTCCGTGCGCTCGTGCACGGGCGGGATATCCGGACGAGCGTCTTTTCGACGCGCGAAGCTCCCGACGCGATCCACATCGACCTTGTCGTGCTCGACCGCATCGTTGACAACTTGCTCACGAACGCTGCGAAGTACACCGATCGCGGTAGCATACTCATCGAGATCGACGGACATCCGGGCTTCCTCGTGCTCAAGATCAGCGATACGGGCCGCGGCATGTCCGACGATGAGCTAGGACGCGCTTTCTCTCCCGGTGGCTCCAGCGAGAGCGAACGCGCCCCTAAGAGCTTTGGCCTCGGGCTCTCGGTTGTCGTGGGCCTCCTCGCCCGCCTCGGTGGTCGCATCGAGGTGATGAGCAAGGTCGGCAAGGGCAGCACGTTCTGGGTGTACCTCCCGGTGGGAGCTGAGACCGAAGCCGGGGAGCCCGGCGTGACGTCCGGTGAGGTCGTGGCGCTGAGTGAGATCGTTCGAGTACGGAGGACCGCTTGAATTCCTGGATGCCGAAGTCGCTTCAGTCCGCGCCCCCGCCAGCCGTCACCGCCCCCGAAGAGGGGCAACATCCCTCTGGGGTGATCCAGGCGCGGCCAACCCGCGCCGTTGACGTGTTCCTGCGCTATCTGAAGGCGGAAGGTGTCGACCACGTCTTCGGCATCGTTGGGGGGCTTCTCTACCCGTTCTTCGCGGCCGTCGAGGCCGACGCGGAGATCTGCCTCGTGACGAGTCGCCACGAGGAAGGCGCGGCGTTCATGGCCGACGGCTACGCGCGTGTGAGTCGCCGCATCGCCGTTTGCGCCGGCACATCAGGCCCGGGGGCTACCAACCTCCTCACGGGAGTCGCCTGCGCCTTTGCCGACGGCATTCCGATGCTCGTGGTCACCGGACAGGCGGCGTCGCATGCGCTCGGAAAGGGGGCCGCTCAGGAGACACCACGCGAGGGTATCGACATCGTCGACATGTTCCGCCCGGTGACGAAGTACTCCGCCATGGTGACCTCCGCATCGTCGCTCGCGCAGCACCTTCGTCGCGCCCTTCGCATGGCGTTGACGGGGCGTCAGGGCCCCGTTCACTTGAACGTCCCCGTCGACATTTGGGAAAAGGCCGCGGCGGAAGACTGGTTCGACCCGAAGACTTACCGGCCCGAGACGCACGCCTTCGATCGCCTTGCCGTTCAGCGCGCGGGCGATGCCCTCCTCGCCGCGAGGCGACCCGTCATTCTGGCCGGAAGCGGCGTCGGGCTGTCGGGCGCCGAGCAACACCTCCGCGCGCTCGCGGATCTCTTGCCGGCGCGGGTGGCGACGACGCCGAAGGCGAAGGGGGTCTACCCCGAAGATGCGGCTCAGTCGCTCGGCGTGTTGGGCTCGGCCGGGCATCGCGAGGCCCGGGAGACCATTCTCGGTAGCGCCGTTGACGTCCTATTTACCGTTGGGGCATCGCTCGGCGAGACGAGCACCTTCAATTGGACGCCGCTGCTTCAGCCTGCCGAAACGCTCATTCAGCTCGACATCGAGGCCGACCGCGTGGGGCGCAACTACCCGGTCGATATTCCGTTGGTAGGCGATGCCCAGAGCATCCTCGTCGAACTCGTCTACCACATTCATCGGCGCATCCGAGAGGGCTCGTTCCCTTCGTCGACCTGGAACGATGCACCGCCGCCCGTGCGTGGCGACGCGCGCTATGACGCGCCCGATTCGCGACGCTCGTTGGCGGTCCCCATCACGCCAGAGCGGTGGCGTGTGGAGCTTCAGAAAGTCCTGCCCGCCGACGCCGTCATCTTCTCCGACATTGGTGGGCACATGCTCTTCAACATTCACAACCTCGTGATCGGAGCGGGACAGAAATTCGTGCTCAACATGGGGTTTGGATCGATGGGGCACGGGACCGTGGCGCCCATCGGCGCCGCGCTTGCGTGTCCGGCGCGGCCTGTCATCGCCATCGTCGGCGATGGTTGCTTCACGATGAACGGCCTTTGTCGAAGAGGCGTTGCGCCGACGCCAGCCAGCGCTCATCGAAGTCCTCGTCGACGGTTCGGTGTGTCCGCCCCTCGGGGAGCGCGCCAAGTCGCTGGCCGGATTCATCGAGAAGTAGGCTCACCTTGAGCGCTCCTGTTTCCCGTGCGCTTCGTGCGCGTCGATCGGTAAGGCACTACACGGCCAACCACGTGGCGCGGGAGCTCATCGCCGACGTCATTGCGGACGCGGCGTGGGCGCCGTCGGGCGGCGATGACCAGCCGTGGGGCGTCGTTGCCGTTGCGCCGCCCAAGGCCCGTGAGCTTCGCGAGCGGTACGAGGCGCGGGCCTGGCACGCGCTCGCGCCAAAGATGGCGAGCGTTGTTGAGCGGCAGCTCGGCGCGGGTCAACCGGCCGACGTTCTTGTCGAACGCGTCCTCGCCAAGCTCGTGTCGGAAGCACGCTCCACCGGAGCCCCGTGGCTTCTTTTCGTGCATGGGCCGTCGCGGGTCGAAGACGAGGCGGCGCGCCTTCGGACCTTTCATCGAGCACTCGCCTCGCGCGTTCCGGCCGCTGAGCTTCCGAGCCACGAGGAGCTCACCGCCATGTGCGGGCCCGTGCATGCGGGCGTCGTTGCAGCGTCGATCGCGGGATTTGCCTACGCGCTGACGCTCGCGGCGCACGCGCGCGGCTTGGGAAGCTGCATCCAGCACCACTGGCTCGTATGGCGCGATTCCTTGGCGGCCGAACTTGAGCTTCCCGCCGGAAGGACCCTTGCGAGCGCCGTGATCGTGGGAGAATCCGACGGGTCGAGCGCCGCGTTGCTCCGGGCTGCGGAACGAGCGGCCCGTCGACCTGTCGACGTGTCGTTCAAGTAGGCGCAAAGTAGCCGGGCGGTAGCTGCGTGGTCAGCGCGCCCTCACTCCTTCCGCACCAAGAACAGCACGCCCATCGCGATGAACGCGGCGCCGGCGATGCGCCTGATCCATTGCGGCGGGATCACGCGGCTCACCGCTTCACCGGCACCCACGGCGATGGCGCTCGTGGCCACGAGCGCCAGCGCGGACCCCGCGAAGACCGTCCACTTCGACGAGGCGCCCGACGCGAGCGACAGGCCGGCGAGTTGCGTCTTGTCTCCGAGCTCCGCGAGAAAGATCGTTCCGAAGGTCGAGAGAAACAGCTTCCAGTCCATGCCGGTTAGCGTACCCCCTCACGAAAGTCAGTCGATCCGGCTCCGAGCCGGCCCGGTCCGAGCCGGCGCCGCGCTCCCAGAATCTGAGGCGACGATGAGCTCGCGCGAAAGCGCCTAAGTCCGCGTCGTCCGGACCGGCCGGTGGCCGCTGGGCGCCCTGAAGGCGCCTCCCACATACATGTTCTCCCCGAGCTTTTCGCCAGCGGGCCGTTTACAGCGAGGCCTCTTCCCGATACGCCAATAAGTACGGTCGGTCTTTTCGCGCAGCATTTTCGTGCGCGCGAGTTTGCTGTTCCTCCGGCCGACGGGGTCTTGCCATGCGTCGTGCGCTTTGGTTGAGTGCGTTCGTTCTCCTCGTCTCTGGCGCGAGCTGCAAGAGCTCCGGCGGCGACGACACCGGCGGCGGCGGCATCGCGCTGACGGAAGCCGGAACCGGCTCCGATGGTGGTCTCGGCGACGAGTCAGGAACGGGCACCGGCGGCCCCGTCGACAAGGTCGCGCCGCAGTTTGCCGGCGTCGAGTCGGTCACGGCCATCGACCAAAGTCAGATCGCGGTCACCTGGAAGCCGGCGACCGACGACGTCACGCAGCAGGGCACCATCGCGTACCGGGTCTACATCGGCGGGTCGGCCGGCGGCGAGAGCTTCGCGGCGCCCATCCTCACGGCACCCGCTGGCGCAACCGGCGCGACGATCCCATCACTCAAGGCAGGGACGCCGTACTTCATCGTCGTGCGCGCCGTCGATGGCGCTGGCAACGAAGACGCCAACACGGTCGAGAAGACCGCGACGACGACCGACACGGAAGCGCCGGAGTTTGCCGGCGTGAAAGATGTTGAGGCGCTGAGCGCGACGGAGGCCAAGGTCATCTGGGCCGCGGCGACCGACAACGGCTCCGACGCGAGCGCGATCAAGTACGAGGTCTATGCGTCGGCTACGCAAGGCGGAGAGAACTTCACGACGCCGACCTTGACGACCGCGCCGGGCGCGACGGAAGCGACGCTCTCAGGCCTCGCCGAAGCAAAGCCCGTGTTCGTGGTCGTGCGCGCCGTGGATGCGTTCGGCAACAAAGACATCAACAAGAAGGAGGGCGTGGGGGTTACGCTCGACAAGACGCCGCCCACCTTCGCGGGCGTGGCTACGGCCGTGGCGTCGGGGACGACGATTGGGCTCACTTGGGCCCCGGCCACCGACAACGTCGACGACGCCTCAGCGTTGACCTACCAGGTCTTCAGCGCCAACGCCGCCGGTGGGCAAGTCTTCACGACCCCGCTCGGCACGACGCTACCGGGCGTTACGACGTTCTCCGCGACGAACCTCAACGTCTCGACCAAGTACTACTTCGTCGTTCGTGCCAGTGACACGTCGGGAAACGTCGACGCCAACGTCATCGAGAAGAGTGCCACCACGGCCGCTTCGCCCGATGTGACGCCGCCGACTTTTGCGGGCCTCGTGACCGCCACCCCCACGACCGATCAGACCATCGACCTGGCCTGGAGCGCCGCCACGGACGACTTTTCGCCGCCCTCGCAGCTCGTCTACGACATCTTTCTCGCCAACGTGTCGGGTGGCGAGAGCTACGCATCGCCTTCCTTTACGAGCGCGGCCGGCGCCACCAGCTTCACGGTCACGGGCCTCACGCCGATCACCGACTACTACTTCGTCGTGCGAGCCCGCGACCAGGCCGGCAACCAGAACGTCAACACCATCGAGAAGCAAGCCAAGACGTTCCCCGACACGGTGCCGTCCACCTTCGCGGGGCTCGCCACGGCGGCTGTGACGGGACTGATGTCTATCCAGCTCAACTGGCCGGCGGCGACGGACGACATCAGTCCATCCAACGCCATCAAGTATCGCGTGTATCGCTCGACAACCCCGGGCGGCCAGACCTTTGGAACTCCCACCGTCAATGTTCCTGCTGGGCAAACGTCCGTGGACGTCACGGGGCTTTCGCAGAACACGACGTACTACTTCGTCGTCAGGGCCGTCGACGAAGCAGGGACGGAAGACGCAAACTCCATCGAGAAGAACGCGAAGACCGACGCCGACGTGACGCCGCCGACCTTCGCCGGCGCCAACACCTTCGTCTCCACCGCGCCGACCAGCCTGACGGTCGGCTGGGCGCCGGCCACCGACAACGTCACGCCGCAGAATCAGATCGTCTACCTCGTGTATTTGGCCACCTCGGCGGGCGGCGAGAACTTCCTGGGCGCGCCGACGTTCACCACCGCGGCGGGAGCCACGAGCGCGACGCTCACGTCCGGTCTCACGCAAGACACGCCCTACTTCGTCGTCGTTCGTGCGCGCGACGCTGTTGGCCGGGTGGATGCGAACGTGACCGAGCTCACCGTTTCGACGCAGAAGGACACGACGCCGCCCACGTTCGCGGGCGCTCAATCGGTTGGCTCGGCGACCGACCAGTCACTACGCGTCACTTGGCTCGCCGCGACCGACAACGTGACGCCGCAGGCCAACCTCACCTACCTGGTTTGTCGCACGACCACCAACGGGGGCTGCACCGGCAACAACTTCACGACCACGGCCACGGTGCCGAATGGCGGACTCAACTTCAATTTCACAGGCCTCGTCCCAAGCACGCAGTACTTCTTCGTGGTTCGCGCCCGTGACGCCTACAACAACACGACGCCCGCCGCCAACGACGTTCAGGTAAGCGGCAGCACCATCGATGACCTTGTTGAGCCGGTCTTTGCCGGTCTCACGAGCGCCGTGTCGAACTCGGCGACGACCATCGATCTCGCGTGGGCCGCCGCCACCGACGACGTCACGCCGGCTGGGCAGATTATCTACGACATCTACCAAGCGTCGGCCTCTGGCGCGGAGAACTACGCCAGCCCCACACACTCGACCGCTGCCGGCGCGACGACCTTCAAGGTGACGGGGCTGCTTCCGGGGCAACAGCGTTTCTTCGTCGTTCGCGCTCGTGATCAGAACGGCAACGACAGCAACAACACGCACGTCACCCCGGGGCAGGAGAAGTCCGCGACGGTGATCGCCGACTCCATTGCACCGACCTTCGCGGGCGTCACCGCCGTGAACAATCTCGCCGCCCCGGCCGGCTTCACGGGGCTCCAGGTACTGTGGAACGCGGCAACAGACAACGTGACGCCGCAGGCCAGCATCCTCTACGACATCTGCTGGTCCACGGGGGCTGCGTGTACGGCGAGCTTCACGCCGAGCGCCACCTCGGTGGCCGGCGCCACGAGCTACAACATTGCGGGGCTGCTTCTCAACACGACCTACAACGTCGTGGTTCGCGCTCGTGATCAGTACAACAATCGCGACACCAACGTTGTAAGCCTTGCCAAGAAGACGCTCGCGGACACGACGGCGCCGGTGTCTGGCGGACCGCCCCAGATCAGCGGCTCCACCTCGACGTCGCTTACCGTGTCTTGGCCGGCGGCGACGGACAACTTCCACGCCGCTGCCGCGCTGAACTACTTGGTCTGCCAGGGGACCACGGCCGCCGCATGCCAGGGCGCTGGCTTCACCGCGACCTACAGCTCGGCGGCCAACGAGCTGTCTCACACGTTCGCCGGGCTCGTGAACGGGCAGACCTACTACTACGTGGTGCGGCCGCGTGACCCGGTGAACAACATCGAGGCCAACAACACTCAGATCTCCGGCGTGCCCGCCAACGACACGACGCCGCCGACCTTCGTGGGCGTATCCGGTCTCACGGTCCAAAGCAGCACGGCCGTCTTGGTCCAATGGGCCGCGGGAACCGATGACGTCTCGACGCCCGGGCAGCTCGTTTACGACATCTATCGCTCTACGGTGCCGTTCGTGTTTCCGCTCTCGGCTCCGGTGATCGCGGCACCGCAATACACGTCGGGCGCCGGAGCCACGAGCTTCTCGGCCACCGGACTCACGCCCGATACCACGTACTACTTTCATGTACGCGCCCGTGACCAAGCCGGCCTCCGCAGCACCAACGCCGTTCAGCTCAACGCCAAGACGGATAAGGATGTGGTCAAGCCGACCTTCGCTGGCGTAAACGCAGTCAATCAGACCAGCAGCACATCGCTTCAGGCCACCTGGCTTTTGGCCACGGATGACACGACGCCCTCGAACCTGATCACGTACCAGGTCTGTTGGAGCACGATCGCGCCGGCGGCTGTGGGCGGTTGCGATGACACCTTCGTGGCGCTGGCCACGACGGCGGCCAACGCGACATCCTACACGGCCACGGGCCTGATCCCGAACAACGTCGGGGCCGCTCACACGTACTACTTCGTCGTGAGAGCCGTCGACGCGTACGGGAATGTCGACACGAACACGAACACGATCGGGCAGACGACGCTCAACGACACGACGAAGCCCGTCTTCGCCGGGGCGACCACCGTCGATAGCGTCACGTTCAGCTCGGCGCGAGTGAACTGGGCTGTCGCGACCGATGACTACACGGTGGCGGCCAACATGAAGTACCGCCTCTGCATCACGCAGGTGGCGGGGGGCTGCAATGCCGGCGCCTTCGTCACGGCGCAGACGGTGACGAACGTCACCAACTACACGTTCTCGAGCCTCACGCCGAACACCCAATACTACTGGGTCGTCCGTGCCGAGGACCAAGCGGGGAACGTGAATACGACGAACGAGAACGTGCAGGTGACGGCGACGACCAACCAAGAGACGACGCCACCAACGTTCGCGGGCCTTACGGGCGTGACCGTTCCGGCGGGAAGCCCCGGTGCGAGCGGCCTGCAACTCGCGTGGAACGCCGGCTCCGACACGTACACGCCGGTGACGAGCCTCGTCTACGACATCTACACGGGAGCGTCGCTTCCGCTCTCGGCGCCGACGTACGCGGCGGCGCCGCTCGTCTCGGTGCCGGGCATTGCTGGAGCGAACACCTACACGGTGACGGGACTCAGCCCCGGCACGCAGTATTGCTTCGTGGCGCGCGCCCGCGACCTCGCAGGAAACCGCGACACCAACACGGTGGGCTTCTGCGCGACCACTCGTCCGACGCTTCCAGGCTTCACGAGCCAGCCGACCGTGGGCAGCGTGGGCCAGACCACGATCCCGATCTCGTGGGTCGCGTCGTCGACGCCGGTCAGTGCGATCACCTACACGGTCTGCATCTCCGCGGCGAACGGAGGTTGCGACAACTTCGTGGGCGGCACCGCGGCGGCGACGACCACGACGCACAACTTCGCGGGGCTTACCGCCAACACGACCTACTACATGCGCGTCAAGGCCGTGAACTCAACGGGCACAACTTACTCGAACCAGGTCTCTGCGCTGACGGCCCCGATCCCGCCCACGTGGAATGGCGCGGTGACGTGTCAAGCCAACACGCTGTACCCCAGCTACCTGTTCGTCGGCATCAGCGCGGCGACGCCGGGCAGCTTCGCTATCGCCGGGTACGACTACTGCGCCTCCACGAGCGCGCTCGGCTGCTCGTTCTCGTTCGTCGACGAGGGCTACCTCAACGTTGGCAACACGTACATCGGTGCGCCAGCGCCTTGGAACCCTCCGGCGGGGAAGGGCAACACGACCAACGGAACGGCACTCCTTCCGAACACGGACTACTACGTCGTGGGCCGCGTTCGTGACGCCAACGGCAACGTGGACGTTTCGAGCGCAACGGTGTGCACCACGCCGATTTCCTACACGCAGAACGTCTTGCCGACGTTCACGGGGAGCTGCAACTACGCGGGCTGCCACGGCAACAACGGATACGGCCCGTGGACGCACGACTACTTCGCGTTCACCGACAACACCGCGGCGGCTTGCGCCGCCTACCCGAACTACACGGTGGCCGGCGGGAGCTGGGGGAATTCTCTCCTCTATCGCAAGGTCGCTGGCTCGCAGGGCATCTGCGGCGCCGCCATGCCCAACCCGACGGTCGGCTCGTTCTCCTTCTCAACCTTGCTCTCGCGTTGGCTCTCTCAGGGTCGCTACGAAAACTGAACTGGCGACCCGCTATTCACGAATGATGTCGGAGCTCTTGCTATGAAAACTCGCAGAATCGTCGGTCCCTTCGCGCTTCCGTTGCTCGGTCTCTTGGCCGGCGCTTGCGGGAGCGATGAAACGCCTGCGGGCAACAACGTTACGTGTGGCACCGGCACGCGTCTCGAGGGAACCGTATGCCTCTCCGATGGCGCGGGCCCCGGCGGCACGCTGCCCGACGGGGGCCCTGCGTCAGCCACGGACGCAACGACCGCGGGCGCCGCGGCGCCGCAATTCACCGGCGTCACCTCCGTCGCTCCCGCCACCACGACAAGCCTGCAGATTACATGGGACGCCGCCAAGGACACCACGACCCCCGCGGAGAAGCTCGTCTACAACGTCTACGTCGCCACGAGCGCCGGCGCGCAGAACTTCTCCGCGCCAACGTTCACCACGCCGCCCGGCGCCACGTCGGTCGTGCTGAGCACGTTCACCAACAACACGACCTACTTCGTGGTGGTTCGCGCCGTCAACGAAGCCAAGGTTGAAGACAAGAACACCGCGGAGAAGAGCGGCAAGACCGAGGCGGACTCCGTCGTGCCAGCCTTCGCTGGAGCCACGCTCGCCGAGCCCGCCGCGGACGGCTCACTCAAGATCTCGTGGACCCCCGCGACCGATGATCGCACGGCAGCGGCTGGCATGACGTACCTCGTCTACCTGGCGACCTCCGCCGGCGGCGAAGACCTGAGCGGCCCGAGCTACGTGAGCGATGTCGGCGCGTCGAGCATCGTCATCAAGAACCTCCCTGTCGCCGAGGGCACCTACTACGCGATCGTTCGCGCCCGGGACGCAGCAGGCAACCTCGACACGAACAAGGTGGAGGTCTCGGCGAAGAACGGAAAGGACACGAAGGCGCCGGTCTTTGCCGGGTGCACCTCCGCCACGGTCAAGGACGCCAGCACCATCACCGTCAGTTGGAAGGCCGCGACCGACGACACGACGCCCGCAGGGGCCATCGTCTACGACGTCTTTGCCTCCAAGACCGCCGGCGTGCAGGACTTCACGACGCCGACGGCGACGTTCTCATCCGGGACCCTCGGCGACGTCGGCGGTCTCTTGCCCTCGAGTCAGTATTTCCTCGTCTGTCGCGCGCGCGACTTGAGCGGCAACGCGGACACGAACAAGCTCGAGCGCACCGCGACGACGCTCTCCGACGGCACGCCGCCCACGTTCCTCGGGATCACCACCGTGAGCAACGTGACCTCCACCACGGTCGACCTCAACTGGGCCGCGGCGACCGACGACCAGACCATCGCTGGCGACATCGTCTACGACGTCTACCAAGCGGAGGCCGCCGGCGGCGAGACCTTCGGGCCGACACCGACGCTCAGTTCGCTGCCCGGGGCGACGAGCGTCACCATCCCCGACCTGACGCCCGCCAAGCAGTACTACTGGGTCGTCCGTGCGCGCGACAAGGCCGGCAACCGCGACCAAAACACCGTCGAAAAGACCGGGACCACGAAGGTCAGCTTTCAGCTCAACGTCTTCCCCATTCTTTCGCAACACTGCGCCACCGCCGGGTGTCACGTGGCTGGCAACCCGCCCTTTGGCCTCGTCCTGACGCCTCGTTCCATCGCCTACGGCAACCTGCTGCTCAACTCCGGAGAGGTGCCCGCGTCGAAGCGTGTCCTCGCAGGGGACTCCGCGAACAGCTACTTGTTCAAGAAGCTGAACGGCCCGCCGCCCGCGCCGCCGGCGCCGCCTGTGGGCGAACTGATGCCGCCGGCCGTCGCCAACGATGTCCTGACGGCCAACGAGCGGAATACGATCAAGAGCTGGATCGACCAGGGCGCGCTCAGCAACTGACGCCCCGGCAAACCGCTGGAAATTCGAGCCCGCGGCTCTTCCGAAAGGTTCATCGGCTGGGGCCGTTGCGGTACCATCGGCGCCCATGACTCGCGCCGCTTCGTCTTCGCTCTTCTTCCGCCTCGGACTCGTGCTCATGCCGCCCATCGCGGTGCAGGCGTGCTCGCTCATCAACGCCTTCGACGACGTGAAGCCCGCCGTGGGCGACGCGTCGACGTCGGGCGGCGACGGCGGCGACACCGAGGCTGGCGGTGGCGACGCCAGCGGCGACGGCAACGTGTCGACGGATGCGCCGGTGGTGGACACGGGCGTCGACGCCGGGCCCGAGGGCCTCGTTGTCGTTGCGGCGTTCCAGGCGGCCGGCATTGTCGGCGACGCGAGCGTGCCCGCTCGCTACGTCACGTCGGTGCTCAACGCCGCCGACGGGAAGGAGCTTTCTCGTGAAGTGCTCCCGATCATGGGGAGCATCTACGACGAGGGGGCCGACCTTTGGTATCTCTTCGAGGCCAAGGTCACCGACGCACCTGGCTCCAGCGGACCTTCACCCGATCCTTACGCCGGCGACTCGGTCTTCGTGCGTCTCCGGAAGCTCGCCTCCGACGGCAAATGGACGGAGCTGTCGCGCGTGCGCGTTCCCGTGCCAACCACGACGGGCGGCAACTTCGCAGCGCAAGCCGCCGCCTTGGACAACCGCCTCGCGTACCTGGCCTTCGCGCCCGATGCGGCCACGCCGGCCTCCCTCGTGGTGCTCGACACAACCGACGCCGGCGCTTTCGGTGACGCGTCGGTAGACGCGAGCTCATGGCTCGCGAGCGAGCTGCTGAGCGTGGCGCCCCTTGGCATCACCGGCTCGCGCCTCAATGGCAACAGCGACAACGTCACGTTGGTGCAGAACAAGTGTGTCGGCACGAACTGTCAGTTCGAGCTCTTTCCCATGAAGCTGCCGCACGCTTCGCTGAGCATCGCGCCGCGGGCGGGAGGGCCTGTGCCCGTGGGCAAGCCTTACAACTCGGGCACGACGCCGAATCAGGCCATTGGTGCGGCGGCCTACACGTCGCCCACCGAGTTGTTCGCGGTCCCCGGCTCGGCCACCGACGCGGGCGCCCTGCTCACGTCCTACTCGGCCGTCGACACCTTTGCCCTGAGCTCGGTTCCCTTTACGACTACGTCGGCAACGCCTGGGCAGTTTCGCAGTCTTGCGGTCTCCACGTGTTTGGAGGCGGCGTTCGTCGCCGAGCGGATCGGCAACTCCATCATCGCGGTCCCGCTGAAGGCAGGAGGGACGCCGCTGCAGATCGTCGCGTCGGGGACGGTGACCTTCGAGCCGTACACGAGCGCGCTACTCGTCGAGAGCAGCGGCAGCGTGTCGGCCTTCACCATTGCGGCCTCGGGAAACGGCTTCTCGCAGACGGCGCGGCCGGCGTTCAAGATGCCCAGTGATCTCAAGGCCTATCAGGTGGCTACGCGGCAGAGCCTCTCATTTCCGCCGGCCAAGTGCCCGAAGTAGCTCGTCAGGTTGACGACCCGCGCGCCGCGCCGCGGTTGAGTTCGCTCACCAAGTAGTCGACGACGCGCTCGAAGGGGTCGAACCCGAAGGCCTGGGCGACGGCAGGCCGCAGGTTCGAGTTCGCGTTGACGTCGTAGAAGACGAGGCGGCCGTCTTTTGCTTCAAGGTATTCGATGCCGGCGACGTCAAGGCCACCGGCGCGGACGATGCTGAGGCCAGAAGCCACGGCTTCGGGCGGTACCTCTTTGTACGGAAAGAACTCGACGGGCTTGGTTGGCTTCCTCTCGGGCACCTCGCAGTGGGAGTCGCCGCCGCCTTCCGGGTTGCACATCTCGGACGGGCACAGGTTGAAGGCGCCATGGGACACGACGCGCATCGCGTAGAGCAGCTCGTCGCCCAGAAATTCCATGCGCACGATGCCGCGCTCGGCGTCGACGTCGAAGTGCTCTTGCAGGAGCAGGAGGTTGTCGGGCGTCCACAGCTCGGGCTGGTCCCGGAGGAGCCGCCGCAGCTCATGCTTGGATTGGAGGAGGTACATCCTGGCGCCGCTGCCGCCTTGCTCCGGCTTGAGAAGCGCGGGCCATTCGGACCAAGCGTCGCAGGCGGCGTCGACGTCGTTGAAGGCCAGCGAGCGCGGATGAGCGATGCCGAGCTTCTTCATGAGCGATCCTTGCGCGCTCTTGCTCAGCTCAAGCGCAAAGGCGCCGGAGCCGTTGAGCACGCGCGCGCCCGCGAGCTCGAGGCTGCGCATCAGCGCCAGCGCCAGCGGTACGGCGCGCGTGTTGCTGCGCACGTACGCGCTCGGGCTCGCCTGGTTGAAGTAGAGCTTCGCCGATGGGACCTGATCGACGTCGAAGGCGGCACGCTTGAGGTCCAACGGTGCGAAGGAGATGCCCCTTCGGTCGAGGGCGGAAAAGAGCGGCTTTTGCCACTCGGGATGTTCGTGAAGAACGACGAGATCGACCACGGACGCCATGTTAGCCCAGGTGCGTAGGGCGCTCGCGGGCGCTAGGGAAGAGCTCTCGAGAGAACTCTTGCGACGCGTTGAGACTCAACCGTGCCGCTTGCCGCGCCTGAAACGGCGGTCAGGCCGAAGTCGATGCGCTAACGTTCGCGGCGCTCCCTGCTCGGCGTCGCCATCGCCTCGCCATTCACCTCGGACATCGCACCATGAAGTCTTTCGTTCACCGTCTTCCTCATCGTCTCGGCGCCGCCCTGCTCCTCGCCCTCCTGCCCGTTTCGTGTAGCTCCGCGCCGAGCGAAGGCCCGGCCGCAGCGGCCCCCCAGTGCAAGGTCGACGCGGACTGCGCAGCCAAGGCCGGCACGACCCGGTGCGATGTTGCCAAGGGAGCCTGCGTCGCGCCGCCGGTCGGCTACGAGCTCGGCAGTGGCGACGGCACGGCGAGCTCCGTCGACTTCACCGAGGTCGGGAAGTTCAGCAAGAACATGAAGCCGGTAGACTTGGCGTTTCATCCGACGCGAGACGCCGAGCTTTGGGTCGTAGGCTACGGAGACGACTCGGTGCAGGTGGGGACGGGCATCACGGGCGAACCGGCGTGGACGCGCTACTACGACCTTGCGGCGGGCCACTTCATGCATCGGCCCCCGGCGCTCGCCATGGGCCCCGGCGACACCTGGGGCACCTGTGGCAACAACGACAATTCGCAGAATGTCGCCGGCTCCGATGGGCAGGGGGAGCTCTTCATGGGACCGGCGCTGTTCTCGTCGGACCTCACGATTTTTCCGAAGCCCGCGACCGACCTCGGCTCGCACCTCGATATGTTGCATCACTCACCTCTGTGCCGAGGCATCGCCCACGTCGAAGCCAACGTGTATTGGGTTTTCAATGGCTACGACCTCTCGCTCGACCGCATCGACTTCGCGAAGGACCACGGGCCCGGCAACGACGACCACTCCGACGGCGAAATTTTTCAATACGCCGTGGGCCAAGTGAAGCCCGCAAGCGACGAGACCTCGAGCCACATGGTCTTCGACACCGACGGATTCCTCTACGTCGCCGACACTGGGAACCAGCGCATCGTGCGCCTCGACACGGCGCGCGGGCGTCGCAAGGGCAATCTGCCCCGGCGGTTGGAGCCGCTCGCCAAGAGCGGTGTCATGACGGACGCCGACGTCGAGGAGGTGATCCCGCGGGGCCAGCTCGACAAGCCCAGCGGCCTCGAGCTGCGAGGCGGCGCGCTCTACGTGACCGACGCCGCCACGAGCACGTTCCATGTCTTCCAGAAGGACGGGAAGAAGGTGAGGAGCCTCGCCACGGGCCTCCCACCGGGCTCGCTCTCTGGGTTCTCCTTTGGGCCCGAGGGCAAGATCTACTTCGTCGACAAGATCGGCAGCCGCGTCGTTCGCATCGACCCGAAGTAGCGGGACGCTCAGCGCCTCGACGTTGGCGCATCGCGCCGAAGAGTCGGCGGAGCTCTTAGAGCTTGTCTTCGATGGCGCGGCCTTGAACCTGAGTCGACTTGCCCGTGGTGACCGGCGCGGGCGTCGCTGCCGTCGGCGGCTTCTCGCCTGCCGTTGGCGCCGTGGTTCGCGTGGTACGTGAGCCGGAGCGGCCGCTACGGCCCGTGTCGGCAGGTTGGGCCACGGTGGTGACGGCGCCGGCGCCGGCGTCGACGACGGCTGGCTCCGTCTGCGCGGTCGGTGCGGCTTGCGCGGTCGGCGTCGCCGTTGGCGTCGTGACGGCCGGGGTCGTGGGCGCGGTCACCGTGGTGGCCGTCGTCGTTGGTGCCGGCCCGGCGGCGGTCTTGTCGCCGCCACCCTTCAACAGAACCACGGCACCGATGCCCCCCAACAACAGGACCGCCGCCACCGCTGCGATGGCGACCACGGCGCTCGACTTCTTGGCGCCGGTGTCTTTCACCGACGACGTCATGCTTCCGGCGCCTGTCGTTCCGGCGAGCGGCAATTGACCCGGGTTCGTCTGGCCGACGGCCGGCTGCATGATGTCCGCCATCACGGGCCCGCCAGCGCCGGTGCTCGCCATCGGGGATGGCGAAGACATGGGTGACGACTGCATCGGGGGGCGGAACGCCTGGGGCGTACCGGCCATCCACTGCGAGATGGCCTCCGCGAATTCAGTCGAGGTCTGGAAGCGATCGCTGGGCTCGCGGGCCATGCCCTTCTTGATGATCGCGGCGAAGTTCGGGTCGAGGCCCGGCACGAGCGACTCGGGCGCCGGCGGCGGCTCGAGCACGATCTTGAACATCAGTTCGTTGAAGGTGTCGGCGAGGTACGGCACCTGCCCGGTGATGCACTCGAAGAGCACGACGCCCGCCGAATAGATGTCCGACCGATGGTCCGATTGCTTGGACCCTTTGGCCTGCTCCGGCGACATGTAATACGGCGTGCCGATGACCGCGCCGGTGCGCGTCATGCTCATGCCCGAATCGCCGGAGAGTTGGTTGAACTTGGAGACGCCGAAGTCGACGATCTTCACAAAGTCTTCGCCGCGCTTGTCCTTGGTGAGGAAGATGTTGTCGGGCTTGAGATCGCGGTGAACGATGCCGGCCTTGTGCGCCGCCTCGAGGCCTTCGAGGAGCTGGACCATGAGCGGCGCGGCGACCTGGGGCGTGAGGCGCCCGGCCTTGGTGACGCGCGCCGTCAGGTTCTCGCCGTCGAGGTACTCCATGACCATGTAGCGAGAGCCCGAGGGCAACTCGCCGAGGTCGTAGACTTCGACGATGTGATCGGAGCCGATCTTTCCGGCGGCCTGCGCTTCTCGCTCGAAACGCTCGACGACGGACGCGTTGTCGGCGATGCCCGCGTGGAGGAGCTTGATGGCCACGCGGTGGTGGATGCGAACGTTCTCGCCCTCGTAGACGGCGCCCATGCCGCCTTCGCCGAGCAGCCGCACGATGCGGTACTTTTTGTCGAGGAGCTGACCAATCGTTACATCTGCCATGGAAGCGCTCCCCCCATCAGGACTCCACCAACGGTACCGTCACGAGAGATCATCGGTGCGAGGCGAAGCGGCGCGCTCGCGGCGCGCACACGGCGCGTCTCGCCGCTGGCGAGGCGCTCCACTTCAACCGTGGGCCGACTCAAGTAGAAGACCGCCGTGACGGCCGCGCCGACCACCGTTCCCGCCAGCAGGACATCGGAGACGAGGTTCATCGTCTCGCCGGACTCCTTGAGCGACTGAGCCTTGTCGGGGGACCGGCCGTCGTTGGCTGATTTGTAGTCGCTCTGCTTCGAGAGGCCCACCACGCCGGTGACGACGGTGCCGATGGCGAAGAGGCCCGTGGCCACGCCGCCGACGATGACCGACGTCGGGATCGGTCGCTCCTGGACGCGCACCGTCTTTGGACCCGTGTCGCCCGAGGGGCCTTGGGCCACCGGCGCTTGCTTGAACTCGAAGGCGTGGGCCGGCATCTCCTTCTGACCCGTGGTGTCGAACTCCCACGTCACATCGGGGAACCCTTCGCTGCGTGCTGTGAGCACGTGGGCCCCCGAGTGGATGCCCACGCGGGTCGGCTTGTCGAAGGGACCGTAGGCGTTGGTGATGCGCTCGCCGCGCACCGGCACGCGAGCATCGACGATGGTGAAGCGCGGTTGGTTCGAGCTGACGGTGATCCAGACGAGGCCCGCCTTCAGCGTCTGCAAGTCGGTCTTCACTTGTTGCGCGACGGCCGCATCGATGAGGTCCTTGCCGTCGGCCAGGTACTTCTCATACGCGGAGATGGCCTCCTCGTCGCGCTCGAGCTTCATGGCGCAGAGGCCGAGGTTGTTCAGGATCTTGTAAACGGGCGATGCGGCGTAGGCAGCCTTGAACTCGCGGTACGCCTCTTCGTAACGAGCGCCGCCGGGGTCCTTGAGGAGGTTCACGCCAGCGGCAAAGCGCGCCTTGGCCTCTTCGCTGATCTCCGCTGCCGGCGCCGGCGCGGCGGACGTTGGGGCTGGCGCCTGCGCATGCACGGCGCGCGTCTGCGCGAAACACGACAAGGCGGCTGCGGCTCCCAGGGCGAGCGGTGCGAAGCGGTGTGAAAACGAAGCGGCGAAGGGGCGAGGGGCCCGACCAAGAAGTGCGCGCATACGGGCAAAAAGCCTATCACAGCGCGTCTCTCGGACGACAATGAGCGGCGAAGGTTTTCACTGCCTTTCTTGAGGTGGACAGGACCGGCGATGCACCGACAACGGGGGCGCCCCCCGCCTGGCCGGTGAGGCTGGCTGGTGAGGCTGGCTGGTGAGGCTGGCTGGTGAGGCTAGCTGGTGAGGCTAGCTGGCAAGGCACCGGGCGAGGGCCCGATAGGCGGCCGCCGCCAGACGTGCGTCGGCATCACACACCTCGCGAAAATCGTCGGAACGGAGCCGAAACGCGCGCACCTTTCCCTGGGCGGCGTAGGTCGCGGGGCGCCGCGCCTCCACGAGCGACTCAGGGTAGAGCACGGCGCCGGCCCCAAGTGCTACGCCGTCGGACCTGGAGACCTCACCGTCGAGCACGATGTAGGCGACGCGATCTTGGGCGACGATGCGCGGGATCCGCCGCTCCGAGAGCTCGACCTCGACGACCGCCGACAGGATGCGAAGGGCGTGGGGACGGCTGAGCATGGCGAGGAGTGGCGCCGAAAGCGCGACGTCCAAGTCTCGCGCCGCCGCTTCGCCGTCGTCGCGGGGGCCGATGGGCGGACCAATGTCGACGACCACCGCGGTGGCGTTGTCGCGGCCGCCTGCGGTGATGGCGGCGTCGATGAGTCGCTGCGCAGCGTGGGCGGCCGTTCCTCCGCGCGGGCCCATCTTTGGCTCGCTCTGAACCATCTGATGAACGCCGTCGGTGCAAAGGACGAGGCGATCGCCGCTGGCGACGGCGAACGAGACGCGATCCGACGCGACCGTAGCGCCGACGCCCACGGCGTTGAGCAGGCGGTTGGGGACGCTGGTCTTGGCGCGGGGCGGGATCGAGCCCTTCACGCCGAGGCTCATTCGGACATCGTGGTCGTCGGTCACCTGAATCGTGGCCGATGGCCGGACGAGGTACACGCGCGAGTCGCCGACGTGCAGCAAGAAGGCGCGCTCGCGCGCGAACAAGAGCACGTCGACGGTGGCGCCCATGCCGCGCCACTCGGGGTGTCGATCGCCCTCGGCGCGGACCTTTTGATGCGCAGCGTCGATGGCGCGCTGCATGGCATCGAAGACGGCGCTGCGCGTGTCGATGGAAGGCTCGGCCACATAGGCCAAGAGCTCGTCCTGTTGCTCGGAGAGGGTCGCGCGAATTGTGTCGACGGTCAGTCGGGAGGCGAGCTCGCCGGCGGCGTGACCTCCCATGCCATCGGCCACGATGAAGAGACCCGCCGCCGAGTCTGCGTGGAAGGCGTCTTCGTTGTCGTCGCGCACGAGGCCGCGGTGCGAGACGGCGCCCGAGGTCACGCGAAAGTCGAAGAACGGATTCGCGGACGCCTCGTCGACCATCGAGATCGGTAAGCCTACACGTCCCGGCCTCGTGCCGGAATCGACCCGGGCTCGCCCCTCCGCTACTTTGGCAATTCGCACTCTCGACGACGACTTTCGCAGGCAGAACTTGCTTCGGGCGACCTTCCAACACTTACGCAGCTTGTTCGCGGGCCTGACGCGCGAGGAGCGGCTTGTACTCGTGGTCGTGGCGTTGCTCCACGGCGTGGGCCTCGGCTGGGGGCTTCCGTCGAGCGACAGCTGGGACAACGACGGCGTCGCTCCGCGCGACTTTTTGCCTGGCCTCCTCAAGACCTTCACGCAGGGCGACTACTACACCTACCCGCCGCTGCAGCTGCTCTTGCTCGCGCTGCTCACGCTGCCGGTGACCTTGTTCGCGCTGGCGCGCGCCGGCTCTCTGTCGCAGGAGGCCGTGGTTCGCTCGTTTCTCGACCCGCACGTCATGACGGCTTTCACGGTCGCCGCGCGCGCGATGTCGTTCGTTCAGTCGATGGGCATCGTCCTCGTGATGGGCGAGCTCGCCGCGCTCATCGCGAAGGACCGTCGCGCGCGGGTCTACGGCATGGCGCTGGCCGGCCTCGAGGTGACGCTGACCTACTACGCGCACACCACCAACCTCGACGTTCCTTACCTCTTTTGGGCGACGCTCGCGCTCCTCGCCTTCGCGCGCGCCAAAGAGGGCGACGCGCCGAAGGGGCTCAGGCGAGCGGCGATCTTTGCGGCCTTCGCCGTGGCGACCAAGGACCAAGCCTACGCGCTCTTCATGTTCTCGATACCTCCGCTCGCGGTGGCGTGGCTTTGGCAGCGACGCACCCGCGCCCGTGAGCTCGTGCGAGAGCTCGCGGTGGCGGTGCTCCTGACGTTCGGCGTCGTCCTGCTCATCGACGGTGCCTTCTACAATCCGCGCGGCTTCGTCGCGCGGCTGAGGTTCCTGCTAGGCCCAGCGAGCCAAGACTTCGCGCAATACGCCAAAACTCTGCGCGGCGCCGCTGCCGCCTTCGCCGACGTGTGGCGCTCGTTTCCGGTGCACTACCCGGCAGTCTTCGCGCTCCTCTTCACCGCGGGGGTGCTCATCGCCATCTGGCCGCGTCGCGACGCAGAGGGGCGCCGCCGCGACGCGGCCGTGGCGCTGCTGCCGGCGCTCGGGGCGTTGTCGTTCACGCTGGGGTTCAATTGCTGGGCGCGTCGCGTCGAAGAGCGCTTCGAGATGCCGCAGATGGTTCTCATGAGCGTCTACGGCGCCGTGGCCCTGGCGGCGCTCGAGCGCTGGGCGCGGGGGCGGAGCCGTCCGGCGCGCGTGGCCTTCGGTCTGCTTTGCTCCGTGGCGCTGCTCCTCGCGCTGCGGCAGAGCGCCGCGGTGGTCGCCGTCATGCTGGACGACCCGCGCTATCAGGTCGAAGACTTTCTCGCAGCCAAGCTGGCATCCGGCGACGGTGTCGAGGTCTATGGGAGAAATGTGTATCTTCCACGATTCGCGGCGGGCACCCACGTGTGGCGCGTCGGTCCCGACGAAGTCGGCCGTCGCAACCCCATGCCCGGCATCGTCGAGGTCGAGGCTCCCTACGGAGCCATCGCGCAGCGGAAGCCGCGTTTCGTCGTTGTTGGAGCCGGCTTCGCGTGGCGCTATCGCATTGGACGATGGGACGGTGACGCGGGGCGTGTGCAACCGGTGAGTCACTCGGGCAACCTCACGGACACCGATGCCACCGCGTTCTTTCAATCGCTCTTTGCCGGCACAGCCGGCTACCGAGAGGTCCTCCATGCACGCCGTGAGGGGCGCGTCTTTCCCACCATCGAGCTGCACGCGAGCCTCGGCATGCAGGTCTACGTGTTTGAGCGCGACCGCTAGGAGGCCGCCTCGCTGGCGGCGCCTTCGGGCCTTCGCAACAGCCACGCAAACAAGAACACGAGCACCGCAAGTCGCACAGACATCGTCGCGACGCCAACGGGCCATTGCCGGTAGACGTGATCGTAGAACGCGCGCAAGTAAAGCTGGCTGAGCCCGACGACGAGCGCCAAGAGGAATGTCAGCGCGGAGAGGGGCGAGGCGCGCACCCGCGCCACGAGCGCGCCGAGGCCCTTCGCGCGGGGCGGAGGCGCGTACACGTGGGGCGCGGCCAAGACGGCGGGCAACGCCCACGTCAGGTATTGAGGTGAGAACACCTTGCCGCCGAGCCATAAGGCCACGAGGCCCGCGAGCGTCGCGACGACGAGGTCGAGCGTCCGGCGTGGCTCATCGCGAGGGGCCTTGGCGCCGGTCCACGCCGAGAGCGCCGCCGCGGCGACGAGGGCGAGCGTGAGCGGAACGCTCGCCTTCGCGAGCGCGTCGGCGACGACCCCATGAAAGTTGTACGACCCGTAATCCATGGCGGCTTCGGCCCCGCGCCCTGCGATGAGGCGCCCGATGCCGTAGAGCACGCCGAGGCACGACTCGACGTGGAGCGCTCGCTCGCCGTGATAGGCGAGGAGCATTGGGAGCGCGGAAGGTGTCGCGAAGAGGGGTAGCAATCCGATGGCGGTGCCCAAGACGCCCCCCAGTGCCACCCGGCCGAGCGAGCGCGCGTGCACGTCACCGGTTGCAAGGAAGAGCGGCACGACGACCAACGCCGGCACGAGCTTCGTGGCGAAGACCAGGCCGGCGCACACGTCCAGCAGAACCCACCGGCGACGTACCGCCGCGAAGAGCATCGTCGTCATTCCCAGGGCGACCAAAGCGTCGAGCCGCTGAATGGAAATGGCGCCGTGCGCCAGCAATAGGAGACCGAAGAGCACCGCGCGCAGCGAAAGGTCACGGGCGCGGGCCTCGGCGGCGGGTCGCGGCGCCGCGTGAATCGCCAACGCCGCGGCGGCGAGGAGCACGAGCCCCATGAGCGCGCCGAACAAGCGTGCATAGTGACGAAACTCGTGGGCGATCAGCGCGGGGGCGACCACGAAGGGAAAGTTGAGCGGCAGGTACTCAAGCGGCACTTCCGTGTAAGGGGTGTGGAAGCGGCCGTCGGCGGGCGTCTCGACGGGCGGCAACGACGACTTGCCGCGGCTCGCCAAGATCCTCGCGTTGTAGGGCCGGCCCAACGTCGCGTTGGCCGTCGCGAAGTAGATCTCTTCGTCACCGGAGCGGCGGTACAAGAAGGACGTCGGGTACCGGAGCGTCTCGACGACGTTCGCGGACAGGTTCGCCTTCACGCGATCGCGGTAGGCCTCCCAGTCGGCGCCGCCCACGCTCTGATTGAGCCAGAAAAGCGGCACAAAACAGGCAAAGAGCAGCGCGAGAGCGAGGTGCCTCGTGGAGAGTGCGGCGCGCATCGGAGGGGGCCGGTTGGTATCAGAATCGGAGCACGAAGTCTTTCGGCGGCGGGGGGAGCGCGTGGGCGCCCCGTACCTCGAACCTGCCGACTCCACGGTGTCGGGGGTCCTAGGCCAACGAGACGACGCGCGCGTAGCCGTCGTAGCTGCCGGTGACGAACCGGTCGCCGCCGAGCGGCGCCACGGCCCGCACGAAGCTTCCGAGGTTCACCGACGACCGCTCCCTGAGGCGGCCGTCGAGGCGGCGTACGACGCCGTCTTCGCCGCCGCAGACGAGGCCGCCCTCAGCAGGCGCGAGCGCATCGACGGAGCCGCTGCCCACGACGCGCGTTCGCACGGCGAGTTCGGGGCCTCCTTGGGTCACTAGGAAGAGGGCGACGTCGCCGTTGGCGAAGCCCACGGCGAGACGGTCGTCGTCGAGCGCCGCGAGCGCGCGAATGGGCGAGGGGCCCGCCCATCGCCAGCGCACGTCGCCGTGGTCGCTCACCAAGGAGAGAGACCCGTCCTCGGCGCCGGAGGCGACGAGGCCTCGGAGCCGCGCGAGCGCCCAGACCCACCCTTCGTGCGCGGCGAGCAGGGTGGCGTCGCCGTTCGACGCGTGGCATCTCCGCACCGTGCCGTCGGCCGCGCCCACCGCGAAGGCCCCACCGCCGAGGCGGCACAGCGCGAGGACCGCAGAGCCGAAAGCGAGGTGCCGATGGCTCTCGGAGGGAGCCTCGCACCGCGCGTCCAAGACGCGGGTCGTGCCGTCGCGCGAGCCGCTAATGAGAACGCCCGGCAGCGCCTCCGCGAGGCACGTGACCGAGGCTTCGTGACCGCCAACGACGGCGACTTGCCGCCGCTCGCGCGCGTCGAAGAGGCGCACCGTTCGATCGCGTGACGCCGTCGCCACGTGGCCGCTGGCGAGCGGCGTCGCCGCGAAGACGTAGCCAGCGTGATGACCGAGGGTCCGAGCGTCGGTCGTCGTGCGGCCCGGGACACCGTCGTAGACGACGTCGGTGCGGAGCACGATCTTCGTACCGTGGCTCACCGGTTCACCGTCGTGCCACGTGTCGTGGCGGAAGAGGATGGCGTCGCCGCGCCGAGGCCGCACCGAGGCGTAGAGCGCACCCGTTCGGCCGGAGAAGAAGCGCGTGTGGCCGCCACCGAACTCGTGTGGCTCCGACAGGGAGAGTTGGCACGTCAAGAGCGACCGCCGCTCCGGGGTGGGCTCGAAGGCGCCGTCTTGGTGACGCGTGAAGGACTGGCCGGCCGTGTAGCGGCAGACGCGAAATCGCGGATTCAATGCGACGACCCGAGCGCCACCGAGCGTTTGCGGTAGGCGTGCGGCGATGCGCCGGAAGAGGCGCGCCGAGAAGCCCTCGTCGTCCCAGACGAGGCGGTCGTTGTTGCGGTAGCCGGGCGGGTAGGCGAGGGCCATGGGCGAAAAGCCCGCCGCCTCGGCCCGCGCGACCAGCGCCGCGCACTCCGCCTTCGTCAAGACGCCGTCAAGCAGCGCGTAGGGCGGCCCGGCGGTCGCCTGCTCGCGCCCGTTGAATGTTGGTTGCACGACCAAAATATGAGCCGCGCGACCCGCCGCGTCAAGTGGCGCGCGAAGTTCCCGCCGCGAGGTCCTTGACGCGGCGGACCGTTGGCAAAACGATGAAGGCGTGCCGAGGCCGTCGAACACCGCCGAGCGACGCGCCGAGATTGTCGACGGCTTTCTCTCGGTCATGTCCCGTGAGGGCTACGAGCGCGCCACCATCTTGAAGGCGGCGCGGGCCGCCGGCCTCAGCCCGGGCCTCGTGCACTACCACTTCGCAGACAAGGAAGCGGTCCTCGTGGCGCTCGTGGAGCAGCTTGCGGCAGGGCTATCGTCGCGCGTCGCGGCGCGCCTCGCTGCGGCGGGAGACCACCCACGCCGCCGTGTGCACGCCATCGTCGACGCCCTCGTGGCGAAAGACGACGACGCGGATCCGCGCGCCGTGGCCGCGTGGGTCGTCGTTGGCGCCGAGGCCGTCCGAGAGCCAGCGGTCCGTGCGCCGTACGCAGCGGCCCTCGCCGCGTTGTTCGCGCAGCTCGAGACCGAGATCGCGAGTCTCTTGCGCAGCGAAGGGAAGAGCCCGCGGCGCGCCAAGGGTATCGCGGCCGCGCTGCTCGTGGCGTTCGAAGGCGCCTTTCAGGTGTCGGCCACGGCGCCGGGCTTGCTCCCCGACGGATTCGCCGCCAAAGCCCTGCGCCGCGTCGTCGACGCGCTCGTGGAGTCACCCTCGTGACGCGCGCGGCGCGCGCGTTGCTCACGGAGGCGGCGCCGCCGGGCCTCGACATCGATGGCCTCTACGATGAGCTGGCGGCGGCCTACGCGACGCCGCCGCGCGCGTACCACTCGCTCGACCACATCGCGGACGTGGTGAGTCACTTCACGGCGGTCTCGCGCGCTGGACTATGGCACGCACCGCGCGAGGCCTTTCTGGCAGTGCTCTTCCACGACGCCGTGTACGTCGCCGGGCGCGGCGACAACGAGCGGAAGAGCGCTGAGCTCGCGGCCGAGTGCATCGCGCGGCACTCGCCGGCCCACGCCATCGACGTCGCTCGCGTCGTCCACCTCATCGAGCTGACGGCCCGTCACGGCTCGGTCGAAGCAGGCTCCGTCGACGCCGACGCTGCGCTCTTTCTCGATTGCGACATGGCGATTCTTGGCGCGGAGCCGACGGCGTTCCTCGCTTACGAGCGCGCGATCCGTCTCGAATATGCGCACGTGCCGGACGCCCTCTTTGCACAGGGCCGGGCCGCCTTCTTGGAGAAGGTCCTCGGGTCTCCGCGCATCTTCCTCTCGCCCTACTTCCACGAACGACTCGACAGCGCGGCGCGGCAGAACCTGGCGGGCGCGTTGCAAGCGCTCGGCGGGACAATGGCGGCACCCCTTTCGTGAGAGGCTGATCCTCGTGGACGCCTTCTTCGTAGCCCTTCTTGCGCTCTTCGTGGCGTTGCTCCTCGTGTCCGAGCGGCGTGATTCGATGCGCGGACGCTGGCTCACCAAGCCCGCGGCCTCGGTGCTCTTCGTCGTCGCCGGGGCTCGCTCCCTGGTCTTCGCCACGCCCAACGCCGGGCTCACGTCGTTCGAGCGGCTCGTTTTTGCCGGTCTTGTCTTGGCGGCGCTTGGCGACGTGCTGCTCATTCGCGCGCAGCGCCCGGACGCTGTGGGGCAACGCTTCTTCCTCGCGGGCCTGGCCACGTTCCTCCTTGGACATGTGGCGTACGCCGGCGCCTTCGCGGTCCGCGGCGTCTCGGTGTTCGCGGTGGAGGGCGTCGCGCTGCCGCTCTTGCTGGCGGGCGCGCTGATTCTTGGGTGGCTCTGGCCTCACGTGCCAAAGCCCTTGCGTGGCGCCGTCGTGGCCTACGCGCTAGTGATTTCGGCGATGGTGGCCTTGGCCGTGGGGACGACCCTCGCGCACGGCAACGCGTGGCTCTCGTGCGCCGCGCTGGCCTTCTACGTGTCGGACTTGGCCGTCGCGCGCGATCAGTTCGTCAAGCGAGCGTTCTCGAATCGGCTGTGGGGGCTGCCGCTCTACTACGCCGCGCAGCTCGCCTTTGCGACGGTCGCACGATGAAAGCCCGCGCCCCGGTCGGCGGTGCACGGACCGGCAAAGGCGGTATAACCGCCGCATGGGGAAGCCAATCACGACCGCACTTGGGCTGGCGCTCCTGGCCCTTGCCGCGCTGATCGCCTGTAGCTCCGACAACGCTGGCGCGACCTGCGCCGCCGATGCGACCTCTTGCCGTAGCGACAGCGAGTGTTGCTCCGGAAACTGCGCCCTCACGGGCGGGCTCGCCTATTGCCGTGAGCGAGGCGTGGCGGCCAGCGCCTGCGCGACGGCCGGCGAAGCCTGCACGCAGAACCGACACTGTTGCGACGGGCTGTGCGAGGGCGATCGATGTTTCGGGGGCGGAGGCGCCGTTCCTTCGTGCCAACCCAACGGCGGGAGCTGCGCGAGCGACGACAGCTGCTGCAGCTCGCGCTGTAGCTCGGGGAAGTGCCTCGCCGCTCCTGCCGCCTCGCGGCCCGACGGCGGAGGGGCGTGCGCTCCTGGCGGCAACGCCTGCAGCGCGTCGGCCGACTGTTGCAACGGCGTGTGTTTCTCCTCGCCGACAGGCGGCGGGTCGATCTGCTCTTCGCCGGGCACCGGCGGCGGGGGCGGGGGCGGCAGCTGCGTGTCCTCCGGTGGCCGGTGCTCTCGAAGCAGCGACTGTTGCAGCAAGAGCTGCGACGCGCGAGCCAACGGGAGCTTCTGCGGTTGATCGGTCAGCCGAGCGGCCTTTGGCGAACGAGCACGTAGCGTGCGCCGGCGACGACGCGCGCCTCGGCACTGACCGGCGTGTGTGTGCCGTCGTCGCTCTGAAGCACGAGCGCGACGCCCTCGGCGCGTTGGAGGTCGGCGGCGGTGCGGCCGGCCCAGGTCGCTGGCGCCGCTTCACGCGTGACGACCACGAACGTGCTGTTGCGCACTAAGGCCGCTACGACGTCGGTGAAGAGGGCGGCCGCCACGAACGACGGTGACGCCACGCGCGAGGCGCTGAGAGCGCGCTCGATGGGCAGGACGCCCTGAACTTTGGTCGCGAAAGCGGGGTCGAAGAGGCGCGATACGACGCGGACGTTTCGAGCCTTGTGCTTGACGGCGAGGGCGATCTCCAAGTTCGTGGCATCGTTGCCGGTGGCCGCGATAAGCGCGCGCGCCCTCGCAACACCGGCCCGATCGAGCGTGCCCGAGAGGCGACCGTCGCCCGCAAGCACCGGCAGCTGCGAGCGAAGCTCGCTGGCGAAAGGCGCCGCCGCGTCCACGTCCACGCCGACGACGGGGACCCCGAAGCGGCGCAAGTTCTCCACGATGCGGTAGCCGACGTTGCCGAGGCCAATGACCACGACATGGCCTTCGAGCGTCACATCGGGGTTCTGCGCGACGCGACGAAATCGCTCGGCGACAATGAAGTCGGTGAAGAACGAGTAGAAGAGCGCCGTTGTGGCCGAACCCAGGAGCATCACGAAGCACGTGTAGAGCTTGATGACCGTCGCCGAGTCCTTTGGCGTGATGTCGCCATAACCGGTCGTCGTGATGGTCGTGATCATGAAGTAGAAGGCGTCGACGAGGCCCAACTGCATGCCCGCGGAGAAGACGAAGACGCTAATCATCGTCAGGCCGACGAGGAGCATGAAGGTGATGCGCATCGACAGCGGCGCGTGGCGCCACACGGCGGCGGGCCATCGCAACGCCGCCGCGAGGATGGTCGCCGACTTGATAGGGGTGGCCTCGGGCTCGCCCAGAAGCGTCTTCCACGCGGTCTCGGGCGCCAACGTGAGGCCATGCGCCGCGAGCGGGGAGCCATTGCTCTCGGCCAGCTCGCGGGTCTCGGCGATGACGAAGGCGTCGTCGCCAAAGTCGAAGCGCGCGAGGAGCGGGTCGTCGAGGGCGGCCGACGCAAAGATCGGCGCAGCCAGCGCCGACATGGCGAAGGCTCGGCGTACGTCGAAGGACTGCTCGAGCACCCGTGCGAGGTTCTGGTCGAAGAGGCGGACCACGACCGGCGTGTCGGCGTTCGCCCGCCGAACGTCGAGGGCGATTTCGACATTCGTCAGATCGTGATCCGTCGCCGCGATGACGGCGCGGGCTCCGGCGAGGTCGGCCTTCTCGAGCACCGACGCGTCGCGCGCGTCGCCGCGTATGAAACGGACCTTCGGGTCGTCGAGGCGCACACCGGTGGCTCGGCGCGTCTGATCGCTGATGACGACGACGCGCTCGCCTAGCCTGGAGAGAAGCTGGACCACGCTCTGGCCCAGATGACCAAAGCCGCAGACCACGATGTGCCCCTGCGCTTCCGGCTCCATGGCGGCATCCTATGACGGGCCGCGCCTTCGGCGGCTCCATTCTCGCACACGCGCGGAGGGCAGGTCGCTGGCGTGCTTTGGATTACAGCGGCGTTCGCAGGCGCCGCTGGAGCCACCGCATCACCGCGCCGAAGCCGGGGACTCTGGCGTAGAGCTCTTCGGCGACATCCCAGTAGTCGCGATGCGCGATGACGAGGCCGCGCTCGTTGAAACGAAGGTGTGTCGCGCCTGGTATCTGGAGGAGCGCCATGCCCCGGGGGCGGAGCCAGAAGGTCCACGTGATGACGGCCGCGTCGGGCTTCTCGAAGCGTTCGTGCACCTCGATGCGAATGTCGCTCGCTTGCTCGAACATGTGCGCGAAGACGCGGGTGATGGCGTCTCGACCGCGCACGTCGTTGAAGGGATCGCGAAAGGAGGCGTCGTCCGCGTAGAACTCACGAACGCGGTCGACCTTCTCCTTCGACAAAGACTCGAACCACGGAATCATTTCGTCGAGCGTCGCCATGCCTTCTTCGGTAGGGCAAAGGGCGCCGCGCCGCCAGCCTTTGAACGGTGTAGGGCGCCGTCGCCGCCTCGCCACAGCGGCGTGCGAGTCGATGTGCGCGAGGGGAGGGCGGTCGCTCACCAAAGCGACGACGACGCCCGATCCCCCATGGATCTTCATAGGAGATTCGACGCATGCTGGAGCGTCGCGCGCACGGTTCTTACGGGAACACCGGCGCGCAGAGGAGTCGTCCGCCGATGAAGAGCAGTCGCTTGGGCGCGTTTTCCGGTTGCACCGCGCTGACGCTGGCGCTGACCATTGGCGCTTGCGGCGGCGATGCCGAAGAGGTCTCCATCCCCCTTGGGGAGCCAGCGTCCTCGGCCACACCAGGCCCCGTCGCCAAGACGACAGCGCCCGTTATGGCCACCGTGGGGAACCAGGGCGGGAGCGTTCTCAATGCGGAAGGCGTGGGCGTCACGGTGCCGCCCGGTGCGTTGCCCGAAGACGTGACGCTCACCGTCACGTCGACGCCCGACGCGCTGCCTCCGCCGAAGGCCGACGCCGTTGGGACGCCGACCACCTTTGGGCCGTCGGGGCTCCAGTTCGCGAAGCCGGTGACGGTAGTCTTGACGTTCGATCCCGCGAAGCTGCCTCCCGGGATCGACGCCAGTCGGATCGTCGTCTTCACGGCGCCCGATGGCACGACGAACTTCGAGCCGCTGCCAACCACGGTCGTGGATGCGACGCACGTGAGCGCCCAGACGATTCACTTCAGCGTGCTCGTTCCAGTTATCCCGCCACCGGGGGTGTGCTTCCCGACTTCCTGCGCCTCGCTTGCGCCCGCGTGCGGCGAACAAGACGACAAGTGTGGCGGCAAGCTGGACTGCGGCCCTTGCTTCACCGACGGCGGTGCGGCGGACGCGGGCGCCGACGGTGATGCGGGCGTCGTCGACGGATCGATGGACGCCTGCGTTGCCCTCACGTGTGGGTCGTACGGCCCCGGTACTTGCGGACCGCGCTCCGACGGCTGCGGGGTATCCATCGATTGCGGTGCCTGCCCCGTCGACGCCGGTGATCTAGACGCCAGCGCGGATGCGGACGGCGACGCGGCGGACGCCGATGCAGACGCCGATGTCGATGCGGACGCTGACGCCTGCACGCCGATGGTGTGTGGCAGCCAGTGCGGCATGATCGCCAACGGCTGCGGCTGCATCCTCAACTGCGGCGCGTGCCCCGTCGACGCGGGCACGCAGTAGCCGCCCGCCGGCGGCGAGGGATAGCCGCTAGCCAACCCACGCGCGCGCGTTTCGGAACATCGTCATCCAGGGGCTCTCGCCTTCCCAGTCGCGAGGCCTCCACGAGAGCTGAACGGTCCTGAAGACCCGCTCCGGGTGGGGCATGAGGATCGTGGCCCGCCCGTCAGGTGTCGTCAGGGCCGTCAACCCGTCGGCCGAGCCGTTCGGATTGGCCGGGTAACGCTCCGTCGGGCGAAGGTCCGCGTCTACGAAGCGCGCCGCGACGAGGCCGTCTTTCGCGAGGCGCTCGAGGTCACCAGCGGCGAGCGGTTCGACGCGACCCTCGCCGTGGGCGACGGCGATGGGCAACACGGAGCCGGCCATGCCCTTGAAGAACACCGACGGCGACGGTTCGATGCGGACCATCGACAGGCGCGCCTCGAATTGCTCCGAACGGTTCCTCACGAAGCGCGGCCAGCGGGCCGCACCTGGGATGAGGTCGCGCAAGTTGGACAGGGCTTGGCACCCGTTGCAGACGCCGAGCGTGAAGGTATCGGGGCGCGCGAAGAACTGCGTGAGACTTGCCCGTACCCTTTCGTGGAAGAGGATCGACTTCGCCCAGCCTTCGCCGGCACCAAGGACATCGCCGTAGCTAAACCCGCCGCAGGCGACGAGGCCCCGGAAGGTGCCGAGGTCCACGCGCTCAGCGAGGAGGTCGGTCATGTGCACGTCGACGGCTTCGAAGCCCGCATAGTGCATCGCCGCCGCCATCTCGACGTGCCCATTGACGCCCTCCTCGCGCAGGATCGCGACGCGCGGCCTCGCCGCGAAACTCGCGGCGGCAGCCTTGTCGAAGGTGAGCTTCGCCGAAAGTCCCTTCGCGTCGGAGCGAGCGGCGTGCTCCTCGTCGGCGGCGCTCGCGTCATCGCGCTGGCGCTGCATGCGCCACGTCGTGTCCGACCACTGGTTGCGGAGACGCGTCCGCGAGTCTTCAAAGACGACGCGCTCGCCACGACGAATCGTGACGCGGTCGCCGACTTTGGGGCTCCCCAGGACGTGAGCGCACGCGCCGAGGCCGTGCCGCTCCAGGACTTCGGAGACCTCTCCGCGAGCGTCTTCGCGAATCTGCAGGACCGCGCCCAGTTCTTCCGAGAACATAAGCGCGAGCTCGTCATCGCCGAGGGAGGCGGGAAGGTCGATGTCGAGGCCGGTGCCACCGGCGAAGGCCATCTCGAGCAGCGTGACGATCAGACCTCCGTCGGAGCGATCGTGGTACGCGAGGACCAGCGCGCGGTCGTTCAGCTCCTGCACGGCACTGAAGAGCGCGACCAATTGAGCTGGGGTGTCGAGGTCTGGCGGGGCGCCGCCGAGGGCAGCATGCACCTGCATCAGCGCGCTTCCGCCGAGGCGATGCTTGCTCCCGCCAAGATCGACGAGGACGAGCTGCGTGCTCATACCGACTTCCGTTTGGAGCTCCGGCGTAAGTGTCCGCCTCGCGTCGACGACCGGCGCGAAGGCCGTCACCACCAGCGACACCGGTGCCGTTACGCTGCGCGCGGCGCCGCCGTCGTCCTTCCAGACGCTGCGCATCGACATGGAGTCTTTGCCGACGGGGACGGCGATGCCGAGGGCCGGGCAAAGCTCGAGGCCGACGGCGCGGACCGCGTCCCATAGTCGCGCGTCTTCGCCCGGGTGCCCGGCTGCGGCCATCCAGTTGGCGGAGAGCCGAACGCTCGTCAGAGCGTCGATGCGCGCCGCAGCGATGTTCGTGACGGCCTCGCCGACGGCCATGCGGACCGACGCGGCGGCGTCGAGCAGCGCCAGTGTCGGGCGCTCGCCGATAGCCATCGCCTCGCCGGTGTAGCCTTCGTAGTCCGTGAGCGTCACGCCGCAATCGGCGACGGGCACCTGAAACGGTCCCACCATCGGATCGCGCGCCACGAGGCCCGTCACGGTGCGGTCGCCGATGGTGACGAGAAACGACTTGTCGGCCACGGCGGGCAGGAGGAGCACACGGTCGAGGGCTTCGGCGATGGTGGGCGACTGCACGAGCGGAGCGCTGGCCGGCACCTCGCGCCGAACGTCGCGGGTCATCTTGGGCGCCTTGCCCAGGATGACCGACAAGGGGATGTCGATCGGCGCGCGGCTCGCGGACGCGTCGACGAGACGCAGTTGCCCATCGGCGGTGGCGTGGCCAACGACGGCCATCGGCGCTCGCTCGCGTTCGCAGATCGCTTGGAGCTCGGCAACCCGGTCGGCGAAGACGGCGAGCACGTAGCGCTCCTGGGCTTCGTTGCACCAGATCTCGAGCGGCGACATGCCCCGCTCGGCGCTGGGGATGGCGCGGAGGTCGAACGTGGCACCACGTCGACTCTCGTGGACGAGCTCCGGGAGCGCGTTCGACAATCCGCCGGCGCCAACGTCATGAACGCTGATGATGGGCGTGTCGTCCTTGGCCCAGGCGCGGTCCAAGACCTCCTGGCAGCGGCGCTGCATCTCCGCGTTGTCGCGCTGCACGCTGGCGAAATCCAAGTCCGCCGTCGACGCGCCCTGCGTCATGGAGCTGGCGGCGCCGCCGCCGAGGCCGATGCGCATGGCGGGACCGCCGAGCACGACGATGGCTGCGCCGGGCGGGATCTCGCCCTTGGTGACGTGCGCTTCGCGGACGTTGCCAAGACCGCCCGCGAGCATGATGGGCTTGTGATAGCCGCGCACCTCGGGACCGCGCGGCGTTGTGACTTCGAGCTCCAGCGTGCGGAAGTAGCCAAGGATGGCGGGCCGGCCGAACTCGTTGTTGAAGGCCGCGGCACCGAGTGGGCCATCGGTCATGATGTCGAGAGCCGAGGCGATGCGCTCGGGCTTGCCATAGGCGCGCTCCCACGGGCGCTCGGCACCGGGAATGTGCAGGTTCGATGTCGCAAAGCCCACGAGCCCCGCCTTCGGTCGCGCGCCACGTCCCGTCGCGCCTTCGTCGCGGATCTCGCCGCCCGAGCCCGTCGACGCGCCCGCGAAGGGCGAGATGGCTATCGGGTGGTTGTGCGTCTCGACCTTCATGAGCACGTGCACCGGCTCCCGGTGCGGCGCGTAGACGCCCGTCTTGTCCGTCGCGAAGAACCGAGCGCCGGTGGGGCCCGACATCACCGCTGCGTTGTCCTTGTACGCGGAGAGAACGCCCTTCGGGCTCTTGTCGGTGGTGTTGCGGATCATCCCGAAGAGCGACCCCGGCTGCCGGTCGCCGTCGACGATAAAGTCGGCGTTGAAGATTTTGTGTCGGCAATGTTCGCTGTTGGCCTGGGCGAACATCATGAGCTCCACGTCTGTGGGATCGCGCTCGAGCTTCTGGAAGGCCGCCAAAAGGTAGTCGATCTCGTCTTCGGCGAGGGCGAGGCCCAAGCTCGAGTTGGCCGCTTCGAGGGCCGCCCGGCCCTCCGCGACGAGCGGCACCGTACGCAACGGCTCGGGCGCGTGCTCCTCGAACAGGCGCATGAGCTCATCGCGCTCGGAGACCACGCTCTCGGTCATCCGATCGTGCAGCAGCGCCGCGACCCTTTGTGCGTCGGCGGGAGCTCCCCCAACGACCGTCCACTCGATGCCCCGCTCGATGCGGCGGATCGAGGCGAGACCCGACGTGTGAACGATGTCCGTCGCCTTCGATGACCACGGCGAGAGCGTGCCTTTGCGCGGAACGACCCAGAACGTGTTTCCCTGGGCGGCCTCGAAGGGTTGACGCGGTCCGTAGGTGAGCAACTTCTCGAGGACCCGTCGCTCCAGCGGCGTCAGCTCGCCTGCAATGTCGACGATGTGCACGAACCGCGCCGAGAGGCTCACGACGTCTTGGTGCGAGCTGCGCACCCGCTCGAGACGTTTGGCGAGGCGCGTCTTCGAGAGCGCGGCGGAGCCGTCGTGAACCAGAACGGGCATGGGCGCGAGCATGCCCCTATTGCGGTGGGGAAAAAAGGGGGACCGTCAGCTCCCTTCGAGCGTGCCGTCCCGAGTCCAGCGAACGGCGCGCGCGAGCTTTTGAGGGTCGTCGCCCACGTAGCTGTGACCCACGCGACCGAGCGACGTGAAGGTCGCGGCGTAGCCGGCCGCTTGGAGTGTCTTTGCGGTCTCCCGCATGGTCGCGGCGGCGGCGTCGTGGTCGCCGGCAGCGAGGCCCAAGCGCACCACACCGGCGGTCTCGAGCTCGGCGCGCGTGGGCGCCACGAAGGCGCCGATGAGGAGGAGCGAGACGAATCGCTGGGGGGAAGCCTTGGCGGCGCGCAGCGCGACGTAGGCCCCCTGCGAAAAGCCGATGAGCATGCGCGGCCCGGCACCGTCGCCCTCTGCGTTTTCCATGGCCCGCTCGATCCGCTCGAGGGCACCCCTGCCGCCGGACCACATGGCACCGCCGGCTGGGCATTCGAGGTCGGCGCGAGCGCAAACGAGGCTTCCGCTCGTAAGCGGCGCGAAGACCGCGCACGAGTTTGACGGTTCGCCGCAGATGCCGTGCAAGAGCACCATCTTTGTTGCGGATGCCGACACCGGAGGTGGGCTCTCGCCGTGCCGGGCGAGTTGCAGTCCGAGTCGCGCCGGTAGCGGTCTCAGTTGGGCCCCTCGGGTAGCGCGGAGCGCGTCCTCCTTACCGCCCGCATCGGCCCCGCCGCCGAGCGTGAGACAAAAGAGTGCCGTCGCCGCGGCGACGCCGCAAGCCTTGATCTTCATGGGGATTCCCTCCGGAAGGCTTGTCGCGGCGAGGGCCCCGATCGTGACCGTTCAAAGAAATCGACGCGTCGCTCGTCACACTCCGGTGGGGCTCGCCGACGAAGAGGAGATGGGACTTCGTGACGCTTCCGTGGGCGACACCTTTCGCGACCTCGAAGGCGCGATTCGCCGCAGCGTGCGACGGCGCGTTCCCTCCTCGGAGGTCGATGACATCGTTCAGTCGGCTTTCGTCGACGCGGTGGCTTCCAAAGAAGCGCCCGAAGACGAGACCGCGTTTCGCCGGTGGCTCGCCGGCATCGTCAGGCACAAGGTCGCCGACTTTCATCGGCGCAGGCACCGCGAGGAGGCGCTCGACTCGGCTCCCGACGTGGGGCATGTGCCGAATCACGAGGAGCGTGATCTCCTCCGCTGGGCAACTCGCCAGTTGCCCGATGGCGCAGTCGACGCGACGCGGACTCTCGGGTGGATGCTCGACGAAGCCGATGGCGAGAAGCTCGAGCACATCGCCGAACGCGAACGCGTCCCGGCGACCCGCGTTCGAAAGCGCGTGCATCGTCTCCGCGCCTTCTTTCGGGCGCGCTGGCGAGAGGAGCTCGTGGTGGCGGCGCTGCTCTCCCTGATCGGAGCCATTTGGGTCACGCGCCCGTCGCGCGAGCCAGCAGCGTTCGACCCCGTGCCCGAACACGTCGCAAGGGGGCGCGTCCTTCGAAGCGCCGCCGAGCGCGCGTGCGCGTCCGCCGACTGGGCGCAATGCGAGCGCGAACTCGACCGCGCGATGGAGCTCGACGGGGCCGGGGAGCGCGGGCCTTTGGCCCAGAAGCTCCGCGCCGATATCGCCTCCGGTCGCGAACGCTCGCGGCCACCGCCGGTGGTGGATGTGCCAAACCCGGAGCTTTCCCCGGCGCCGCCAGCGTCCGAACGCCGTCCGCCACCGGCTGTGCCCACGAGCGCGCCCAAAACATCAAAAGCGCCTGACTTCGCTCCAAGCAAGGGCTCGCACACCAAGCCTCTCTCGAAGCCAGGACCGGTCTCGGGTTCGCTGTAGAGCGCATTTCGCAACGTGAAATGCGGTCGTGCGGAAGCGATGGTTTCGCGCCGGCGCTTGGCGTTACCCTTCCGTCGTGGCCGATCCCATGACCAACGAAGAGTGCCGAGCGAGCCTGCGAATTCTCTGTGCGATGGTGAAGGCCGACGGGCACGTGCACCCTCGCGAAGGCGACGCGCTGCGGGTCCTTGCGGAGAGCGCGTTCGGCGGTGAGTCCGCCGACATCGAACGCGACGTCGACGTGGAGCTCGAATGCAAGCGCCTTGTGAGCGACCGCGCCAAGCGGCTGACGTTTTCGGCGGCCATGGTCATCGCCGACGTCGACGAGGAGCGCTCGCCGCACGAGACGGCTCTGCTCGCGCAGATTCACGCGGCGCTTGGCCTCGTCGGTGAGCCAGAGAGCGGTCTCGTCGCGGCGGTGCATCGCGCTCGCATGGGCCTCTTGACGGTCAAGCTCGCCGAGGCGCAGGCGGAGTTCTTGCGAGCCGTCCAGAACTTGTCGAAGAGCGGTTCGATGGACGCGAAGGCCTACGAGGGGCTCTTGGATGAGCTCGATCTCAAGAAGACGGCGCTCCTGTCAGGCGCTGTCTGAAGGCTCGCTCCCGCGCTCGATCACTCGTCGGCAAACCAACTGCATGACTTCTTCGCCAGCCGCGGCTCGTCGGCGGGGCTCGCCGGCGGTCGCATCGAAAGCGGCGACGTGTCGTAGGGAAGCCACGCCCACCTCTTCGAGCCAAAGGGATCGGGGACCCAGCGGCCAACGGAGGGTCGCGCCGCTGCGTTTCGGTGGCGTGGGGGCCCTTTGGGATGGCTGGCGGCGTCGCAACGAACTCGCCGCACCTTCTCTGGGATGTCAGGAACGATGTCTCCGTCGGCGGCCGACGTGTTCGCTACGAACAGCAGCGTCGCCTTCTTTCCGTCCGCGAGCGTGACCCAACTGCCGGGCAACGTCTTGCCCGTGGGCGGTTTCACCCAGGGCGCTTCGCCCCGCTCCTTCGCGCAGAAGAAGATCTCGCTTCCGTAGTCGACGTCCCGATCGGGGAAGCCCTCCACCTTGGATTTGCCTTTCGGTGGCTTGTTGGGGAAAAACGCCCAGCGGCCGTCGCCACTCGGGCTCGGAGCCCAGCCGCCGCGCGCCGTCACCGCCGAACGTTCCGGCTTCTTGATTTGCCAGCCGGCCGCGCATCGCCGCTCGCTGGGCTTGCCAACGGGGGGAAGCTCTTCGCCTTCACGCGGCGGTCGCGAGGCCACGAAGACCGTGACGCGCGCGGCTCGGGGCGCCACGTAAACGAGCCACTCACCGGCGGCGAAGCGCGGTTCCGTCGCCGCGTCGGGCGCCGCGAGCGTTGCCGTTGCGCAGAGCGCAGCCGTGACGATGCGCGGGATGCGGCGAGCCACGGCTCCCGAAGATACTCAGCTCTTGGGCGAAGGACGAGGGGCAGCCGGTGATGGGCGCTTCAGCGAAGCACGAACGGAGGCGTGACCGCGGCGGCCCTCAGGTAGACGGGGCTGCAACCACCGCTGACGCGGTAGTCGTCGGTGAACTCTTTGCAGCCGCCTTTGCGAAGCGCCTCGACGACGGCGGCTTCCGCGGCCCCACGAACCCGCGCACACGCGACGCGCGCGACGGTGGCCTCGATGTTTGAAACGTCATCGGCCAAGGCTGGCATGTTGGTCGGGCAACTCTTTCGCGCGGCCGCTAGCGCAACGGCGTCATCGCCGAGGTATCCGCCATCGCCTTTTGCGTGGAGCAAGAAGAGAGGCGGCGAGACAGGGTAGCTGCCGCCGATTGCCGACTCCGCCTCCAAGCCCGCGTAGACGCCGCTGGTGCGCACGTCCCAGGCACCGTCAGCGTCTTCGTCCACGATCTCGTGCACGTCGACCTTCGCGAGGGGCGCGAAGGTGGCGATGGCTCCCGCCCGTACGGAGACGATCTCCGATGAGCTGCGGTTCGGTCCTTCGTCGGCGCCGTCGCCGGTGAGCCACGCCTCCGGATCGCCGTCACCGTCGAGGTCGTAGACGCGGAGGCGCAGCGAGAGGGCGCCCCAAAAGTTGAGGTACGAGACGTTGACCGCGACGCCACCATCGCTCCAACGCTCAACGACGCCAGCGAAGTGAGTAAGCTCAGCGTTGGCCTTGTCTCGGTGGACAAGCGTCACGTGGAACCCGATGGGCTCGCACCCGCCGTCGTTCGCGCTGTCGTAGGGCGCGTCGGTCGACACGGTATCGATTCGCAGTCCCCAACCGCCGCCCGGCGCGTCGGTGCACTCGAGCGCCAAAGGCGCGAGCGTCTGGGCGCAGGTGGGCGTGCGCTTGACGAGCCCGGCGACCGTCTTGGCGTTTGCGGCACGAAGCGACGCGCACCAGGCCGACGGTGGGATCTCGTCGCCGGCGTCACCACGCACGTCGGGGCCGTCGGTGTTGCCGTCGGCTGCGGCGAGCGCGTCGCCAGCGTTTCCGAGGGGCCCCGCGTCTCGGGAGGCGGCATCGGTCGCCTCCGCCCTGGGACTTGTGACCGCCGTGGGCGCCGGGGCCTCGCGTCGCAAAAGCAGGACGACCAGGCCCGTAAAAAGGGCCGCGCCGCCGGCGCCCCAATAGACAGCGCGATTCATGGCCGACAATTCCACCACGGAACGCCCAGGGGCTCGGGGTGATTCCACCTCGTGCCGTAGCGCACCGGCCGAGGTCCACTATGCTGCCGAGCGATGCGGCGGCTAGGGCTCCTCCTGATGATGGCCGTGGCTTGCGACGCATCGTCGCCAGCCGGCGGCGGCGGTGCGGGCGACGGCGGTCCGTCCGTCGGGAGCGGCGCGGTGCCGGACTCGTGCCCCGCCGGCGAGGCGCCGCTTCCCGACTCGGACCGGTGTACCCCCATTGGTCCGCGATGCGCGGCGGGCTTCGAGCGTCACGCGTCCGGTCACGGGTGTGTGCCGCTCCACTCCGGCGTCGCGTGCAAAGGCGCGACTCGCGACGCGCTCGGTGAGACCGGCTGCGTCCCGCTTGGGGACTGCAACGCGGCATTCCCGCCACCCGATGCCACGCTCTTCGTCGAAGCGGGCGCGTCGGGGCCCGGCCGCTTCGGCACCCTGCAAGCCGCGCTCGACGCCGCCCCGAGCGGCGCCGTCATTGCGCTAGCCGACGGCACTTACCGAGAGAACGTCGTCTTTGACCGCGCCGTGAAGGTGACGGTGGTGGGACGATGCGCGGAGAAAGCGACGCTCGAGGCCGCGTCATCCACAACCTTCGTGCTAGCGAACGGGGGTGATCTCACGGTGCGCGGCCTCACGCTTCGTGGAGGGCTTGGGCTGACGAGCGCTGGCGCCGAGAGCGTGCTCATCGCCGAAGACGTCCTCGTGACGGACGCCCGCGAATACGCGCTTGGCGCCTCGAAGGGGCACGTGCGCCTTTCGCGGAGCGTCATTCGCAACGTCAAGGACTCGAAAGCCGCACCCGCGTTCGGTCTCTTCGCGGTGACGGGAGCTACCGTCGAGCTCGACGAGGCCGAGATCGCTTCCGTCCTTGGCGTAGCCGTCGTGGCGCACGAGCCAAAGACCGTCGTGCGGCTAAGGCGGACCCTCGTACGCGACACGCGTCCGCACGGCGTGGTGCACGACGGCTTCGGCATCGAAGACGGCGCGCGCCTCGAGGTGATCGAGAGCGCCATCTTGGGACCGCTCCGTCACGGCGTCTTGCTCGAGAAGAACGCGACCGTGTCGTTGACGCGCTCCACGCTCGCCGGCGTGGTTCACGGCGGCGCGAACGATCCGGGTTACGCGCTCTCCCTCGACAAGTCCTCCCTCAACGGGGAGGACTTCACCCTCGCCGATTCGGCCGGTGTCGGCTTGTCCGTCGAGACGCCAGGCAGTCGAGCAACCTTGCTTCGCTCGGCCTTCGTGGCGATGCGTCAGGACGGTAGCCCCACGCGAGGCATCGCCGTCGGCGAAGGTGGCGTCGCGGAGCTGTCGGAGTCGGTCATTGTCGGGGTGAGCGGCCTCGCAGGCCTCGTGGCGGGCGAGGGTTCGAGGCTCGAGCTGTCTCGCTCCCTTGTCTCGGCGTCTCGGCCCTTTGCGACGAGCCTCTTCGCCCTCGGCGCGACACGCGGCGGGACGCTCAAGCTCACAACATCCACCGTCGACGACAGTCGCGTGATGGCCGTCGTTGCGTCGCGCGCTGGAACGAACGTGGTGCTCGACGGGGCGCTGGTCCGCCGCATCGACGCGGAGGCCGGCTTGCTCGGCGCCTCGCTCTTCGTTCAAGACGGTGCGCGCGCGCGCCTCGAAGGAACGACGCTCGACCGCGCGTCGGCCGTGGGCCTCCTTGTCGCGGGGGGCGGTGTCTCCTTCGTCTCGGGAGCGCTCTCGCGAAACGGCGTGGCCGTCGCGGTGCAAGAAGGCTCGCGGCTCGTCGAGGAAGATCCCAAGCGCGTCTCCGGTGGCCCCCTGGACGTGCAGATTGCCCCCGGCGTGCGGTTCACGGACAACGTGACGCGGTTGGGCGAGGGCCCGATCGTCGTGCCCGCACTCGACCTTTGAGCGCAGACGCCGACAAGCGCTAGACAAGCCGACCTAGACAAGCCCCGCTAGACAACCCCGCGCCCGCCGGCGGCGACGCTCGCGTTTTCGCGGAGGCGCGCCTCGATCTCGAGGTCGAGCGCCTCGCGCATCTCCTGCGCGCCAGCGCCATCGACGAGGTGCAAGAAGTGCTCTCGCTGCATGGTGAGGTACGTGGTCGGCGTGAGCGTCTTGACGGTCGCGGTGCGCGGGACGTCTCGAAGCAGGGAGATTTCACCGAAGGTGTCTCCCTCCTCGAAGATGTCGACGCGCTCCTCGCGCCCTTCGGGGCCACGCTTGGTGACCTCGAGGCGACCTCGCGCCACGATGAAAAATTCGCTCCCCTTGTCGCCCTCGCGCACGAGCACCGAGCCAGCGGCGGCGCTCGCCGAGGCCATCTGCGCGGCGATGCGCCCGAGCGTCGCCCCGTCGAGCTTCGCGAAGAGCGGCACCTTGGCGAGCCGCTCCGCGGAGACGCTGGCGCGGTCGCCATCGTCGATGGCGAACCCCTGTTGCTTCGCGAAGAGCCGCGCGTAAACGCCGCCTCGCGCCAAGAGCTCATCGTGTTTGCCCTCCTCGACGAGCTTGCCGTGCTCCATGACAAAGATGCGATCGTAGTGAATGACGGAGGCGAGCCGATGGGTCACGGCGAGGACCGTGAGCTGGCCTGCGAGCTTCTGGATGGTCCGGTCGACGAGCGACTCGGTGTGGGCGTCGAGCGCCGAGGTAGCCTCGTCGAGGACGAGGACCGACGGCGACCGGACAAGGGCCCGCGCGATGGCGACGCGTTGCCGTTGCCCACCCGACAACCGGCTGCCGCCGTCGCCGACGGCGGTGTCGTAGCCGTCGGGCAAGCTCTCGATGAAGTCGTGGATCTCGGCCTGTTTGGCCGCCGCGATGACCTCTTGGTCGCTCGCGCCGCCGGGCCGACCGAGGGCGATGTTCTCGCGAACGGTCGTGTCGAAGAGGATGCAGTCTTGAAACACGATCCCAAGCTGGCTCCGGAGCGCGCCCAGGGTGATCTCGCGGATGTCGCGGCCGTCGTAGCGGACCGCACCTTGCTGCGGATCGTACGAGCGCTGCACCAGGTTCAAGACGGTGCTCTTGCCCGAGCCGCTCGCGCCAACAAAGGCGACCGAGTGACCCTTCTTGATAGCGAGCGAGACGCCGTCGAGGTTGCGGGCGCCCTCCGTGTAGCCGAAGGTCACGGCGTCGAGCTCGATGGCGTGGGCCAGGGGCGAGAGGGGCTTTGCGTCGGGGCCGTCTTTCACGGTGGGCCTCTCGCGGAGGAGCTCTTCGACGCGCTCCATGCCAGCGGCCCCCTCGATGAGTGACGGCATCGAGTAGGTGAGCTGCGTGACCGAGAGCGAGACGTGGTTGAACAACGTGTAGAAAGCAACGAGCTCGCCGAGCTTCATGGTGCCCGCGAAGACGAGGTAGGCGCCGATGCCAAGGGTCGCAAAGCCAACGAGGAGCGCGCCCACGTTGGGGATCCGGGCCATGAAGAATCCAATGAAGCTCGCGCGCCGCGACAGGTGAAGGAGGGTGTCGAGGCGCTCCTGGAAGTGGCCGCGCTGCTGCGCCTGCAAGCCGAAGCCGCGCACAACGGCGTGGGCGTGCAAGTTTTCCTCGACGACCACCGAGAGTGAGCCGAGCTCCTCTTTGAGCTGGTAGGTGAGCTTGTTGGCGCGCGGCTCGATGCCGTGACTGATGGCAAAGGCGACGAAGAGCCCGACGATGGACAGAACGGCGAGGCGCCACTCGATGCGAAAGAGCAAGAGGCAGCTGATGGCGATGCCTCCGGCGCCGAGCAGGACCGCGGGCAGGTACCAAACGAGGGCGTTTTCGACGGCGGCGATGTCCGATGAGAAGCGCGACATGATGTCGCCGATCTGCGTGCGCGCGTGGTACTCGGCGGAGAGGTCTTGGAGGTGCGAAAAGAGCCGTAGTCGCATGGCGTTCATGACCGCGACCCCGGCGCGCGCGTACGCCACGTCTTGTACGAAGCCGGAGGTCGTCGCGACGACGGCGCCGCCGGCGAGCGCCCCGAGCAACGTCGTGAGCCGCTCCACGCTGTGCGGCACGATGGCATCGTCGATGATCGCTTGAAACAAGAGCGGCACGACGGTCGCGTAGGCGAGGTCGACCAGCATGGTCAGCACGATCAAGACGGCGGTCGGCTTGTGCGGAGCAAAATAGGGCGCGACGGCCCGCAAGAACCCCAACATGCCCATCGGCGTGTGGCCCGACGGCGCGCCAGCTAGCTCCGGCGACGGTGGGGTGGGAGGCGGCGAGCTCATGCCGGCGGCAGAGTAGCCGGGGCGCGCTTCCGTCGCGCGTGGAACGTCTGGCCGCGCGAGAGCGCCTTCGAGCTGCTCGCCCTGTGCGACATCAACGCCGGATCGGACGCTCTCGCGCCCCGCGCTCGGCACTGTGGCCTCGGAGGCCACCTTGGCCGCGGCAGCCGGTTTTGTGAACCGAATTTGAGGCGCCTCGCGGGCATCCACATTGCTTCCCCGGAGCCATGGCACGAACCGTTCGATCTTCAACCGTCGCCGCACCCGGCCCGTCGGCGCCGCGCGCCTTCGCTGCGCTCTCCGGGGGCGCGCTCGAGGCGGTCAGCGGCGGCGGCTTGTCGACGACGGAGCGCGCGATCGGAACGACCTATCGGTACGACGATGGCAGCAGCTTGACCACGGCAGTTGTAGACGGTGACTTGCGCACGCACGCCGTGCCCGCCTTCGATGGCCGCCTTGCGCAGGGGCGCATCGGAGACTGCTTCGTCGTGGCGCCGCTCAACGCGCTGCTCGCCACGCCTTCGGGGCGAGCGTACGCGGACTCGCTGGTGCGCGAGGTGGGGCCGAATCAGTACGAGGTGAAGCTCCGGGACTTCGACGATCGGAGCGAGCGGACGGTGCAAGTCTCGTTGCCGGGTGAAGGCGCGAGCGGTGAGCCGCGCTACCAGGCGCTCGAAAAGGCGATTGGGACGGTGAACGCGACGGCGCTGGAGACCGACGCCTACGGACCCATCGCCAACGGCGGCAACAGCGGCCGGATCATGGTCAACTTGGGGCTCACGAACGTCTCGCGGCAAAGCGACTTTGGCTTTCGTGGCGACGCACCGCCCGATGGGGTCGTTGCCGTAGCCGCCACGCCAGCCGACCGCGACGTGGGCTACGGGCTGATTCAGAATCATCAATACGCGGTCGTCGGCAAAGGTACCGATGGGATCACGGGGGAGCCCATGCTCTACCTGGCGAACCCCCACGGAAACGAGGGCACCCTGGCGGTGCCGATGCGCGTGGCCGACGAGTCGCTGCGTCTGAACTTCGCCGGCGAGGTGCCGCGCGTCGATGAAGCGGTGACGCCCTCCCCCCCGCCCATCACCATCAAGCCGGAGCCGGAGGTGCCAGCGCAAATACCGTTCGTCTCGCCGGAAGGTGGTCCGGGGGCGCCGTTCGACGCGCCCGATACGGTCGCGCCGACGACGGACCCGGGCCCCGCGAATGACGCCGCCTACGACAACCCGGATAACCTTTCCTTCGACGACGGCGCGAGCGCGTCGACGTCCGGTGTGACCGCCGCAAGCGTCGACGAGGGCGAGACCCAGGTCGATGCACCGGTTGCTGAGAGCGGCGAGGAGACGGCGTGAGCGACGGCGGACCCCGCCTCGAGTGAGCACGTCGCTGCCGCGCGCCCCGGACGCGAGCACAGGCTCGAAGGGCTCAGCGACACGCAGAAGGTTGTGGTCACGCAGGCTGCGACGACTGTCCGTGGCCAGGGGAAAACGGCCATGGACGGGGTTGGGCCTTCGAAAAGCGAATCGTTTCGCGCCCCGCTCCTCGGCACGCGGCTCGCTACCTACGGGTCATGCTCGCCACCGCGCTCGCCGCCGCCCTCGTAGGCCTCGATCTCCAGCTCGTCCGCGTGGAGGTCGAGATCTCGCGGGGCGTCCCAAGCTTCGATCTCGTGGGCCTCGCCGAGGCGGCCGTGCGCGAGAGCCGCGTGCGCGTGAAGAGCGCGCTCGCGCATGTCGGGGTCGACCTCTCCGAACATCGGACCATCGTCAACCTCGCGCCGGCGGACTTTCGAAAGGCCGGCAGCGGCTTCGACTTGGCCATCGCCGCCGCGACGCTCGTCGCGTTGGGCGTCGCGCCGAAGGATTCGCTCGCGGGCACGCTCTTCGTCGGCGAGCTCTCCCTCGCGGGCCATGTCCACGGCGTTCGCGGGGTGTTGCCGCGATTGCTCGGCGCCCGCGAGCGAGGCGTCGCGCGGGCCATCGTCCCGTTCGACAACGCCGGGGAGGCTGCGCTCTTGCAAAACGAACGCATCACCGTCGGCGCTGTCGCGACGCTCGCTGAGCTGACGGCCGTCCTCTCGGGAAAGCGCGAGGCTCGGACCGTCTCACTCCCGGTCGCTTCCCCGCGCGCTCATGCGCAGGATGATCTCGCCGACGTTCGAGGTCAACACGCCGCGCGCCGCGCGCTCGAGATCGCAGCCGCCGGCGGGCACAACCTCCTCATGGTGGGACCGCCGGGCGCCGGTAAGACCATGCTCGCGCGTCGCCTTCCCGGGATTCTGCCCCCAATGTCGCTCGACGAAGCGGTATCCGTCACGGCCATTCATAGCGTCGCGGGGCTCTTGGCGCGCGGCGAGTCGGTGATCGCAGAGCGGCCATTTCGAGCGCCGCACCACACCGTCAGTGATGCGGGCCTCGTGGGCGGAGGCGACGGTGCGCGACCCGGTGAGGTGAGCCTCGCGCACCACGGCGTTCTGTTTCTCGATGAGCTCCCTGAGTTCCGGCGAGGGTGCCTCGAGTCGCTGCGCCAACCGCTCGAAGACGGCGTCGTCACGATCTCGCGGGCGCTCGCCAAGGCGACGTACCCTGCGCGCGCGGTCGTGGTCGCGGCGATGAACCCGTGTCCCTGCGGCTTCGCCGGCGATGCCCGGTGCCAATGCGGCCTCGAACGCGTTCGCAGCTATCGGGCACGGCTCAGCGGTCCGCTGCTCGATCGCCTCGACGTCCACGTGACGCTGCCGCCGGTTCAGCTCTCGAGCATCTCGTCGGGGGCCGCCGGAGAGTCTTCCGCCTATGTGCGCGCGCGCGTCATCGCCGCTCGGGCGCGGCAGGCGGAGCGCTTCGCGTCAGGCCTCGTTGGGGGCGAGCTCAACGCGCGCCTCACGGGGCGAGATCTGGAGGTCGCGGCGCCGCTCGGCGGTGAAGGGGAGCGCCTCCTCGCCACGGCGGCGACGCGCCTGTCGCTGTCGGCGCGCGCCTACGTCAAGGTCATTCGGGTCGCGCGAACCATCGCGGATCTCGATGGCGACGCGGCCGTGCGCACGCACCACCTGGCCGAGGCCATCGCACTGCGCGTCCTCGATCGGACGGCGGGACCACCGACGCTCGAAGCGACGCCATAGCTCCGCCGTCACCGGCGGGGTGGTCATCAGAGTTTGGCGAGCGTCCTCGCCGAAGGCGGTCGCGCGTTGGGAGCCGCGCGCGCTCGCTCACTTCTTTCGGCTCCCGAGGAGAAGCGATCATGCTCAGCGAAATTGCAGAAAAGATGAAGTCACTCAAAGGCGTCCTCGTGTCCGTCGAGAAGCAGTTCGGCAAGGGAGCCATCATGGCGCTTGGCGATCAGTCGGACGCGGAGCCCGTGGCCACCATCGGCACTGGCTCACTGGCCCTCGATTTGGCGACCGGCATCGGAGGCTATCCCCGCGGTCGCGTCGTGGAGGTCTACGGCCCCGAGTCCAGCGGCAAAACCACGCTCGCTCTTCACGCGATCGCGGAGGCGCAGAAGGCCGGCGGCGTCTGTGCGTTCATCGACGCCGAGCACGCGCTCGACGTCGTCTACGCGAAGAACCTCGGCGTGGACACCGAGCACTTGCTCGTCTCGCAGCCCGACAGCGGCGAGCAGGCGCTCGAGATCACCGAGATGCTCGTCCGCTCCGGCGTCGTCGACCTTGTCGTCGTCGACTCGGTCGCGGCGCTGGTGCCTCGGGCCGAGCTCGAGGGCGACATGGGCGATTCGCACATGGGGCTTCAGGCGCGCCTCATGAGCCAAGCGCTCCGCAAGCTCACGGCGGTGGCGCACCGCTCTGGAACGACGCTGCTGTTCATCAACCAATTGCGCCAGAAGATCGGGGTCACGTTCGGCTCGGGGGAGACCACGACCGGCGGCAACGCGTTGAAGTTCTACGCCTCGATGCGCCTCGATGTGCGCCGCATCGGGTCCGTGAAGGTCGGCGAAGACAAGGTCGGCGGCCGCACGCGGGTGAAGCTCGCGAAGAACAAGTGCGCGCCGCCGTTCACGGAGGCGGAGTTCGACATTCGCTGGGGCGCGGGCGTCGACCCCGTCGCCGAACTCATCGACCTGGGCCTCGCGCGCGGCCTGCTCGACAAGAGCGGCAACCACCTCGGCTTCTGCGGCACGGCGCTCGGCAACGGCCGCGAGCGCACGCGCGAGGCGCTGCTCGAGCAGCCAGAGCTTCAGGCGACGTTGAAGCAGGCCATCGTGGCGGCGGGCCCGCCGAAGCCGGGGCGGCGAGCGGAGGCGTAGCGCTGGCGTCGGCAACGCGAGCACGGCGGGCCCGAGCTGGAACTTGGACTCGCCGTGCGCGCCCGCACGCGGCCGCAGCGTGTCGCGTGGCTGCTACGGGCACGTGCCGGCGGGCATGCCCGCGATCGCTCGCTGGCACTGCACGTCACTGGCGCGACTGGCTCGGTAGGTGGCGACGCTAGAGGTGCATTGTGCATCCTTCGGGGGCGCGAGCGCCCCACAACAGGCGAGGAGCGCGTCGCAGCTTCCTTCGGCACCCATGCAAGCCACGAGGGCCTCGTCGTATTGCGCCTGGCACACTCCGCAGGCGGGGCACGGGAACGATACGCCCGCGTGCACGTAACGCTGCGCGCAGGATGCTCCTGGTCTTGTGCAGAGCTTCACTTCGCCGCCGACGGTGCAGCCCGCGGTCGCGACGGTGCACGTCTCGGTTCCGCCGCCACCGCCACCGCCGCCGCCACCGGATCCGTTGGAACAGGTGCCAAGGGCCTTGTTGGCGGAGTCCTCGCAGCTGTCGCAACTGGGGCAGGGCCAAGTCTGCGCGCCGATGCGCCAAAGGCGGCTGATGCACTGACCCGACGCGCCGAGCGTTGTGCAAACCTCGGCCACGCCACCCGTCGCAGGACAGCTGCTCGTGATGTCGTGGCACTCAACGTTGGCGGTCGCGGTGCCATCGTTCCCTCGCGCATCGACGGAAGCGTCGGACGACGACCTCCCGCCGGTCGACGACGATGACGACGACTCCGATGAAGGCGGTGCGCCACCGTCGGCCGTGACGACGAAGATCGATGGCGACGCGCTACACGCGGAGAGCAGCACGGTCGCACCGAGAAGCGAACGGAGACGGGCGGTGCGACTCACTCGCGGTGATACGCTGCCACGGCGCCGGCCTTCCTTTCGCTAGGCCCGGCGGGGGCCGTCGTCGAGATTGACCTCCCGGTGCCTCTGCCATTCGAGCACGGCCAGCTTCACCCGGCCGTTTCGGCCACGTGGCCGGTCGTGCGCAACGGGCCGCCGATCGATCAGGTGCTCACGTGACGCTGCAGATCTCTGTGAAGGAGCCATCGGCGTTGAGCTTGTCGACGCACTGGACACCGCCGGGGTTGCCGCCCCAACGGTCGCCGCCGGCGATCGATTCGAGCGTCTCTTCATCAAGAACTTCGAGCTGCGCGACCTGATTCGAGGGGGTGCTGTTCATGGCGTGGTGCTTTCGTCGAGGGTTCAAGGTGTTTCAAGCGATTGGTTTGCGGGGGCCGAGACCGAGCTCAGAACGCCGCGTCGACGGTCGGTGGCTCGGTGGGGTACGGCGTGCCGTCGCCGAAGCCGCCACAGCCGGGGCCGTCATCCGCGGACGTTCCTCCCACCACGGCGGTAAGCGATTCATCGCAAAGGAGCGTGAGCGTCTCGTTGGTCGTCGTCATGGGAGCCTGCAGAGCAACCCCTGTGCCCGCGGCGCCTTTTCAAGGTTTTGCGCGAGACCACGCGGGAGGCGCGTTCGAAGGTGGCCGCGCGCTCGTCAGCGCGATGACTCGATGGACGTTGGGGGCCGATTCGGCCGTGCCGGTCCAACTTGCCGCGATCGCTTGGGAATTATTGCTCGACGCGACGATTTGACGACTTCGCGTTGAATAGCAGGGAAGGGCGCGCCGGCTCGTGGCGACCGATGACGGACCCGACGCCGAACGGGGCGCGGAAGGCGCACGCTGGGCCGGCGTGCGTGGGCGTCCGCGCTACGCCATCGCACACGAGTCGACGTCACCTGCTGGAGCCGCGAGGAACGTAGGGAATTTTCCTGACAAGACGGGATGATCGACCCCGCGTATCGATGGAGACTGGCCGATCGCGCACGAGACGCCTGCGGCCGCTCACTCACGAAAGGTGGAAATCACGGTGACCCCTCACAACAGCACGAAGCCGCCGAAGGCGAGCGCCGAGTCGGGGCGCATGCGTAAAGCCAGCCGTGTCGAGGCAACGGGCGGCTGCGATCTCGGCGAGGTCTTCGAGAGTGCGACGATTTGGAATGGGGGTCGACGTGACGCAAGCGCGGGCCGCGAGACCCATCCATTCGCCGGCGCCCACGAAGCGGAGTTTCCAACCGAGCCTCCTGCGTCCCAAGAGCGTCGGCGCGCGCAACGCCTCCGATTCGAGGTTCTCGTCCAGCTTCGTCGCGGTGCCGACACGGTCACGTGTTCATCGGAAGACCTGTCGGCTCGGGGCATCTTCCTGCGGACCCCGTGGCTGCTCGAGGCTGGCGCTATCGTCGCGCTAAGCTTCCCGCTGCCCTGCGGGCTCATGGAGGTCGACGCTGTCGCGATCCACTCGCGCGCGCCTCACGAGGACGTGGAGGCGGGCATCGGCTTCCGCTTCTCGGGCCTGACGGCGATCCAGGAGGCCTACCTGACCGCGTTCTGCGACGCGAGGGTCGACCGCTACTCGTGAGGCGCACGCCGCGGCGCCAGCGCAAAACGGATTGAGGTGACCCGAGCGATCCATCGGCGTGGGGCGACCCAGGAAGCCGATCGGTGTTTCCCGACGCTTGGCTCGCGCGACCGGCGGCACGGGCGGTGCAGTTCGCGTCCGCATGCCTCCCGTCCCCGGCGCTTTACGGTCGCTCCGCCCCTTGGCCTTCTTGCCCCTCGTGGCCTGCGCTGGGGCACCCGGAGATCGCGGTGATGGGCTCGCCAATGGCGCCGACGAAGGCGCCCTCGCAACGGGAAGCCTCGAAGGGACACTCCTCGTGAGCGACGACCCGGCCGCCAAGGTCGAGGTGTCGTTCGGCGTCGCCGCCGACAAGACGCCCATCGCCAAAGTCGTGCGGGCCGGCAAGAGTCGAACGCTCAAGTGCTCCAGCTTCATCAACCTTGAGGAGCGCGACTTCACGCCCGAGCAGGTCGGCATCACGTGCACCGAGGATCTCCGCGCTGGCTACGACTGGTGCGAGGTGACGGTCGAACGAAAGGGCGCGAACACCTTCGAGATGGATGCCTCGTGCGACAACTCCAGCAACCCAAACGCGATGGTCGCCTCCATGCAGAAGACCTACGCGATCCTCTCCGGCGAAGCGGCCCCGGCCGAAAGCAACCGCGCTCGCAAGGGCGGCATCCTCCTCACGGAAGCGCGTCATGCCACCGACCCTTTTGCGGATGCCATCGCATTCACGGAGGCTCTGTTGCCGGCTCTGCGCGAGGTACTCACGAAGAAGGCCACGATCTCAGCGTTTCGAACCCGCCAGATCGAGGAGCACGAGGTGACGCGCATCGCGGCGCATCCGAACTTTGCCGAACGCGCCACGCAGGCCGTCGTGTTCGCGAACGCTTACAGCGCGCACGCCGACAAGATCATCGTCGAGGGCGCACCCAACGCGTTCGCCTCGCCTTCGGAGATCGTCTCGCGCGTGCTGAGTACGGCTCGCTGCGTCGAAGGACCACGGGATCAGCCATTTTGCCTTCACTGAAGCGGAGCGGCGCTCACCGCGTCGTGTGCGAGGCGTCGTGGCTTCGGTCAACGAGCGAACGCGCCCGGCGCTGGGCGACAGCGTCGGACGCGTTCCCCGTTCAGCGCCTCAGAGCGGGTACGCGCACTTCTCCGCGTACGCCTTCTTCATGGTCGCCGTGGTGTCGCACGTGTCAGCCTGTTGGAACGTCGTCGTGCCGCCGTCCGCGTTCTGCCACTTGCAAGTGCAGTTCGCTCCGTCGCAGTCGAGCCGATAGATAGGCCCGCAGTCCAGAATTGCGCTGCACGCGCCGTTCGCGCCGAACGAGTAGTTGGGCTTGGCCTGCCCGCAGCCCGCATCGCCGCCGTCCCACAGGCTGGTGACGCTGCCTTCGCAGTAGTTGATGCTGCCGTTGTTGCCGCTGGGCGTGTACGAGATTCCGTACTTCTGGTTCTCGAGCGTGCAAGCGGTTCCGCTGTCGACGCTCGGGTCGACGCAGCAGCTGCCGTTGACGATGACGCAATACGTGTAGCCCTTGCAGGTCACTTGCCGGAACGTCGTCGAGCCAGCGGCCGCGACGCCACCGTCGCTGCCGCGGCAGACGCCCGCGTCGTCGAGCGCGAGGGTATCGCTGGAGCATCGCGACGAGCAGGGCGTGTCTTGGTGGCCCTGCGAGTCGCAGACCTTGTCCGGCGGAAGGAGCGCCAGCGCCGTGAAGTGCGTGAGCTCGAAGCCGTCACCCGTTGACGTGATCTTGAGCGGCGACGCTGGGCCCTGCGCGGTGCTGTTGGGGAACGCGAGCATGGTGCCCACAGCACCCTTGGTGCCAGGCTTGATCACGATGGGGTTCGCGAAACGTTCACCGGCGGGTTCGAGCTTCACGACCCCCAAGAACGGCGCGCCGGTCCAACCGACGCCTGCCGCGTCGGTGGGCGTGAGGACGATGTTCTTGCCTGCGGCGCTCGCCGGGAAGGTGAACGTGAGCTTCACGCCTCCCGCGTTCACGTCCACGTTTCCGCCGCCAGCGGGAACCGTAAAGTTGATGGCTCCGACGGCCGGCGCATCGGCGCCCGCATCGGAGGCCGGCGAGCCGGTATCGGCGGTCGGCGTCGTGGCCGTGTCCGCCGTGGAATCGGCGGCGCCGCTGTCGGCCGCCACCTTGTCGGCCTCCACGGAGTCGTCGCAGGCCTCCACGAAAAGCGCGCCCGCCGCCGCGCAGGCCAACGATGCCAACATGCCAAAGCGAATGGTCGATCTCATGCTCAAATCATCTCCTCCCCGCAAGAACGCGGCGGACACTCGTGTCCAGTATCTCGCACGACTACCACGCCAGTCGTCTGGGCGGGATCGCATGCATGGGCGAGGGGCGTGGGCAGGCGTTGCGAGCCGCCGACCGGGCTGAATCTCCGGCGCACGGAAATGCCCGCGGGGCTTACGACGCGCGGGCCGCGAGCTTTCGGTGGGCGGGCGTGCCGCCGGTGAGCACGGCTTCAAGCTCCGCCGACGAGCGGACGACCACCACCTCGCCCATCTGGGGCAAGACCGTCTCCACGCACCGCGGATGAGGAGCGACCACGTGGTCTTCGTCGAGCAGGACCCAGTTGCCCGCCACGAGCACGGCATGAAGCAGCGCGGCGAGAGGCGCCGAGACGCCAGCGGCCCGCACCATAAACGTGCACCCAGCGGCAAGCTCTCGCGCGAACGCGTCCACGCGGGTGCCGTCGACCAAGCGGATCACGTAGCGGCCGTGCTCGTCGGGCCCGGCGCCGGCGGCCTCATCGAGGATCGCTCGCACCGCCTTCGCCTCGGTCGCGGAGAGGGGCGCGTTGCGCGGGACCTCGACGGGCGCCTTGGTGAACGGGTTAACGCGCCGCTCCATCGTGCCGTCGTAGCGGCACGGCTGGACAACGAGGTCGAAGCTCACCGGGCGAGTCTAGCGCGTCCGCAGGCGACGGGCGGCGCGAAGGTGACTGGGGCCGACTCGCGCCGCGGAGTCCTTCGAGGCTGAAGCCCAACCGCGCGGAGGTCCGCTCGCCACTGCGCCTGCGAGGGACGCGCCGGCGCTCGTCGTTCTGCGGTATCATCCGCCGCCGCGAATGAACGACGAATGACAGAGAGGGACGCAGACCAAAGGCCCCTCGCGACGACTTTCGCTGCGCTAGGTCTCGCCGGACCGCTGCTTCGGGCGACGGCCGAATTCGAGGCGCCGACGCCCGTGCAGGCGGCGGCCATCCCCGCCATCCTACGCGGCGAAGACGTCTGGGCCTCGTCGCAAACGGGCTCGGGAAAGACGGCCGCCTTCGTCTTGCCCCTCCTCCAACGACTCAGCGATGGCTCGCCTCGCGGTTCGCGCGCCGTGCCCGTGGTCGTCCTGGTCCCGACGCGCGAGCTCGCCCTCCAGGTCGCCGACGCGATACGCGCCTTCGGCGCGTTCCTGCCGACGCCACCAAAGGCCTGCGTCGCTGTGGGCGGCGTGTCGATCAACCCGCAGATGATGGCCCTCCGTGGCGGTGCCGACGTGGTCGTCGCCACGCCGGGTCGCCTGCTGGACCTGGTGGCGCACAACGCGTTGACGCTCGACGCCGTCGCTACGCTGGTGCTCGACGAAGCCGATCGCATGTTGTCGCTGGGTTTTGCCGACGAGCTCGCGGGCATCGTCGCGAAGTTGCCGGAGCGAAGGCAGACGCTCCTCTTCTCCGCGACCTTTCCTCACGCCGTGCGTGCGCTAGCTGATGAGCACCTGAACAAGCCGACGCGCATCAACATCGACGGCGGCAAGGCGCCCGATCTCACGACCATCGCGCAGCGGGCCATCGAGGTCGATGCGGGAAAGCGCACGACGCTGCTGCGTCACCTCCTCGATGCGCACGGCTGGTCGCACGTTCTGGTCTTCGTGGAGAGTCGCCATCGCGCGGATCACGTCGTCATGAAGCTCAAGCGCGCCGGCGTCGCGGCGGCGGCACTCCACGGCGACCTTAGCCAGGGCGCGCGGACAGGGGCGCTGGCCGAGTTCAAGGCTCAGCGAGTGCGGGTGCTCGTCGCGACCGACGTCGCCGCGCGCGGCCTCGACATCGCGCACCTTCCTGCCGTCGTAAACTACGACCTGCCTCGGTCGCCCACCGACTACGTGCATCGCATCGGGCGCACGGGTCGCGCCGGAGACGTGGGCGTGGCGATCAGCTTCGTGACGGCCGACGCGGAACCGCACTTTCGCCTCATCGAGCGGCGCCACCGCGTCACCGTGCCTCGCGAGAAGATCAGCGGCTTCGAGCGCCTCGTGGCTGCCGCACCGACGCGCGACGCGCACGGCGGCGTGAAGGGCAAGCGCAAGAGCAAGAAGGACAAGCGCCGCGAGCTGGCGTAATCGCGACTCGCTGCGTGATCACCTGTCGTGCCAGTTCGCGTTAGCTCGGGCCGTCAAGATGCGCTCCTCGGGGCTCGCATGGCGCGTGTCCCACGCGACGACGCGAGGGGTCATCAGTCGGTGCCAAAGTGGGGGAATCAGAGCGACGACGATCGTGGTCAAATAGCCGCTGATCATGACCGGAGCGTCAGGGTAGGGGCGGAGGTCTTGGAACGGGACCTCACCGTGGGCGTGGTGATGCGAATGCCGCGTCAAGTTGAAGAGTGCCCACGAGCTGACGCGCCTATTCGTGTTCCACGAGTGGCGTGGCTCTACCGGAGCCTCGGGACTTCTGACCATCCCGTAGTGCTCCATGTAGTTCACGATCTCGAGCAGCGCCTTGCCCCAAAGGGCGCAGGCGACAAAGAAGCCTGCTGCTCGAACTCCGCCCATCGCGTACGCCAACGCGACGAGCGCGACGCTCATCAACTGGCCTCGGAGTAGCGCGTTGGCGAAGGACCAATGCCTGCGTTGCTTCTTATCGAGGCGCTGCGCCTCGATCGTCCATGCGCTCACGTTGCCCTTGAGGGTCGAAGCGAGGATGTGCATGTACACGTTGCGTCCGCGCGGTGCCGTCGCGGGATCCTCCGCCGTGGAGACGTACCGATGGTGGCCGTAGACGTGCTCAATGGCGAAGGTCGTGTCGAGGCTGAACGCCAGTAGCCACCGGCCGATGAACATCGACGTTCGATCCCACGTGCGATGCGTGAGTTCGTGGGCCGGTATGGTGCCGATCATTCCGATCATGAGCCCGGTCAAGAGCCACGCCGAGACATGATGGCCCGTGCTTGTGGTGGCCCGTGCGGCGAGCACGTCGTAGCCGGCCCATCGGCCGACCCATCCACCGAAGCCCAACGGGTCGCCGGCGCACACGCTCCATACGGAGACAAAGACGATGAGCGTCAGGAGCGGCAGCGCGAGCCAGAGCTGCGCCGTCAAGACGCGCGGATAAGAATACGTTGGCGTGGACGTGTCGTCGCCGCCGATGGCGTCGCCCACGATGTAGAGGACGAGCACAAGGAGCAGTCCCGCCGTGATGAGACCGCCGCCGGCGAGCAACGATGCGGCGGAGAACAGCCCGATGGCGTAGAAGAGCGCGAACTTCAGGTAGTGGAAGGCGCCTGCGACGGGAGAGGCAGTGCCAGCGAGCTGCGGCGAATCCACGTCGGCTCGGGTGGTGAAGCGGTCGGAGTGGATGTGTTCTCGCGCAACGCCGTGCGCCTCAAGCACGAGCGTCGCGCGGTCGACCATCGCCGGCGGCCCACAAAGGTAGGCGTGCGCGCCGTGCTCGAGCAGCGCGGGGAGCTTGTCGGTGACGAGCCCGCGCTCTCCCTGCCAATCGGTGTCTTGGGCCAGAGAGAGCACGGGAATGAATCGAAAGTCTCCCGGGTAGGTTCGCCGCAGCGCTTCGATCTCGGCGAGGGCATAGAGGTCGCGCTCCTCGCGCGCCCCGAAGAGCAACGTCACGGGCCGAGTGCTGCCAAGCGCTGCGGCGCGCTGCAACATCGCGAGGATGGGCGGAAGCCCGCTCCCGCCCGCAACCATCAGGAGCGGCGCACGGCCCTCGCGTAGCCAGAAGTCTCCCGATGGATCGCCAACGACCACGGACTTGCTCTCAAGCGCGTTCTCATCGACGAAGGAAGAGAGCCGTCCGTCAGGGACCCTGCGGATGTAGAAGGTCACCTGGCCGCTGTCTGTTGGCGGAGTGCCAAAGGAGTACGACCTGACAACGCCCGTAAGGTCGGCGAACGTGACGTCAGCAAACTGGCCCGGGCGATAGTTCAACCTCTCATCGAGCTGCACCCGGAGCCGTGTGATGTCGTGCGTGACCTTCTCCTGCCCGACGACGTGGCCCCGCGTACCGATGCCGCGGCTCGCCGCGAGCTTCACCTCGATCGTGACGTTCGACTTCGGGACGCTCTGACACGCGAGGATGGTCCCCTCCTGGAGCTCTTCCGCCGAGAGCAGGTAGCCAGTCTCGGTCAATTCCTTTACGTCACCCTCGAGGAGGCGGCACTTGCACGTCCCGCACCCACCCACGCGGCAGCTGTTGGGAAAGGCGATGCCGTTTCGCAACGCCGCGTGGAGCAGCGTCTCCTTCGGCAGGAGCGTGATGAGCTCGTCGTTGATGCGCGCGGTCTTCGGGGCCATCGGTCCTCTGACCGTTCGAGGATACGAACGGGAAGCGGGGGCGACAGGTCATTTGTTGACAAGCGGAGGTCATTGATTGACAGGATGGGCCGTGCGTCGACGCGAACAAGCGCCCGTGGCGGTTCCGATGCCGTACCTGCGCCAGATCGGGGAACAAGTTCGGGCGATGGGAGGCGACGTCGCGCTCTGGCTCGCGCGACATGGGCTCACGGCGGCCGCGCTTGACGACGCCGCTGCCGAGGTCCCGTTCGCTACGTTCGAGAAGCTGATCGCGGACGCCATGGCGCGCGAGCCAGCCCTTGGACTCTTCGTGGGCCAGCGTCTTGAGGTTCAGACACACGGCGTCCTCGGGTACGCGGCGCAGAGCAGCGGCTCTGTTCGCCAAGCGCTGGGTCTCTTCGAGACCTTCATGCAAACGCGCTTCGCGCTGATCGGCTTGAGCGTCACGGAGGAGCGCGAACGCGTGCGCGTGAGATTCGCCGAGATCGTGGACCTAGGCGCGGCCCAACGACCGGTGCTCGAAGCCGTGGTCATGGCCACGAAGAACATCCTCGACGCCATTTCGATGGGCGCGGCCCGCATCGACACCGTCGCGTTCGCCTTCGCTCCGCCGACCTACGCGGCCTTGGCGAGTCAGCTGTTCGGCTGCACCGTTCGCTACGGCGCGACCTGGTCTGGCCTCACCCTGCCACGAGACGTCCTCGATACGCCCTTGCGCGAGGCCGATCCGCTGGCCTTTCAGGAGGCCGTCAAAATTTGCGAGCGAGAACTCGAACGACTCTCGGCCAACGCAACCTTTGCGGGACGCGTTAGACGTCTGCTCCTGGAGCGTCGGCACGGGTTCCCGTCGCTTGAGGTCGCCGCGCGCCTGATGCGCCTCACACCTCGAACGCTGCACCGCCGTCTCGTCGAAGAAGAGACCTCCTTTCGCGAGATCCTCGACGACGTCCGGCATCGTTTGGCGCTCGAGCACCTCAAGGTCGACGGGCTCCGCCTCGAGGAAATAGCGTTCACCCTCGGGTATACGGACTTCGCAAACTTTCGGAGAGCGTTCAAGCGTTGGGAGTCGATGCCGCCGACGAGGTATCGCGAGAGGCACGCCAACCGAAGAAGGGGGCCGTGATCGCGGAGCGAACTGCCGCTATTTCTTCCCCGTCAGGTGACACGCGAGGCAGTAGTTCGTCGTCGTGGGGGCGAGCGGGTAGGCCGGTACCTTGAGGTCCGCGTGCTTGACGTCCATGGGCGCCCCCAAGTGCGAGCCCATATGGCAGTTGATGCAGTCCGTGTTCTGGCCGGCCGTCGACGCGCCCTTGGCGAGGATGTGACAGTCCTGGCACCGAATGCGCGCGTCCGCGTGAGCGCCGGTGGCGAGCGGAAACTTGGCCTCCGGGTGGAGCCCTGCGAGGGCAGGCTTCCAGCCCGACATCGCGTGGCAGTCGAGGCACGTGTGCGGGAATGCCTTGTGGTTCGGGAACGTGCTCGCATCGGAGGCCGCTTGATGGCAGCCGTAGCAGTCGGTCGTCGTGCCCTTGTACTTCGGCGGATTGCCCGTGTGGCAGCTGTTGCACGGCACCACGACGTGTTTGCCTTGAAGGGGCCACACGTGAACGTACGACGTCGGCTTCCACGCCCTCGTCGTGTGACAATCCGTGCAGGCCGTTGAGAGCCCAGCGTGAAGCGGGTTCTTCGCGCTGTCGTAGTCCTTCCGGTGGCAGTCTTGGCAGCCCTTCGGTGTCCCCTTGTACGCCGGCGGCTCGCCCGCGTGGCACGGGGCGCACGGCGTCGCCGCGTGCGCGCCTTCGAGTGGCCACGGATGCGCGAACGAGGAAGGACGGAAGCCCACGTCGGCGTGACACATCGCGCAGTCGAGGGGCAGGCCGGTGTGTTTTGGGTTCTTGGCGTCGTCGTAGTTCTGGCGGTGGCAGCTCTGGCACTCTTTGGACGTTTCACCCTCGCGAAAGCCGGTCGTGTGGCAGGCCGCGCACTTCACATCGACGTGCTTGTTCTGGATCGGCCACCACTTGTGGTTCTGAACCTGGGCGGGACTCCACTGCTTCGTCGTGTGGCACTCCTGGCACGTGTCCTGGATCTTATTGGCATGCAGCGGATTGGACGCCGATTGATAGGCGCCCGAGTGGCACGAGATGCACGCGCTCCCCTTGACCGCCTCGGTCTCGTGAACGTTCGTCGCGCCGCGGCCACAAGCGGAAGCCGAAGCGAGCGCAGCCACGCAAAGGGCCGTGATGAGACCCACGTACACGCGTCCAAGGAGGGTCGTGGTGGATTGGTGCATGTCGCCAAGCGCTCGCCGAAGCATCCGTACCCCTTGGGCGTCGGGATCAGGCGGCTCGTCAAAACAACGGTCGGAGGTTGACGTCGCTCGTTGGGCAAAGACTGCCTGGTTTTCGTCCCGTTCGGACACGATCACGACCGAGAGGTCGACCCCATGCAGACAACGCGCTCGCGCTCCGCTCCCTTTGCGCTCGCCGTCGTAGCCTTTCCTTGGTTGGTGGGAGCGACGTTGACCCAGACCGGCTGCAACGACGCCGAGGACCCGCCATCATCGGTTGGTTCGTCGTCGCCGCCCGCCGCGGCGGTGCTCGCCGACGCCGCGGCGAACGCGGCGGTGAGCGCTGAGAGCGGGGCCGACGCGGACCTAGTCGATCCGACTCTCAACCCCGATCCGATGGACCTCGCCGCCGAAGGCGACCCCGCGCTTGATATCGCCGGCTCGCAGCTCTTCTTCGACAACGGCGAGCCATGGGTGCGCGTCGCGTTCTTCGGGGCCTGGCCTCCGCCGCCGTCGGTGTACTCGTGGGCGTGCTCCGTCCTCCTTGGCACGGAGAACGCTCCACTCGTGACGTACACGCCGCAGGGAAACGGCGGCGTGCAGAGCGACTTCGTCGACGGCATCGCCGCGGCGAAGGTGACCTACGTCGTGGAGCCCAAAGGTTTTCGTGTCCGCTTCAGCGACGCGACCCTCGTCTTCGACCGCTACGGGCTCGAGTGCAGCATCGAGAAGACGGCGCAGGGCCAGCGCGCCCAGGACGTGAGTGGAAACTTTGTTCTCACGGGAAAGATCCAACGCCCCTTCGGCAGTTGAACGACGATCGAATGGCGCCGCGACGCCCGTGGCGCTGTCGAGACGCGCGCGTGAAGACCGCGAAGTCGGCGGAAACATGACAGCGAGGCCCGCGCGCGGGTGGACGTGCGCGGCCGTGTTGCCTGCTGCGACGAGGGCAAGGGCACGGGACCCAAGCAGGCGCCGTCTCGAGTCGAACGCGGGGCCAACGTCTGGGAGAAAGTTCCGATGCGAACGCAGCGAACAGAGCGCAGGAGCCCGGCAACGGTCCTTGGGGCCGTGGTCATCGGAGCTGCTGCGCTCCTCGCTTGCGACAACGCTGCTTCCGAGGCGACCGACGTTGGGACCGTGGATGCCATGGCGCCCTCCTCGCCGGAGACGCCGGGCGTTGTGTCCCCCGCGAGCGTTGCCGACGGCGGGCGTGCCGACGGCGGCTCCAAACCGCCGCAGGAGCCGCCGCTCGGGGCAGGGTTCACCTGCCAGGTGCAGGCCTTCCTCGCGACGAAGTGTCAGGGCTGTCACGCGGACCCTCCGCAAGGTGGAGCGCAAGTGTCGCTCATGACGGTGGCTCAGCTCTTCGAGTGGTCGAAGCTGGACCCGTCGAAGCTGGTCGCCGAGTCGGTCTTGCAGAAGATTCAGGACGCGATCGCGCCGATGCCGCCGGCGTTCTTCAACAACCCGGCGACCGCTTCCGAGATCGCGGCGTTCCAGGCGTGGGTCGACGGCAACTACCAAGGCACCTGCGGCGGGTCGACTCCGCCCGTGGCGACCTGCACCACCTGCCACGGCGACAAGACGCGCGTCGGCATCGCGAAGGCTGACGTGCAAGTCCTCTCGTCACCGCCTATCGGCACCAAAGGCGAAACGGCGACGACAACGCGTGCTGTGGGCGCTCACCAAGCGCACGTCAACAAGGCCAACCTCATGAGCGGTCCGCTCGCGTGCAAGGACTGTCACGTGGTGCCCGCCTCGATGACGCACAGCAACGGCACCGTCGAGATGGTGTTTGGCGCCATGGCGAAGAACGCCGGGGCCGTGCCCGCCTGGAACGGCGCGACCTGCGCGAGCACCTATTGCCACGGCAACTCCCGGCGGCAGGACCGCCTTCGCGCCTGCGTGGACCGGCGGCGCGATGACGTGTGGCTCCTGTCACGGCGCGCCGCCAGCGACGCCGGCGCACAGCAATCCTGCGCTCGAATGTTCCACCTGCCACGGCCCGGGCTACTCGGCGGCGGCGAAGACCGTCAACAAGGCACTGCACATTAACGGTGTCGTCAACACGGATCAGGGCGGGCTCACGTGCACGTCGTGCCACGGCGACGTCGCGCGCGCTGGCATCGCAAAGGCCGACGCGCAGCTCAAGTCTTCACCGCCGCTTAGCACCAAGGGCGAAACGGCGACGACGGCGCGCGCGGTCGGTGCCCACCAGGCGCACGTCAACAAGTCCGACATCACGGGCGCTCCGCTCGCGTGCAAGGATTGCCACGTCGTGCCGACGTCGATGGCACACAGCGACGGCGTCGTCGGGGTGACCTTCGGTGCCATGGCGAAGAGCATGGGCGCGGCCCCGTCGTGGAACGGCACGACGTGCGCGAGCAGCTACTGCCACGGCAACTTCCCCGGCGGAGCCACAACGGCCGCGCCGGCGTGGACCGGCGGGGCGATGGCGTGCAACTCGTGTCACGGCACGCCGCCGGCAACGCCAGCGCATAGCAATCCTTCGCTCGAGTGCTCCACCTGCCATGGCGCCGGCTACTCCGCGACTGCGAAGACGGTGGCCAAGGCGACGCACATCGACGGCGTCGTGAACGTGAGCTCGAGCTCGCTTACGTGCAGCTCGTGTCACGGTGACGGGGCCCGTGTGGCGGTCGCGGGAGCCGATCCGCAAGCAAAGTCGGCGCCGCCGCTCGGCACGAAGGGCGAAACGGCGATCTCCACGCGCGCCGTGGGCGCCCACGTGGCGCACGTCAACAAGGGCGTCCTCGCCGACCCAGTGGCGTGCAACGAATGCCACGTCGTACCCATCAGCAACAGCCACAGCGACAACGTCGTTCAAGTGGCCTTCGGGGCGCTGGCGAAGACCGGGAATGTGGCCCCCGCCTGGAACGGAACGACCTGCGCGAGCAGCTATTGCCACGGCAATTTCCCCGGAGGGACCACGACCGCCGCGCCTCTGTGGACCGGTGGCGCGATGGCGTGCAACTCCTGCCACGGCCTGCCGCCGACCACGCCCGCGCACAGCAATCCTCTGCTCGAGTGCTCGACCTGCCACGGCGCTGGCTATTCGGCCACCGCCAAGACGGTCGTCAAAGCGACCCACGTCGACGGTGTCGTGAACGTGAACGAGTCCTCTCTCTCGTGCAGCTCGTGCCACGGCGATAGTGGCAGGGTGGGCGTTTCGGGCGCCGATCTGCAGGTGAAGTCTGCTCCGCCGCTTGGCAGCAAGGGCGAGACCGCGGCGTCGACGCGCGCCGTCGGCGCGCATCAGGGCCACGTCAACAAGGGCGTCCTCGCGGATCCGATCGCGTGCAACGAGTGCCACGTGGTTCCCATCAGCGGCGCCCACAGCGACGGGGTGGTCCAGATCGCCTTCGGGACCTTGGCCAAGAGCAAGAACGCCGTGCCGGCATGGAACGGCGCGACCTGCGCGAGTAGTTATTGCCACGGCAACTTCCCCGGAGGAACCACGACGGCGGCGCCATCCTGGACCGGCGGCGTCATGGCATGCAACGCGTGCCATGGTCTCCCGCCGGCGACGCCGGCTCACAGCAATCCCGCGCTCGCTTGTTCCGGCTGCCACGGGCCGGGCTACTCGGCGACTGCGCAAACGGTGAACAAGGCGACACACGTCAACGGCGTCGTGAACGTCGATCTCTCAGCGATGAACTGCAACTCGTGCCACGGCGACACGACGCGGGTCGGGATTGCGGGCGCGGACTCGCGACTCGCGTCATCGCCCCCACTCGGCTCGAAGGGCGAGACAGCCACGACGACCCGCGCCGTCGGCGCGCACCAGGCGCACTTGAACAAGGCGACCTTCGCGGACACGCCGATCGCCTGCAACGAGTGTCACGCGGTGCCGACGAGCAACGGTCACAGCGACGGTACCGCGCAGGTCGCCTTCGGACCCCTCGCGAAGACGGGGGGCGCCGCGCCCACGTGGAACGGAACGACATGTTCCAATGTTTACTGCCATGGCTCCTTCACCGGCGGTGCCACGCTCTTCCAGCCGGCGTGGGCCGGCGGCACCGTGACCTGCGGCTCGTGCCACGGCACGCCGCCGCAGACCGGCGACCACGGCCGGCACCCGAATAACCGCGCCACCTGCGCCGATTGCCACGGCAGCGGCTACGTGTTCAGCGCGGCCAGCAAGACCGTGAACAAGGTGACGCACATGAACGGTGTGAAGGACGTCGCGGGGAGCAAGATCACGAACTACGACAAGGCGACGAGGCGGTGCAGCACGTCGTGCCACGGAGCCGAGACGTGGTGAGCAAGGGTGGCTCCTGCGGTGAGGGCCGCCGCCCGCGCGGTCGCTGCGCCTACCGAACGCTTGCGAGCGCCTCCGCGAAGAAGTCCGCGTGGCCGGCGACGTCTTCGTAGCCATTGAGGAGCTGGAGGTGCGCCCGGCAGTCGCTCATCGATTGCGTGACGCTGCCGACGTAGATGCCGACGAGCGCTTCGCGACCCGCTTCATCGCGCGCCATCGCCGCGTGCCCTTCGTCTCCGTCCACGTGGCACACGGCGGCGCCACCGCGCGGCCGAATTTCGAGGATCGCGTCGCCCGCGATCTCCGGCTTCAGCACGACGCAGCCGGTCGCGCTCACGCGGGCGCTCTCGCCCTCGGCGCGACCGCCGTAGGCCACGAGTTGGACGTCGCAGCCTGCCCACTTGGGACTCGCCGTAGGGATCGCGGCGGGCGCCACGTCGGTGACGGGTTGCACGAGCTGCAGGTATGCGAGGTCGTTCAGCCTCAGCGTGTGCGCCACATCGACAGCGCCTTCGCCTTCGGGGTGAGCCTCCGCGTGGTAGTGGATCGAGCGCACGGCGACGTGGCGCCGCTCGCGCACCGAGCCCACGCCGAAAACCAGCGGCGCCGTTCGGTGGCGGTGCACGCAATGGGCGGCGGTCACCACTACCTTGGGCGCGATGAGCGTCGCGCCGCACACGACACGTGAAGGCGTGTCGCTCGAGGCCAAATACCCTGCCGCGAGCCAGCCCGCCTCGCGCGAGCCCCCAACGAGGGCGTCGTCGCTCTCTTCCGCTTCGGGAGGGGGCGCGCATGCGGCGCTTAGCGCGGCCAAGAGCAGGACTCGGAACAGCCACCTTCGCATAGCCCATGTTGAGCACGGCCCGTGCCGACGTCGTCGGCCCGTTCCTCTAGGATTCCGGGCGGTTCGGTGGCTTCGCGCCGGCGCCAGCACGGCGCTCCTGATCCGCGATCGTCGGGAGCACCCCGTCTGGTCGATCCCCCGAGACCGACGACCCATGCATGCGATGCGCGGGCAAACCCGGCGGTGATAGCGTGCGCCAATGAACCGAACCCAAGCGCGCCTCGTGGCGCTCTCTCTCTTGACCGCTTCTGTGGGCGTGGGCGTGGGGCCTGGGTGCTCTTCCGACGAAGCCGCGTCGTCCGAAGACGCCGGCGCCGACGGCACATCGACCGATTCGGCGGTGGCCGACGCCGGCGCGCAGACCGACGCCGTCGCTGCCGACGGCGCGACGACCGACACCGGCTCTGCCGACACGAGCACCTCCGATGCGACCACGCCGGACGCGACCAGCGACGCGAGCACGTCGGACTCCAGTGCTACCGATGGGAGCGTGGTGGATGCGAACGCTTCGGACTCCAACGTCGGTGAGACGAGCGTCGTCGACGCCGGCACCGACGCCAGCTCGGACGCGGGCAGCGACGGAGCGGCGACCTACAAGACCTTCACGACGGCGGCGAATTGGGAGAAGGTTTGTCCTCCAGCCCGCCGGCCAGCCGTCGGCGATCTCGGACTTCTTCGGCGCCGTCTTCGACGGCCGCTACATCTACCTCGTGCCCAAGGGATCCTTCCACGGCAAGGTCGTTCGCTTCGACACGACCGCGTCCTTCACCGACGCGAACTCGTACGTGCTCTTCGACCTGGCCACCGTGAACGCGCAAGCCACCGGCTTCCGGACCGGCGCCTTCGACGGTCGCTACGTCTACCTGACGCAAGGTCATCCGGGCGGCCGAATGGCTCGCTACGACACGCAGGCGAGCTTCACCGCGGCGGGCTCCTGGGAGTTCATGAACCCGACCACCATCGACGCCTCGCTCACGAGCTTCTGGCAGTCGACGGCCTTCGACGGTCGGTACGTCTATTACGGCCCGTTCAACTCCCACCTTCTCCGCTACGACACGCAGGGCGCCTTCACGAACGCCGCGTCGTGGAGCTTCATCGACGGAACCACGATTCACGCTGCGTGCTCGAACTTCCCGGGCCTCGTCTTCGATGGCACGAACGTCAACTACTTCGGAGGTGCGTCGCTCCGCTTCCCGACCGGCGGCACCTTCACGAGCGCCGCCGCATGGCAGACCAACGGCTCCGGCGCCGGCGCCTACGGCGTCTACGACGGCCGCCACATTTGGACGGGCGGACCGGCCAGCGGTGGCATCGGCTTCCAGTTCGATCCCGACGGCGCGGTCTTCCCGACGGCACGGTCATACATAACAGGCCTAGGCACCGTGAACGTCTTCGGCGGCGTCACCGACGGCAAGTATTTGTTCTTTGCGCCCAGCGGCGGCAGCCTCGCGGCGCGCATCGATCCATCGCTCGTCTACTTGCCCGATGGCGGCCAGGGCTCGGGCTCCATGACGACCTTCGACCTGAACGGCGCCGGCGTCAGCGCGACGAGCTTCGCCGGCGCGGCGTTTGACGGGCGCTACGTCTACCTCGTGCCGTCGAACACGACCTCGTTCGTCAGGTTCGATGCCAAAGAGCCGAAGGCGATGCCCCCGAGCTACAAGGGGTCGTTCCTTTAGACGACGCAGTAGACGATGCAGGGAGAGCGCCGGTCGCGAGGCCGGCGCTTCGCGTCACGGCTCGAACATGATCTCGACGGCGTCGAGCTTGCCGGCGACCGCGTTGCCCGTGAGGAGCGCGTATTCGAACGCCGGGATGCCCGTCGCGGCTTGGCAGTCGAGCGTCCCCGGGACGTCGAGCGTTACGGGCGTGGCATTAAGGACGCTGACCGCTTTTTCCGTCGTGGCGGCGCCGAACGTCAACTTCACGTTGGCCGACTGCGGCTGGTTCCCCGAACTTTGGAGGTAGACGGTCGGTGAAATGGCGCCGCCGCAGGCGCCATTCAAGACGACGCGACGCAACCACGGTTGCGTGTTCGCCCCCGACGGCGCCGTGTAGGGACGCTCGGCCGTGACCTTCGTGGCTCGGAGCGCCTTGCTGTAGACCACGTCCGCAGGCCCGCCGGCTCCCCAGACACGGATGTTGTGATTGCCGAGCGGCTTCTTGCAGTCGAGCGTCGTCGTGAGGGAGAGGTCGACGGTCTTCGTCGCATCGGCTCCTTCGCTCGCAAGGCTCACGCTCACCGACTTCATCGTGATGGCGCTGAGGTTCACGACACCGCTCCAAGGCTTGGTCGTCTTGTTCGTCAACTTGACGCGTGCCGTGATCGGCTCGCCGCACTTGTTGGCTACGGCGATGACCTCGCCTTCGATGCGAAAGATGGAGCGAGCTTGAGGCGCGACGCCCGGCCTGACGGTCGGCGTCGGCGCAACCGTTGGCGCGGCGTGGGCCGCGAGCCCGAGCGAGAGGCTTACCAGCGAGATGGCGACGGTTCCGAAGTTCTTCATGGTGCCCCTTGCGACCGGCATGCTTTGGCGGCCGACGCGAGGTCATAGTGAGCTTGCCGGCAGGCGTCACGGACCTTCTGCCGGTCGTGGTCCGTCCCGTCGCGCGCGTCGGCGAGTGTCGGGCGAGCCGCTGTGCACATCGAGTGCATCGCCATGGCTCACGAGAGCCCTCCTGCATCGGACGGCCAAAGAGCGCCCGCGGTTTTCGCGGGGTTGCGTGGCGCCTGCACCCCCCTCCCTTTGGCACGCGCAGTGCGTGACCCGTCGCATGAACCCACGACCGGGCCGCGCGCCGTATCGTGTCCGCCCTCCGGAACCGCCTCTCCGGAGCGGCTTCGTTCGGGCGGCGTGCGTCGTTGTCGCCACGCCCGAGGAGCGCGTCGCGCTCTACAACGACATTCAGTGTCGTGGTGCCGCCTTGATGGTGGACGCCAGGCTCGACGTGGGAGACTGCTACGTCGTCGCGACGCTCAACGGCATCGCCGCGGCGCCCGGCGGGCTGGCCCGCCTCGGCGCGCTCGTGTCGAACTTCGACGAAGGGCTCGCCGAGGTCGCGCTCCTGGAACCCGATGGCTCTCGCGTAGCGGTCATCCTTCCTTTGCTCGACCCGCCGCGCAAATCACAAGAGGGGAGCGGCGCCCAAGGCCATCCGACGCTGCGAATTGTTGAACGAGCGATTCGCGTCGCCAACGGGGATGCGACCGAGCCCTACGCGGGCGTTCCTATCGCGGGCCTGCCGAGGGCTGTGATGGCGCAACTCGGACTGGCCGACGCGGCGCTCGCGCCGAGTGATGCCCTGGGCTTCGCGTGGAAGGTGGGCGACTTCGTCTCCGCATGCGAGGGCGCGACGCGAGCCCTAGCGGCCTATGGACTTCACCCCGCACGATCGTACGTCGTCGCTGGTGCGCTCGAGGAAGCCACGACGGGCGAGGCCATGCTCGTGCTCCACGACGCTTCCAGCGAGAGCCAACCGTCGCCCATCCCTGCCAGCGTCTCGGACGTGTTCTTTGTGCGGCGGTCGCGGCGCAAGTTCGAGCCCTCGGCGCCAACGGACCGATGGCCGCGCAAGGCGGGCTGACCGGAAGCGAGCCCTCGTTACTTGCACGCCTCGAGGCCTGGCACCTTCTTGAGGTCTTCCGGTTTCGCCGAGAGCAGCGCTTGCGCCGAGAGCTTGGCCCGAAATTTCTTCCAGAGGCACTCGCACGAACGCACGCGGCTGGGGTCCTCGGTGGCACCGCAGCCGATCATGAAATCGGCCTTGATGAGGGGCTCCGACAGGAGCGGGCCGCACTCTTTGAGCATGGCGCCCTGGGCTTCACTGAAGGCCGGTGACGCCATGGGCGCGCCGCTGATGAACTCCTCGCGCGGCAGCCGCTTGCGAAGCGAGCGAAACGCGCAGCCGCAGTACTTCTCCTTCTTGGGCTCGCCCGCGAGGCACCCTTCCTGGAAGTTCTCCTGAATCTGCTCGTCGGTGAGCTTGCTGGCGCATTGGCCCTTTGTTCGCTCCATGAGTGCCGCGATCCTGGGATCGTTGGGGCCCGGGACGACCTTGAGGTCCGCCTCCTTGAAGATCTGCTGAAACTGGTCCCAGCCGCATTCGCAATAGGCTTTCGAGCGAGCGCGCTGCATGCAGTTTGCGACGAAGGGCGCGCGCTGCGACGCCATCGTCGATTCGGGCTCCTTCTGCGGCTCGGGGGCTCCGCGCTTGGGTGCGGGAGCCTCGCTCGGGGTCGCTGTCGGTGCGGCGCCGCTAGCGTTCGCGCTTGGGGCTGCGACGGCTTCGGCGGTAGACGTCGGCGCCGCCGCCGCGCACGCACACAGCGCAAACGAGAGACCGAACGTGAGAGCAATGGCGGCGCGGTTCATGCGAGAAGAAGACGGGGCCGGAGGCCACGCCGCAACAGAAATCACGCTCGGTCTGGCTCGCGAGGTTCCCCGCGCGAAGCGTCGCGGGCACGCGGCGAGGCGCCAAGCTCCGGCGGCGATTGTCCGCCGCGAGGCTCCCGTCCTAGTGAATAATCGTCGGCACATGAGGCTAGGCGTGACGAATCGAGGTGGACGCTGGCGCAAGCACGGACTCGCTGCGTTCGCCGTCGCCACGGGAGCCGCCTTGGTGCTTCCTTCGTGTCACGTCTTTACCTCCCTGGAGAACTGCTCTGCAGACCGCGATTGCGCGCTGGGCCTGCGCTGCAATTCCGAGCGGGGCTATTGCGAAGTTGACCGTGGACCCATCAAGCTGGGCGCGATGATGCCCCTCTCCGGCGCGCTCACCATCGGTCAGCCGGTGGTTGACGGGATGCAGTTCGCCGTCGACGCCATCAACGCCGAGGGCGGCGTCGCCGGACGCCGCATCGAGCTGCGAACGGAAGACGATCAAAGCAGCGAGCAAGTCGCTCTTTCGCTAGTCCGCCGCTTCGTCGACGACCGAGTCGCCGTGGTCATCGGTCCGCTAAGAAGCGCGCAAGTCTTGGCCGCCGCTCCCGTGTCGTTCGCGGCTGGCCTCCTGCAGATCACGCCCTACGCCGGTGCCTCGTCGCTGGCTGCGTCGCAACCGGAGAGGGATCGGTACTTGTTCCAGACCATCACCTCGATCCGGCGCGGATCGGCGCAGACCATCGCCATGTGGGCCGGCGAGGGGAGCGCGACGGTGTGCAAGAACATGGTCATCGTTCACTCGAGCGACACCACGGGACAGGACTACGCTGACGCCGTCTCCGACCTCTTGCCCACGCACGGCAAGGGATGCGTGCGACAGCGCGTGTCGATCCCGCCGGCACCCAAGGAGGAGTACGCGGTCGAGATCGACGCCATCCTCACCTCTTCGCCGCGACCTAACTGCGGCGTGCTCGTGTCCCTGCCGACGACGGCGGCGCGTTTCCTCGACGAGTTCCGGCGGACAACAGCCAAGAAGGCCGAGTGGGCCTCTTTCGTTTGGGTGGGGACGAGTTCGCTCCGGACGCCGGCCTTCCTCACCGAATCGAAGCTCTACGCGACGAACCCGGCGGAGGGCGTCCTAGGCGCCGACGTGGACTACGAGCCGGCGACGCCCGAGTTCAAGAAGTTTCGTGAGGTCTACAATCGATTTCGCCAGGTGGACGTGGACGCGCCCGTGCCGGTGGCGGTGCCCAACGCGTTCGACGCGATCATGCTTTCGGCGCTCGCCATCGAGCGCGCCGGCGGGACTGCGAGCCGCGCGAAGATCCGCGACGGCCTCTTCGAGATCGCCAACGACGACGCAGGAAAGACGACCTACGGGCCCACGGAGTTTCGCCTCATGCGCGACGCGATTCGCCGCGGCGAGCGCGTCAACTATCAAGGCGCCTCAAGCCGCATTCAGTTCGATACGCGAGGCGTCGTCACCAACGGGACCCTCATGTGGAAGGTCGACAAGGGCGCCTTCGTCACTCAGACGCGCTACGACGAGGCGACCATGGCGAAGACCGCCGAGGTGCCGCTCACCGGCACGTGCGACTGAGTCCGCATTCGCTCAGAACCGGCCATCGAGGACGAGGCGTCCCGTCAGGTCCGCTCGAACCGTCGCGGTCACAGGCTGCGACGGCGGAGCCAAGACGAGTAGCGTGACGCCGCCGGCCAAGAGGACGCCTCCGCCGATGTAGCCGACCAGGGCCAGCGTCCGCTCGCGCTCGGCGCGCGACTTGAGCGCTCCCGCCCGGTCGTCGCCCGTGTCTGACGCCTTCTTGAACTCGTCCACGGTGCTCCCGAGGGGGCCCAGATCGATCACGAGGCCCGTGACGAGCGCGGCGCCGCCCACACCAACGCCGACATAGCCGAGCGTCCTCGCGAGTTGGCCGGGCGCCTTGCGTTCCGCGCTAGCGTCGCGCGGCGCCTCGGAGGAGGGGGCGCCCCGCAGCTGAAACTGGACGGCCACGTCGTCGCCGCCGGCGAGCTCGATCTCGCGCGTGTCAGGCGAAAAGCCAGCCTTCTGCGCCCGCAGGCGCCGGCGCCCGGCGTTGAGCGCGACGCCGTCGGCGATGGGCAACACGCCCACCTTTCGGTCGTCGACGAAGAGGTCCACGTTCGCTTCGTTGGCCCGCACGTGAACGGTCCCCACGCGGGCTTGCAGCCGAACGATGTCGCGCTCCACCTCGATGCGCCGGTTCGGTGCGATCCGTCGCGGCCCTCCGTGAGGTAGCGGCGAAGGGCTTGCAGCGCGCCCGTGTAGTTCTGGAGCTGAAACTCGGTCTGGCCGATGCTGTAAAGGACGCGGTGGTGCGGCTGCATCTGATAGGCGCGCCGAAACTCAACGAGCGCCGTTGCAGAGTCCCCTTCGTCGTAGAGCTCGACGGCTCGTGCAAAATGGCCCGCCGCCGCGTCGTTGGCGCGGGCCGGTGCGGTGACGCAGCTGAAGAGAACGCACACGAGCGTGAAAGCGGCGAGGCCGCGTCTCCCGATCTGGCGCATGGGCCGCACTCTATCACGCGGGTGAGCCGGAGCGTTCGCTCCCGGCCCTCGCGAGGGGCTCGTCGCGGGCGCCCGTCACGCGGCCCACAAGAGTTCGCGCAGCCCATCAACGAGCGCCGCGGCCTCGGGAGCGGAGGGCAGCCCCAGCTCCTCTTGGAGCTCTCGCGGCGGGTCGACGGCGGCCGCCGTGGCCAGTGCGTCGATGGCGGCCTCGAAGGCGCTTCTCACCTGGGCGCGCGCATCGGCGTCGAGCTGCGCCTCGAGCCAACTCGCGATGGCCCACGAGAGCGCCGCGTGGTCCGTCTCGTCATTGGCGATTGCGCGCATCGCCGCGCGCACCGTCTCGTCGGCCGCGCGCTCCGCCTGAACATGCGCCACGAGGGCGCCGTAGGTCTCGCGCACACAGCCTTCGACGGCGTTCTCGACGGCGACCTCAAGGCGCCCGCGCAGGACCATGGGCGCGCTCGATGGCAATTGCGGTGTGCGCCCGTGCCGAGCCGCCAGCGCGAGCGTCGTCTTCGTGTGCCGCACCTCGTCGCGGGCCGCGCGATGCGCGCGGCGAGCGAGCGCACTTGGGGCGCCGTGATGCGCCAGCTCGTCGGCGAGGCGTTGAAACGCGAACACGCTAGCCGCCTCGAGCTCGGCGCTCGCGGCGAGGTACGCGCCGACGTCCGCGCCGGCGCACGGCGAGGCAAGGAACCCCTCGGGCCGGCGGCCCGCCACGCACGAGTAGCAGTTGAGCACCGGCGTCGGCTCTCCTCCGCCGGTCGATGCGGAGCCTACGTAGCACCCGAATGCGATGGCGCCGCACAATGTCGAGCAGTCCTCTGGTGACGGCGCTGCCGCGTCGAGATCGTAGTCGCAAGGGAGCGGAACGCTCCACGCGCACGAGTTGACGCTGCCATCCAGTGGCGACGGCGACGGGCTTGGCACCGGCGTCGTGCACGGAGCGTCGGCGACGTGCGCGTCGAGGCTTGCATCGCGTCGTCCGGCGTCGGGGGCGGCACCGGCTTCGGAGGACTCGGAGGCCGGCGCCGTACCGCGCGCCGCCGTGGGGACGGGCTCCGGGGTCGCCGTTGCCTCCGGACCGCTGCCGGAAGACTCGATCGTGCCCCCGCAAGCCGCGATCGCCGCGGAGGGCGCGAGCGCGAGGGGAATGATTCGACGGAAGAGCTGGTGAAGCTGACGCGAACGCATGGGCGGCATCGAGCACGTGTCATGCCAGAGCGGCGGGGTCGATCCCCGCGGCCTTCGCCAGCCCAGCAAGTGTCACCCTGTGCCAGCGTCGTGCGGCCGCGCCTGAACAGGCCGTCGGCCCAGGTCTGGCGGGTAAGCCTGTCAGCGCGGTTTGCGAACGAGCCGGACCACGCTCCGACCGTCGTCCGAGGTGAGCTCGCGCGTTAGCCAAAGGACGGCGCCGTACGCCAGGACCGCCGTCGTCGCGCCGAGCGCGGCTACCACGAGTGAAGGCAGCTTCGGGAGGCTCGCCATGGCGAGGCCCGACGCCGCAGCGGTCGCGATCGCCAGCGCGACACGCAGCAGCGTCAAGAGCGGCGCGAACGCGCCGGCCGCTCGCTTGACGGCGACGCCCGCGAGGACCACGGCAATGGCCAAACCAAGAGAGGTCGCGAGCGCCGTTCGCCGCAACTGCTCTTCACCAAAGGTGGCGCCCGAGACGAACGCCCAGCAGGTCGCGGCTACCACCGACAGGGCGGCGCCGCTCAAGATGGCGCTCGTGCGCTCGCGTCCCAAGCTCACGAGGACGGTGGAAGCCACGCCGAAGAGCGCGAAGGCGCCTTGTCCAAGGGCCAGGATGCGCAACGTGTCGGCGCCGCGGTCGGCGACCTCTTGGCCGTACGCGAAACGTAGCAACGTGCCGGGATTGGCCGCCACGATGGCGACGATGGCCCCCGCGAGCAACGTCGCGATGCGAAGGCCGCGCTCGACCGTCTCGGCGACGAGCTTGTCGTTTCCCTGTGCGTGAGCGCGCGCGACCATCGGGAACAGCACCTGCGCGACGCTCAATACGAGCTGATACGGCAAGAACGCGAAGAGCTGGCACGCTCGATACACGCCCACCCATTCGTCGGCGCGCTTGGCTGCGACGCCTGCGTCGCTGTTGGCCAGAAGCGCCGCCTCCGACAAGAAACGTCCGGCCAGCGTGATGTCGATCTGCATGAGCGCGTTGACCAAGAGCTGCGCGATGGCCACCTGCGAGAGCGCCGCGAGGTAAGTGCCCGCGGAGAGCTTCGTTGGATGGGCCTCCGCATCGGCTCGTCCCGCGCTCGCACGGTCCCGCTGCTGCGCCCACCTCGCGGCCAGGGGCACGACGAGGAGCGCCGCGCTCGCGAAGCCGACGGAGGCTCCGACGGCGCCGCCGAGGTCCCGGCGCACGAAGAGCCAGCCGAGGCCCACGAGGCCGATCGTGCGGAGCGTTGCGAAAATGACGTCGAGGGCTGCCTGCCGGTCGAAACGGGCGCGCCCGTTGAGGGCGCCCACGAGCGGCGCGTAGATGCCGTATGCGAGGATGACGAGGGCCATCACGCGCAGCGGCGACGCGATGTGCGCCGCCTTCTGAAAGGCGGCGATGGGCTCGGCCAGGAGAAAAAACGCCGCCGCGAGCGCGAAGGCCAAGGGAACGTGCACGCGAAGGCAAGCGCGCAGCTCTCCTTCGAAGTGCTCGCGCACCGGCGCCACGCGCCGGCTGACGCCTTGAATGGAGCCCTGCACGACGACGTTGTTCAAGATGTTGGCGTGCGCCAACACGCGCGAGAGAGCGCCGTACTCGGAAAGCCCGAGGGCGTGCTTGAGCAGCGCCTGCTGAATGAAGCCGATGACGATGAAGAAGACCTTGGCGCCGAGCACCAGGACGCCGCCGCGGCCCGCGTTACGCGCTTCTCCTTCGGCGCCCTGGCTCAAGGCATCGCCCTCAGCGCCACGGGCTTCTGCGCCACGTAGATGGGGCTTTCGCGCGGCGCGAGCTCGCAGCGGCCCGTTTTGTTCCAGACGTGGATCGGATAGCCACTGGCGCTGCGCCTGCGATCGCCAACGAGCAGCTTGTCGCCCACGAAGGCGATGGCCCAGAAGTGATAGTCGAGGGATGGGCCGAAGAGCACGCCGCCCTGGGTGGCCGTTCGCAGCGGTGCTCCCGTTTCCGGATCGAAGGTGACGACGCTCGTCGCGTTCGTCTTCGACCGGTCCGCGATGATGGCGGCGCCGCATCCATCGGCGATCGCCACCGCTGAGGCGCTTCCGCCGAGCGTCGCCTCCGTGATGAGCAGGCGTGCGTCTTCCGGATGGTGCGGATCCACCCGCTCTATGCCCGCGTCCCTTTCGTCGTCGGCGTCAAAGTTCCCCGCGTCGGTGACGAAGAGTGCCCCTCCGTGAAACACGACGGCGTTGAAGGGGTTTCTTCCCGCGAGCGGCGTCGTGCGCTCGAGCGTTCGCGTGGCGACGTCGAAGATGGCGAGCGCGCCAGGCCTCACCGCCCGGAAGGGCGTCGCGTTCTTGTCGTCTAGGAGGCCCAGCGTGACGATGGCCTTGCTCACACCGTCCACGTCGACGATCGCGATGCCGCTCGCGTTCGGGTTCCCGTCACCGTCGAGGTCGGGGAGCGGCAGCGTCTGTCGAACGCCGCCCCCTTCGAGGAGCGCGAGCGTGGCCGACGCGAAGCGCGGCACCCAGAGCGAGCCGTCGGGGGCGGCGCCGACGCCTTGCGGGTTGGAGCTGCCGGAGAGACCGTCTTGCTTGGTGCTGAAGCGACAGAGGGGCTCGCCGCATCGCGGCGAAAGCTCGAAGATGGCATCGAGGTCGCGCGCCACGTAGAAACTTCGGCCCCGCGAGACCGAGAGCTGCGGGTCGGCGCCAAGATCAACGCCGAAGAAGCCCGTCGTCGCCGAGCCTGCTGCCGCGGAGATGGCCGACACCCCCCCCGAGGATTGATCGCTCATCACGACGAGCGCGTCGGTGGCGCCGCAGGCGCTCGCGCTCCGGCACCGATTCTCGTCGCCGCTGGGGCTACCCTCGCAGGAAAGAACCAGCGCGGCCGCGGTGGGCGGCAAGAGCCGCCGAGCGAGCGTCGCTAGGCGCAACATGTCGTGTTCTTAGCCGCGGGCCGACGAAGGCTCAAGCTATGTCTCGCCGAGCTCCGCCCAGCGCACGCGCGTCGTCGCGGCGACGAAATAGCCGTCGCCCTCGTTTCGAATGAGCTCGTTCAAGCCGAGTTGCCGAAGGCGTGCCATGGCGACGTAGAGGCGGTTTTGTGCCGCCGCCGGCATGATCTTCTCTCCGGGCCACCCGGCGGCGATGAGCTCCGCCGCTAGGACCGGCTTTCCCGGCTCGGTGACGGCGTGTTTGGCGAGGAGCAAGAGGAGGCGGCCCGCGACGGGCCGTCCTCGAATCGTGGTCTTCTCGCCGCTGGGCAGTCGGAACCAATGACCATCGGGCGCCACGACGAGCTCCGAGGGACCGGCCGCCGCGGGACCGAGGCGACCGAGGGTCGCGTCGAGCTGACGCTTCGCGAGGCGCTCCGCAAAGCGCACCTCGTCGGAGCGGAAGACGCCACCGGCCGGATCGGCGATGCGGAGAACGAGACGTTGGACATCGTCGAGCATCGCTCGCGCTGCCTGCGCGTCGCCTCGAGCGTGGAGGTGTCCGGCTCGCGCGAGCTCCAAGACGGCGCCAAAGAGAGCAACAGCCTCCTGGTCGCCGGGACGGCCGCGCGCGCTCGTGAGTTCGCGCGCCTCGGCGAGGCGGCGCGTCGCCTCGAGCGTTTCGCCAAGGCGATCGAGCGCCACGGCCCAGGCTGCCTTCACGATGCCGAGCGAGCGGCCGTCTTCCGCACGGAGCAACAGCGGCTCCGCCTCGCGGTACCGCGCGTCGGCGGCGGCGGACTCGCCGGTGTCGAGCGCGATGTGGCCCAAGACGCCCGTGATCATGCCCTCCGTCCACGCGTCACCAACGCCGCGAGCGAGGGCGCGCGCCGCAGCCGCGTGCTCCGTTGCGGTGGCGTGCTCGCCTTCCTCGAGGGCCACGATGGCGAGCAAGTGCCGCGTCCAGGCGAGCGTGCGCCGGTCGCCAGCCTCTTCAAGGTCGTGCAGGGCGCGGGCGGCGACGTTCCGTGCCGTGGCGAGCGAGCCGGCGTCGAGGTGGCGCGCGGCGATGGCCGCGAGAACGAAGCCCTGTTCGCGGAGGTCGCCGGCCGCGCGAAAGGCTTCGAGGGCCTCGCCAAAGGCGGCGATGGCCTCGGCGTTCTCGCCCTGCTCGGAGAGCACCATCCCCCGATCCTTCGCCAGCATGCCCACCAGCGAGTCGCACGGTTCGGTGGAGGCGGAGCGATGCCGCGTGAGATGCGCAGCGGCCGCCGCGAAGAGTGGTTCGGCAGCGGCGTCGCCCATGAGTCCAAGCACGAGGCCCGCCTTCGAGGCCGCGCGAGCCGCGAGGTCAAAGTGCCCGAGCGTCTGCGCCTCGGCGTGCACGGCTCGGAGCGCATGACCGGCCTCGACGCGCCGCCCGCGAAAAATGTCCGTGAGCCCTAGCGAAAAGCGAGCGCGAAGGCGAAGTCTGTCGTGCGAGTCCGCGTTGCCGAGCTCCTTGAGGCTCGCCTCGACGAGCTTCGTGTGCTCTTCGAGGGGCCCTCGCGCTAGAAAGATCGACTCGAGAGCGAGCGCTGCGCGCAGCCGGTCCGCCGCGGACGCGGCTCCTTGCGCCACGGCACGAACGTTGGCGGCTTCCGCTGACAACCACCTGCGCGCGGCGAGGTCCCCGCTCTTGGCCACGCGCTCCGCTTGCGCCTCCGCGGCGTCCACGAAATACGCGGCGTGGCGCGCCGTCGCCTCGCGCAGAGCGGCGCCGTCGTGGCGCACGCTCGCGTAGCTCGAACCGATTCGTAGAGCGCAAACCGGGCCGCGACCGAACTTGTCGCGGTGACGACGAGTTGCACCATGGACGTGTCGAGCAAGGCTTCGACGCGGGCCAACGCCGAGAGCTCGCCGCCGGCGCCCAGGACCGCGTCGGCGGCGGCAAGCGTGAAGCCCTCGCGAAACGTCACGAGCGCCGTCAGGTCGTGCTGCTCCGTCTCGGTGAGCAGATCCCACGACCACGCGAGGGCCGCCTCGAGCGACCTGTGACGGGGGAGCGTTTCTTCGCGGGAGACAAGGAGCTCGAAGCGCTGCTCAAGGAGCTCCCGGGTCCGCCTCGCGCCAAGGATCCCGACCCGCGCCGCCGCCAACAGGAGCGCGAGCGGCAGACCGTCGAGGGCCTGCACGATGGCGACGACGTCGGAGACGTTCTCCTCGTCGAGGGCGAAGCCGCTCCGTCGACGAGCGTGCTCGACGAAGAGCGCTACGGCGGGCCGTGCCTGCGCGTCGGCCAGCGACGCTCCCGTCGGCGCCGTGGCGAGCGGCGCGAGCGCGAGCTCGCGCGCGAGAGGGAGCCGCCGCTGCGACGTGACGACGAACGTCACGTCGTCGCCCGTCGCAGAGGCCCATCGCTCGAGCACAGGCAAGAGCGCGGAGCCCTCGAGGGAGACGCCATCGAGCACAAGGGCGAAGGGAGCCCGCGCCGCGAGCGCCGAAAGGACGCGGGCCTCACGGCGAGCTTCGTCTTCGACGAGCAGCGGCACGTCGAGGGCGATGGCCACGTGCTCCAAGAGCGCGAGCGACGCGTCCTCGATGACGCAGAGGGCATGGCTTGTGCCGATGAGTCCCGCTCGAACCAGGACGCTCTTGCCCACGCCGGCGGGGCCCGACACTGAGACGGTGCGGACGCGCTCTTCGATGGCGCGTCGAAAGAGCGCGAGTTCGCCGTCACGGCCGACGAGGGGAGCGGTCACGACGGAAGCTTATCAACGGCGACGAGCGGTCCTTCGAGAATCCGTGCCGGCACTTGTGGCCGACGCCTCGCGTTGGTAGCGGAGACCGGTGGAGCCACGCAGCGATTCGTCCCGCGCGCGAACCGTCGTCGTGATGGGCACCGGCACCGACGTCGGGAAGACGTACATAAGCTGCTTGCTGCTGGCAGCGGCGCGGCGGCGCGGGCTCCGCGCCGTCGGGTGGAAGCCGGTCGCCACGGGGGTAGCGCGCGGCGAGATCAATGAAGATGCGCGGCGTCACGCGCGCGCTTGCGGACGCGGACCCACGCCGACGCCGTATTGCTTTGAGCCGCCCGTGTCTCCGCACCTCGCCGCGGCGCGCGCCGGCGTGCTCATCGAGGGGGCGGCCATCGCGCAGCGGGCCGGCGAACTGGCGCGCGGCGAGGACCTTCTGGTGGTGGAAGGTGCGGGCGGTCTCTTCACGCCGCTCGCGCCCGGCCTTTGCAACGCGGATCTCGTGCGCTCGCTCGAGCCGAGCGTTTGGCTGCTCGTCGGCTCGGACCGTCTCGGTGTCTTGCACGACGTCGTGAGCGCGACGCGCGCGGCCGCCGCCATGGGGTTGCCCCCGCCTATCGTGGTGCTGTTCGCGCCAAGCGCGGCCGTCGCCGACGCGTCAACGGGGCGGAACGCGGACGAGCTCCTCGGGCTCGGCATCGTTGACGTAGCGCTCACATGTCCGAGCCTCGCCGATGGCGACGCGACGGACGCAGTTGCCGAGGCGCTCCTCGCGCGCTGCCTCGCGGCCCCTACCTAAGCTTCGTCTTGTCGAGCGGCTCGCCGTTGGGCTTGAGACCGACAGCCCGCCAGCGCGCCTCTTCGTCGGGCAGGGCCACCTGCGGCGGCGGCGTGACGTCGCGAAGCTGCATGCTCGTCCCCGTGCCCGTGGTGCCCTTCGCCACGGTGATCTTGAGGGGCCTCGTCTCGCCGATGGCGTTGACCTTCTCGAAGACCTGGTCGTTGCCGACTTGCTTGACGGAACCGTTGCGCACGCGCGCCTCGACGTACTTCGTGACGAGGTTCGGATCGACGGGGCCCGACACGAACACGAGGTCGTCGAAGCGCCGATCCACGTGCATCAGCTTGGGAATCGTGAGCCCGAAGACCTTCTCGGTCCCCTCCACTAGCTCACCGGGAGCGAGGTGATCGGCGGGCTTCTTGGCTAGCGGCGGTCCCGCGTCGACCGCCACGGCCACGGGCGGAGGCACCTCCTTGCGGGCGCAGCCTCCGAGGGCGGCGATGGCCAGCGCCAGCGCCGGGCCGCGATGCCGGTAGAGCCGCGTCACTCGACGACCGCGGCCCACGAGTCGACGGAGGTCGGCGTGCGCGGCTTCGGCAACGAGACCTCGAGCTTGAGAGGACGACCGTTGGCGTCTTGGCCGCCGACTTGCGCGAGCAACGACGGGCTGCCCGAGTTGACGTTCGAGACGGCGTAGTGCGAGGCCCCGGGCACGTACGGGTCTTGCGTCGACACGGACGTGTCGGCGCATGTCGGCGTCACGTTGATGGAGACACCGGGGATGATCTTCCCCGTGAAGCCAGGGTCGATGTAGTCAGGAACGGGGCTTGCGGCGGCGGGGTTGAGGCGCTTGAGGCCGCCCTTGGAGAGGTCCGACAGATCCTCGGGCGTGATGAAGTCGCGGCCCCACACCTTGGGAATGCCGCCGGTGCAGATGGAGGTCTGCTCCGCCGCGGCGAACGTCGCGAAGTAGAGGATGCCGTCGTAAACGGCCATGGGCCCCGACACGCGCTCGCCGTTGACGTACGAGAGGTACCAGTTGGGAAACGATCGGAGCTTCGGCGAGCCGTCCGTCGAGAGCTTCTCGGAGAGCGAGTAGAGGTAGTTGTTTCCCGTGGCCGTGTAGACGTCCTGGTCGCCGGTCGCCACGTGCACCACGAGCTGTCCGAAACGGTCGAGCGAGACGACCGGCGGCACCACGATCGGCTGGCCCTTGTTCCAGGCCGTCGGGGACGAGTCGACCTTGCCGTTCACCGTGTCGAAGAAGAGCTCACCCTTCCACTGCGCCGGGTCCTTGGAGGTGAAGTCGAAGCGCCAGACCGTGCCGTCGGCGTCGCCGATGAAGACCTTCTGGGCGACGGCGCCCACTTGGGGCGGGTAGACGACGGGCAGGCCCGTCATGGGCGAATCGAGCGGCGTGTCGGTGACCCGTGACTGGTCCGTAAGGACCTTCGGCGCGTCGGCGGCGCGCATGAAGGTGCGGAGGATCTCGCCGGTGTCGAGGCGAACCACGGACAGCGAGCGACCCACCACGTGTTGGCCCGGCGCCGCCCAGCAGCGCACCTGAGCGCGCGGCGCGTAGCCCACGTCGAGCTGCGGCCCGCCGTCTTTGGAGCGGTCCGTGTTCGCACGATCGCAGGCCGCCACGCCAAAGGGGCCCGTCTCGATGCCGCCGGGAAGGATGGCGACGCCAATCTCGCGGGCGCCTTGGCCGCCGCCGAGATCGGCAAAGACCGTCGTGATGGCGGGCGTCCCGGAGCGCGCGCCGAAGATGTGCTTCGTGACGCCGCTGAGGGGGTCGGGCGGCATGTCGGTTAGCTGCCAGCGGAACTTCGGTCCGAGGCCCGGAGGCTCTGCGTCGGGGCGCCGCGGGTCGGTGATGTCGACACCGAAGTAGCCTCGCCCGGCGCCGCCGAAGCCGGCGACGAGCGTGGTGTGCCACTTGGTCTCGTCGGTCAGCTCCGACGACTTGCGGTCCCAGACGGTGTCCTTCACGACCGGCGTGCCGTCGAGCATCAACGTGTGGCCGCTCGGATAGACGCCGATGAGCTTCGGGAGCACCGCCGGCGGCAAGAGCGCCCAAAGCTCGTTTCGCTCCAGCGCTGAGACGCTCGTGTCGAAGGCGTGGAGCAGGCCGTCGTTGGTGGCCGCGTAGAGCACCGTCGGACGATCTTTGTAGATTGCACGGAACTTCTGGTACGTCTCGTCGCGAATGAGCGCGTTGGGCGGCCCAACGACCATCGGTGTCGCGTGGAAGATGTCGCCAAAGGCGTTCTTCTCGCGCGAGCGGAACGCCGCGTAGCCGCTGGGCATCGTTACGCTGCTGGCCGAGCCCATGGCGAAATCGAGCGCGACCTTCTTGCAGTCGTCGGTCGAGAGAAACTGGTTGTTGAGCAGGTTGGGGCAGTCGCTCGTCTGAATTTTGAGCGCCTTGTCGGACAGCGCCGCGATGGCGTCGGCGGCCACAGAGGGGCCCGTCATGGTCGCCGAGTAGAGCGGCAGGCCGTCGGCGGTCACGGAGATGTACGGCCGGATGGTGCCGCTCGGGTCCTTGCTTCCGTCGATCTTGGCGGCCGGTTCCACGACCACGAAGCGACGCTCGGCATTCTTTCCGCCGCTGCCGTTGTTGAGATTCTCGGCGAAATCGTCGCCCTTGGTGAGGTCGAGGGTAGGCGTCTGAAGTTGGAAGTTCGAACCGCAAACGTAGCGCGTGCGTTGCACGGTCCCGCGCCACGCCTCGCCCGGCGACGGCTTGAAGGCGGAGAGGAAGATCGACGCGTTCGTGATGGGATTCGCAGGATCGTTCGAGACCTCGGCCACCTGGGGCGAGTAGGCCGGGACCGTGCGGGTCGTCATGCGGCGTCCGATGCGGCCGATGATGTCGGCGAGGGCGGCGCTCAGGTCTTGCTGCGTCTTGACGAAGTAGGCCTTCTCGGTGCCGCCGGAGATGGCGATCTTCTCGAGCGTGCAGCACGCGCCGTAGAGCGCCTTCTTGGTGGGATCGCTGCAGACGTTGTTGAAGGCCACCGGGTCGCGGGCAAGGTCTTCGCACTCGATCGGGGTGTCGTCCTCGATCTTGCTCACGGCGAAGCCGATGACATAGGTCGTGACCTTGTTGCCGCTCAAGGTGCCGTCGGTTCCCTTGAGCATCTGGTCGGCGATCTCTTCCGGCAACTTGAACGGGCACTTGCCGTCGGGCGCGGCGGGGCCTTCCGGCAGGCACTGAGGCCGCGCGTCGAGGTTAGGCGCGCCGTCGGACACGAGGATGACGAAGTTCTCGCGACAGCCGCCTTGCACGTAGACGTCGGTCTTCTGCGGGCCAACGGGATCGCCCCAGTAGTAATACTTCACGTCGTCCAAGAGGCCGGCGATGGGCGTGGCGCCGTAGGGTCGCATCGCGTTGATGGCGAGCTGGATGCGGTCGTTGTGCAGCCGAATGTCGTCGATGGTGGCGTTGGAGCTCGCGGGCACGCCGATGAGGCGCCCTTCCCACGGCGGCGCGGCGGGGTTTCTGGCTCCGACCTCGAAGAGCTGCGGCGTCGCGCAGTTGACGGGCCGACCGAAGGCCGAGCTCGCGCCGCTCGCGAGGTTCCAGTCGGCAAAATAGCTCCACATCCCGTTGAACGGGTTACCGGCGGTGATCGTTGGCGGGCTGCCCGGCGAGACCCCCGTCGGCGGCGTCACGTCGGAGTCGAACGTCATGAGGCCGAAGCGGACGAGATCTTTTGCGCCGTCGAGGGCGCCGTTGTTGAGCTGCGTGAACTGACACGACGCGGCCGTCACGCCGGTCGGAACGCCGGCGGAAACACCGAGGACGCGCGCGCCGAGCGCGCCATCGAAGTCCAACACGGAGCCTCCGAGCGCCTTGGGCGAGAGCTTGCCGACGCCCTGCGGCGCCGTCACGCCCGGCAAGCCGAGCGGCGTCACGACACACGCTTCGTTGGTCGCCGTGAGCGCCGCGGGACGCGAGTAGGGGAGGTAGTAGCCCACGTCGTAGGGCGCCGAGCCGTTGATCGTGTACTCGTCTTCGAAGGCGCTGCCGGTCGTGCGCGGCATGCTGACGCACGAGTAGTGCGGCGCGATGCCGCCCGTCAGCGATTGGACGGCCTGACCCCAGCGGTTCGGCGAAGACGCGGTGCCGAGCGCTTCGCACTTGGCCGCCGAGCCGTCGATCATCTTCTCCATAGAGCCGGAGTTGTCGAGCAGCAGCATGACGTTGGGCAGCGGCGGCGCGACGTCGATCTGTTGAGCCGAGACTCCCCGAGGGGCCGCGACGCCCAAGAGCGTGAGGAGCGCGCCGCCGAGGACGGTGTACGCGCGACAGCGCCTTCCCACGCGGTTCAACGCGCGCGCCGGGGCTCCTGGGGACGCAGAGTGTGGATGCCTTGGCTGACTCGTCATGTTCGTCTCCGATTCAGCGACAACGACGGATGGGGCCCGCGGTGATGCGCGAGCGCGCCACCTCGAGGCCAACGTTCGAGTAATAAGCGGCGCCGGGCGGGCCGGCGTCACCGCCGGGGGGCGCCTGCGGTTGAGCGATGCCGTAGGCGCCAACGGTGAGCGACGTGAAGCACATCCCAAGGTCGAGGCCGTAGCCCTCCGGCGGCTGGGCCTGGAAGGGGTCCGTGACCTCGATGAAGAAGTCACCGTTCAAAGGAAAGGGACCAAAGGGATTCGCAGAGAACGCCGCTTGGCTCGACGCGAGGAATTGCTTCGCGATCTCGCCCGAGCCCATGCGCCGACACGCCTTCGAGGTCACGGCGATGTTCGGATCGCTGAGGTTCACGTTGGGCAGCGAGATGCAGTTCGTGTCGCGGCGGCTCGTGTTGAGCATGAGCCCGAGGTGCAGATCCGCCGTCTCCGCGTTGATGGTCTCGGCGGCCGCGATGACGCCGTATTCGGAGAGGTAGTGGGCCTGCGCAGCCTGGCGGTTGTAGCCGCTGGCGCGGATCTCGAGGGACGCCGACCGGAGCGCATAGATGCCCATGGCGGCCAACACCGCGAGCGTCATCGCGACGATGAAGATGATCGCGCCTTGTTCGCGGCGCCCGCGACGGCGCACAGACCCTCGGTGCGTAGGCGTCGACAAAACGGTTGAAGACGGGGTGGGCCGCATCAATAGAAGAGCCTCGCCTGGTTGGGGAGAGCGACCTCGGTGGTCACGGTGCGAACGCGCGCCCACTGGCGGCTCCCGCTGGTGCAGCCGGTTTCTTCCAAGCAATAGCGAATGGTGTAGTTGTTCTTCTCGAGCCGCTGATCGGTGGTGCGATCGGGTACAGCCCCCCGCGTCGCGAGGCGGATCCGCACGGCACGAATGCGCTGCGGTGAGCGGCCGGCGCCGTTGCCGTCGGCGATCGTCGCGTTCTCGTCCACGCCAAACGCGTAGGACTTGAAGTCGGCCACGGGCGTGCCGCCCGTGTAGTCGCCGATGTCGACCGTGAACGCGAACTTGAGGTCGACGGCGTATTCGGCAACGACCTCGCCCGGGAGCAGCGCCTTGCCGTCGCTGTCGACGTACGAGCGAATGAGGTTGTACTTCTTGGATACACCGCCATCGCCGGCGGCTGGATCGGTTGCGATGGCGTTGTAGGTCGTGTCGGTGCTCTTGAGCGGCCGAATCTCCCAACGAATCGTCTGCACCGGGTTCACCGTGATGCGGCCGTCAACGAAGCCGTAAGCCGTGTCCAGGTAGGGGAACGAGTCCTGGAGGTCGACCCACGCACCAGTCCCGGCGCTCCAGCCCGCGGTCTGCGTTCCGCAGCCGTAGACGAACTGCTGGCGGCCCAAGTCGTCGGCGATACGCACCAGGAAGGCCTGACCGGCGACCGGCTGAAACATCTCCTTGAGCGTCGCGTCGGGGTTGGTGGAGGCGAGGACGCGGTACGTCGCCGCCGAGTCCAGCGAGAGAAAGAGCCGGGGGCCGGCGCAGCCGCCCACGCCGAGACGTGACACGACGTATTGCTCCGACGACGTGAAGTTGCCCGACAGATCGATCGAATCTGGCTCGAAGGCGTTGGCGCCGGCGCTGGAGAGCGGCGTTTCGGCTTTCGACCCTTTCGGGTGGTAGTTCACGCCCGCGAGCGCCAGGAGCCCTGCCGGCGCACCGGCCGGGACCTTGTCGGCGCTCTTCGGGTCGAGCGGCGCTCGCGTGTCGCGGAGAACGTTGCCCGTGGCCATGTAGCCCGCGCGCTGGACGTCGCTCTTCAGGCGATCGAGCGCCGTGCGCACCGACATCTCGGCGGTCGCCGTGCGCATCTCCTCGTGGAACGAGAAGGTCGCTTCTTTGGAGAGGGCCACCACCGCCATCGCCACGAGCAAGCCCGCGACCATCGCCACGAGGAGCTCGACAAGCGTGAAGCCTCGTGCGCGCCGAGCGGACGCAGACCCAGACAAGCGGGAGCGAGTCGACCGGTTCATTGGAGCGCGTTCCTTCGGAGCGCCGTGACGGCGTAGACGAAGTGGTACTTGCTTGTTTGCGTCTCGAGGTCGGCCGGCGGCGCCTGACCGCAGAAGTGCTCGTCGGGTGCTGCCCCGACGCCCCGCGGCCAATACACGCGCACGTCAGCGCGCATCATCTGATCGGTGATGAGCCACGTGAGGCGGACGTTGGTGCAGAAGAGCGCGTAGCGGTTCTTGTCGTCGGCGAGATCGCCGGTGGCCACGTCCGCCCCGAGCGCGTCAAGACCCGGACTCCAAAATGGCGCCGCGGCGAGCCGCTGATCAGGCTGGTACCAGAGGCCGTCGTTCAGCGTCACGCGCTGAAGGAGCGTCGCGTTCGTAAAATTGGAGTTCGGGTTTCGCGCCGCCGGCGTCGTCCACAACATCGAGTCGGCGCGCAGGCGCTCGACCCATTGGCGCGCGATGGCGTTGGCCATGTCCATGCGTCGCGCGTCGATGTTCCCCTGGATCGTCGCGCGCTGCATGCTGATGACGCCGGCGCCGCCGATGAGCACGATCGACAGCGACACGAGCACCTCGGTGGCCGTGTAGCCGCGTCGCCTGGTCTTCGCGACCACGGGATTGCGCGCAGGGCTGCTCGAGGCGGAAGGCTTCTTGCTGCTCATGGCGCACCGGAAACGACGCGGGCCGCGCCGGTGGGCGGGATGAGCACGTTGCGCACGATGCCGACATTGCCGGTGTCGTCGGCGTTGCGCCGCTTCATCTCGACGCGAATCGCGCTCTGCATGACCGCCTCGCCGTCGAAGACGCGGTCCTTCGAGTAATACGTCCGACCGAACGACGTAAAACAGAGGTTCGCCTCATCGACGGCCTTGCCGTCGGGGCCGTAGATGGTCGCCGTGATGTTGTTCGACTTCTCGTACGTGCCGAGGTCGGCTTGCCCGACCTCCTTCAGCGACGCCACGTCGGCCCACGAGGTTGGGGCGCGGCAGCTCGTCAGCGGCAGGTTCTGGCCTCCGTCCACGTCGGAGCGGATCTCGTAGGTCTTGAAGTGGCCCGGCTTGCCCTTGGTGTCGAACGACACGATGACCGCGCCTCCGCGGCCTACGGCCCTCGCGCGCGCTTCGCGGATCAAGTCTTGGATGTTCGCCGCGTCTTCGTACACGCGTCGGTCGAGGCCGGCGGCGCTCATCGTGGGCACCGCCATGAAGGCCAAGATGCCGATGAGGATCACGACGACCATGAGCTCGATGAGGGTGAACCCGCGCGCGCGCGCCCGCGATCGCAACGACGCCAACGACCAGGCTCGTCGCCGTTTGGCGGCCGGCGCGGCGCTCCGCGGGATCTCGTTGTTCTCGGGTGCCATGGTGGGTCGGTAGGCTCCTCGGACGCGGTCAAGTTCGCAGCAAAGCCGGAGCGAGAAAACCAAAGGGCCACCGCAGCAAGCGCCGTACCTCTTTTCAACGGAACCGACTTTGCCGCGAATTGCCCTGCCCCGCGCTCCCCCGACCTCGCCTCCCAAGCAACCATTTGCGGGCGCTGTGAAAAACGTGCGGACCGTTTCCGTGCGTTGGGTAGGCGGTTGCCGCCCCCGTCGGTCCAGGTGTGATATCCGGACGTTGGCCCCTCGGGGCTCGCCATAGAGGAGTCCCATGCGCATCGCTCCGAATCTCGCCCTCGTCGTCGTGGCCGGTCTTTTCGCATCGTGCACCAAGAAGGAAGAGCCCGCGCGAGGCGGTGACGTTCCGCCGCCACCGCCGTCGGCGCTCGTCGCCAAGGCCGGCGCCTGCCAGAGCCCCGGCGCCGTCGACGACGCGGTGAGCGCCGGCTTCTTCCCGAAGTCGATCGCGTCGCCCAACTTCTGTGTCGACACGGCGCCCGGCAGCACCAAGGCCTACGGTGCACAAGCCAAGCTCACGATGGATGCAGTCTGCACGACCGCGTTCGACGGCGAGTGCGAGGTCTACAAGCGCTACGGCCTCAAGCGCGTCGTCACGCTGCGTTACGTTGATGGCAGCGGCAAGGGAGGCGTCGTCGAGGTCGTCCTCTCGCAATTCGACAGCGAGGCCGGCGCCTACGGCATGTTCACCAAGCGCGTCGTCGCCGACGCCGATCCGGCGTCGCCGGAAGCTCAGAAGGCCGTGCCGACGGTCGGAGCCGCCGCCATCGGCGGTGGGCGCGCGTCGTCGTGGCGCGGCGCGCACCTCGTGGAGCTCGTCTACATGAACGAGCAAGAGGCGCCGGCGGCGATGGTCAAGTCGAGCGAGGCGATCTTGCCGCCGCTGCTCAAGGCCATCAACGAGAAGCTCCCCGGTAGCCCTGAGAAGCCGGCGCCGGCGAAGAACCTCCCGGAAGCGAACCTCTTGCCGCTGGGCGTGAGCTTCGCGCCAAAGGAGGCCTTCGGCGTCAAGGGACCGTCGGCCACGGGCTTCTACAAGGACGGCGAGAAGCGGTACCGCTTCGTGGCCATCGCGCCGGCCGACGAAGCCGCCGCGAAGGAGGGCATGAAGGCGCTCCGCGGCAAGGGCGGCGCGCTGCCCGTCGCCGACGTCGGTGACGAGGCGCTCCACGTCGTCATCCAAGAGGGGAAGGGCTCACCGAAGATCGAGTGGCTCTTCGGACGCAAGGGCGCGCGCATTCTCGGCGTCGGCGACGAAGAGTTCGCCATCAACGCGGGCGAGCCCCTCGACGCGCAGAAGACCGTGCGCCTCGTGAAGGACGAAAAGGTCGCGCGCCTCAAGGCGCAGCTCAAATAGCGGTCGCCGAGCGTCCGCGTCGGCTCCTGCCGTGACGCGGCGCGCGCGTGCGACGCGAAGTCTTTGCGGGAACGCTTCCTGCTCGATGGATCCGCATGGCCGCACGTTTCCGCCGAGTGACAGGTGTCGCCGTCGCGAGCACCGCCAGCGTGCTCCTCGCGGCGTGCAGCCCCAGCATCGGCCATGAGGCCGATAGTGAAGGTGAAATCGCGTCGGCCCCGTTGCCGACGCCGCCCAAAGCGCGGGCCGGTTCGGCGCCCGCCGCTGGCGCCTTCGGCGTCCCGTCGCCGGGCCTCGCGTCGCTCGGTAGCGACGGCGGGATCGTTTACCCCACCACCCCCAGCTCCGCGCTGCCGCCGCCCGGTGTGCCTGGCGGTCCGGCGTATCCGAGCTATCCGCCCAACTATCCCGGCGCGCCCGGGAGCCCGGGCGCTCCCGGCAGCCAACCCGTGAGCAACGACCCGCTCGCAGCGGCACGCGACTATTGTGTACAGCGCATCAATCAGTACCGGGCCACGTTGGGTCTCGCGGCGCTCATGCGCGCGCCCACGGCGGAAGCCTGCGTTGACCAGCAAGCCGCTAGCGACGGCCAGTCGAAGACCGCGCACGGCGCCTTCGGCCAGTGCAACGAAGGCGCGCAGAACGAGTGTCCCGGCTGGCCCGGCGCGCTCTCGCAAGCGCTCCCTGGTTGTCTCGACGCGATGTGGCGCGAGGGTCCCGGCGGCGGCCACTACGACACGATGTCCTCGCCGTCGTACCGCTACGTGGCGTGCGGCTTCGCCGTCGCCGCCGACGGCTCCTGGTGGGCGATCCAGGACTTTCGATAAGCCGCGTCGACGTCGACGCGGAGGGCGCGTCGCTCCTTCGCGAGGCCTTGCGTCGCGCGCGCTACGACGGCGACGCCTTCTCGGCGCGACGCGATGCGGCCTTTCGTTTCGCGCCCGCCGGCGGCGCGCCGGCACGAGCCTCTCGTTCGAAACATGCGCCATCGATGCCGCGGTCCTTGCGAACGAGCGCGGTGCTGAGGACGAATCGCGCCGTCACCGGATCGTGGTAGCCGCTGGCGTCGGGCACCCCCTCCGCGAGGCCCTGGTAGTGGCGCACGATGCGTCCCATCAAGAGATCGCGAGCCCACTTGCCCACGAGCGAAGCGAGCGACACGGAGAGGTGACTCTCGTCGGCGTCACGCTCGAAGGCCATGGTTCCAAGCCCGGGAAACCGATACTCGCTGCGCGCGCGACCTTCCTCGAGGGCCACGTGGAGGCGGCCGGCGAGCGGCCCAAAAGCGTCGCCGTAGCGATCGTAGCCGCCGACCTTGCCGCAGACCGCCGTGACGTCGCGGCCCAGCTCTTCGCGAAGCGACAGGACGAGCCGTTCCATCGCGTGGAGGTCAACGGCGAAACGCGAGGTGCCGGCTCGCGCCGCGTCATTGAGGCGCCGCGTGCAAAGGATCTCTGTGCGCACCTTGCGCACGTTGAGGCCGCGACGTTCAAGGCGAGCGAGGTCCTTCTTTGCCCGCGCCACGGCGGCGTCGTCGGCCGCGAAGGCTTCCGCGTGGGTGTTCCAACATTGCGTCTCGTGCTGGGGAGGGCAGGGGGCACGAAGGTCGCGGTCGCTCCGGAGCGAAATCCCGCGCAAGAGCGCCTCGGGACTGGTGACGGAGAGACCGGCGCGCTCCGCGATGGCGCGAGCCCACGCCTCACCGAGCCATGACTCGCCGTAGCTCACGAGCTCCTTCGAGTCGGCGAGCCGGCCCCGAAGGCTGCTCGGCGGCTTCGAGAGCGCCGCCTTGGCGGAGCCGGCGACAGCGGGGTCGGCTTCGATGGCCACCGCCGTGACGATGAGCGGGCCCAGGCGTGGTCCGAGGCCGTTTTCGTCCACACCGATGACCAAGGTCATGAGGCGACGATACCCCATCGCCGCGACCTCCCGCCCGAGAGAGCCGGCGCACCTTGCACCGGCGCATGCAAGCCGCGTCAGCCACGCCTGCGCGCACACCCCCGTTGACGGATCGAGTTCGGATGCATACCGTCTTTGGCCCTCATCGAGGCGTGCCTCGCGAGGGTGCCGTCGCCGCATCCGCGGAAACCGGTCTCATTCTCAATGCTTCTGCCTCTAAGGAGTCCGTGGAAATGAGATCCACTTCAGGTACCATCGCCCTTTCGCGGTCCGCCGCGAGAGCCCTCAGCCCCGAAAAGCCCGGAGCGATCCCGTGAACAAACTGCAGATGAAGAAGTTCAAGACGCTGCTCACCGAGAAGCGTGACGAGATCGTCAAGAAGGCGAAGCAGACGCTCGAAGAGGACATGACCCTCGATTCGAACGACTTGCCCGACGAAATGGACCTCGCCTCCAGCGAATACCTCCAGTCCTTCACGTTCCGGCTCCGAGGCCGCGAAAAGACGTTCCTCGACAAGATCTCGAAGGCCCTCCAGAAGATCGAGGAGGGCACCTTCGGCACCTGCGAAGAGTGCGGAGAAGAGATCTCGGTCAAGCGCCTCGAAGCGCGGCCCGAGGCAACGCTCTGCATCCGTTGCAAAGAAGACCAAGAGCACCGCGAAAAAGAGTACGGCTGAGATTCGGCTGAGCCTGACCGCGCTCGGTCCCCCCGCGCTCGCTCACGCACCGTCCACGTTGAGCCTCGCGGGTCGTGCATCGCTTCATCATCCTCGGTCGCACGGCCGTCGCTTCGAGCGCCTTCGGCCTCGACGACGTGCCCGGCACGAGCGGTCGCCTTGACGTCCTCGCGCGCTGCATTCGCGCGGCGATGCTGACGTCCCACGGCGTGCGACGTGACGTGATGCTCTACCTCGTGCTCGGTGGCGGCGGGCCCGTTGGGCCTCGCACCGTGCGCATCGACGGTCGGTCCGCCAAGTACCTACGCCCCGACGAGCGAAGCGCGGTGGTGCGGTTGCGGAAGTCGCTCGACTGGCCCGTGGTCGACGGCACCTTCGCCACCTCCGAGTACCTCGGCGTCGCGGTTGCCAACGGCGGCCTCGAGTGCGTGCTCGAGGATCTCGCGGCCTCTTCGCCGCGCCTCTACGTGCTCGAGCAAGGCGCACAAGACATTCGCGCCGAGCGGCTCGACGCCTCGTGCGAGCGCGCGTTCTTCATCGGCGACCACCTCGGCGTCGACGACGCTTCACGCGAGCGCCTGGCCTCGTGTGGCGCAACGCCCCTCAGTGTGGGGCCGGAGAGCCTTCACGCCGAGGACGTGGTTGCGCTCGTCCACAACGAGCGCGATCGCGTCAACATCGACGGTGAAGTGCGGGCCCCTGATTGATAGCCTGCACGCATGGGTGACGCGCATGGGTGATTGGGGAAGCGTTACGTACGTGCACACGTGTCGTCGTGATCACCTCGAAGAGACGGTCGCGAGGTTGGTCGAGCGCGAGGGGTATGGACGCGTGAAAGACAAAGACGACGCGCCGTCGCTCCGTGCCGTCATCCTCGGCGCGCGCGGCGGGTGGACCGCCGTGAAGTTCAGCGACTCCGAGTTCATGGTCCGACGCCGAGCGGGGCAGGACCGCCCGCGCATCTCGGAGCTCGCCGTGGTGCTGGCGCGCCATGCTTTCCAAGTCTCCGTCTTCGACGGCGACAGCATGACGCTTGTCGAGGCCTCGAAGACGGGACGCGTTTGCGTCTCCGGTGGCGAGGCGGCAACAGCCAGTCGTCGCTACCACGCGGAGACCATCAAGAAGAAGCACCACTTCGACCCGGGCTTTCACCTCTTGCCAGTCCGCGAAGATCTCGAGAACGTCGCAGGCGACTGGATGGAGGTCGCAGCGCTCTTGGTCCCTGGCGTCGAGGCCGACCTCGTCGCGACCGATTCGCTCTTTGCCAAGGCCCGGGCGCCGGAGCTGCCGTCGGCCCGTTGGCTCTCCTTCGCGAAGAGGAAGAAGAACAAGCGCTCCGCCTCACGCTGAGGGCCACACCGTCAGCGGGCGGCGCGGCGCGCCTTTTTCGCCGACTTCTTCTTCTTCTTCAGCGGCGCCAAGATGGTCCCGCGGCACGCGGCCGTCCCGCAACGGCACGGGTAGATGCGCCGCGCTTCCGCCTCCGTCGTTCCCTGGCGAGCGTATCGGTAGTCGTATGTCAGCTCGGTGCCGGGCTGAATCGTGCGGAGCGCGTGGATGTAGATGCGCTTGTCCGTGGCGACGGCTTCGCAGTTTGGGTCGCAGGAGTGGTTGATGAAGGCCGCCTCGTTGCCACCGACAGCACCATCGATGTTGACGTTGCTCTCCAGCGCGAAGAGGAACGTGTGGTGCCGGTCTGAGGCGTCGTCGTCGTAGCGGCGTTCGGCCTCGTCGTCACTGATGCGCTCGCCGGTGTATTCGACGATGCACGTGCCCTCACGGATGAGCCGCGTCGCGAAGGCGCCGCGACCCTGGATGCGAGATTTTCGGAGACGGAAACAGGGGTTTCGAAGTTGAGCAGTTTTCACGCGACACCCCGTTTACCGTGGCCGGCCAACGGAAGGGAAGTCGCTTCTTCGTGGGAGGCTGCGTCTCCGGTGCGGACTCAGGCCTCCGCGACCACGGCCTCCGGCTCGGCAGCCACGCGGCGCTTCTGCACCACGTAGCCGAAGGCCGCCGCCGTGAAGAACATGATCAGGCTGTAGATGGCCGCGGGAATGGCCATCTTGGAGTTTCCGAGGAGCAGCGGGCTCGACGCGATGGCGATGGCGAGCGTGCCGTTGTGGATGCCGATCTCCATGGCGATGGCGATCGACTGGCGCCCCGAGAGGCGGACGGCGCGGGGCACGAAGAACCCAACGGCCATGCTGGCGAGGTTGAAGACCAACGCGGCAAGGCCGACCTGCCGGAAGAAGTCGCCGAGGTTGGCCCGCTCCTTCGCGATGGTGAGGGTGATGATGAGGAAGAGAAAGAGCGCCGAGAGGGTGCGCACGGGGCGGTCGAGGCGCTTCGCGAAGTCGCTGCGCCACGCGCGAACGGCCATGCCGATGGTGACGGGCACGAGGACGATGGCGAAGACCTGGATGACCTTGTCGAACTGCAGCGGGAGGACCTTGCCCTCCCCCATGAACTGCTGGAGCGCGAAATTGACGATAAACGGGAGCGTGAAGAGGCTCAGGACCGAGTTGACCGCCGTAAGCGTGATGTTTAGCGCGACGTCGCCCTTGGCGAGGTGACTGAAGAGGTTGGCCGTAGCGCCGCCGGGCGACGCCGAGAGGAGCATGAGGCCCACGGCGAGCTCCGGCGGCAGCGCGAAGGCGCGGGCGATGCCGAAACAGACGACGGGGAGGATCACCATCTGGCAGACCAAGCCCACGAGCACCGCGCGTGGCACCTGCGCGACGCGCTTGAAGTCCGCCAACGTCAGGCTGAGGCCGAGCCCCAGCATGATGATGCCGAGCGCCAAGGGGAGGAAGACGGCGGTGAGGACGTTTGCTTGCACAGGATTCTCCTCGGGGCGGCCAGGGCGCCCGACGCGCGCCCGAGTGCACGCCGAACGCGCGCCGATGCCTCCCCCTTCGGCGTGACGGCTATCGCGCGGGGGGGGGCCGTGCAAGGCGAAGGGGCGTTAAGACGGATTTGTCCTCGCTATCGTGAACGAGGGGATTTTGGGTAGGCTTGCCGAATGGACGCACTCTTCGCCCACCTTGAGCACGAGCATCGGACCATCGTCGATGTGATGGACGCCTTCGCGCGCTACCTGGATCTAGCCAAGGGGGACGTCGCGAAAGCGCCGGCGGCCGACCTGCCGCGGTTCTTGGTGTTCTTTCGCGAATACGTCGACCTGGTGCACCACGAGCGAGAAGAGCGCGTCCTCCTGCCAGCGCTCACTCGGCACGGCTTCGCCGCCGGCACGGGCCCCTTGGCTCACATCAAGGAGCAACACGAGCACGAGCGACAGCTGCTCCATGAGCTGTGGCGTCACGGCTTCCGCCAGGGTGGATGCTCTCCCGACGACGAAGAGCTTCAGCGGCTCGCCCGCGCCTTCATCGCGTTCCAGCGCGGCCACGTGTCGAAGGAGGCGCAGTACCTTTATCCGGCGGCGAAGACGCAGCTTAAGGATGAGAAGGGCCTGCTCCTCGCCGAAGACACGCGCTTCGACGCGGAGCAGGACGCGTACGGTCGCCGTGCGTGGCTCGAGCGCTTGGTCGGCGAGCTCGTGACGATCTACGGTGCGTCACCGGAGCCGGCGGCGCCCACCGCCAAATCCTGATCGTCGTCGTCAGCGCTGCGCCCGGGCGAGCACCTCTCGGAGGTACCGCGCAGTGTGCGAGCGCTCGCTCTCGGCCACCTGCTCGGGGGTGCCGACGGCGACGATTTCGCCGCCGCCGTCGCCGCCCTCGGGTCCCAAATCAATGACCCAATCGGCGCAAGCCACCACGTCGAGGTTGTGCTCGATGACCACCACCGTGTTGCCCTGATCGCGAAGATCCATGATGGCGCGGAGGAGCACCTCGATGTCCGCGAAGTGGAGCCCGGTGGTCGGTTCGTCGAGCACGTAGAGGGTTCGCCCAGTGGCTCGTCGTGCGAGCTCGCGGGCGAGCTTCACGCGCTGCGCTTCGCCGCCTGACAACGTCGTCGCCGGTTGTCCCAAGGTCACGTAGTCGAGGCCGACGCTCGCCAGGGCATGAAGGCGCTCACGGATGCCCGGGATCGGCTGGAAGATCTCCGACGCTTGCTCGACGGTGAGGTCGAGCGCGTCGGCGATGGAGAGTCCGCGGTACTTGATTTCGAGCGTCTCGCGGCTGTAGCGCCGGCCGCCGCAGGCGTCGCAGGCGACAAAAACGTCGGGGAGAAAGTGCATCTCGACGCGAAGGACGCCGTCGCCCTTGCACGACTCGCAGCGCCCGCCTTTGACGTTGAAGGAGAAGCGGCCCGGCTTGTACCCGCGGGCGCGGGCCTCCGGCAGGCTCGCGTACAGGTCGCGAAGGAGCGCGAAGACGCCCGTGTACGTGGCGGGGTTTGAGCGAGGCGTTCGGCCGATGGGCGCCTGATCGATGGAGACGACCTTGTCGATGAAGTCGAGGCCCGTGACGGCGTCGCAGTCGCCGACGGGGGTCGACGCAAAGTAGAGCTGGCTCCTCGCGGCGGGCAGCAACGTATCGACGACGAGGCTGGACTTGCCGCTGCCGGAGACGCCGGTGACGCAGGTCAGGAGGCCCACGGGAAACTCGCCACGGACGCCCCGTAGGTTGTGCGCGCGCGCGTTGACCACAGCGACGCGCTCCTTGGTCGGCGCCTTCCGCGTCTTTGGGATGGCGAGGCGCCGCGCCCCCGAGAGCCACGGCCCGGTGATGGAGTTTGGGTTCTCCAGGATCTCTTGCGGCGTGCCCTCGGCCACGATGGTCCCGCCGTGCGCGCCGGCGCCGGGCCCCATGTCGACGACGTGGTCGGCGGCGAGGATCGCCTCCCGATCGTGCTCGACGACGATGACCGTGTTTCCGAGATCTCGCAGCCGGAGCTGCGCCTCGATGAGCCGCGCGTTGTCGCGGGCGTGCAAGCCCACCGACGGTTCGTCGAGTACATAGAGGACGCCGACGAGGGCCGCGCCGATCTGCGTCGCGAGGCGAATGCGCTGGCCCTCGCCGCTGGAGAGCGTCTGTGCGCTTCGGTCGAGCGTCAGGTAGTCGAGGCCAACGTCGATGAGAAACCCGAGGCGCGACGCCACGGCCTTGAGCAGCGGCTCGGCGATGGCCCGATCGCGAGGCGAGAAACGCGACGGCGCGCCGCTGAGCTCGTCGACGAAGCCTCGCAGCGTGCGGAGCGCCGTCTTCCCGAGCTCGGCGATGTCGCGGCCGTCGATCTTGACGGCGAGGGCCTCGGGCCGCAGGCGCCGGCCGCCGCACGCGTTGCACTCCCGCGACACGAGAAAGCGTCCGAGCTCGTCGTCGGCGAGGGCGCCTTCGCTCGCGTCGGGATCGTCGCCGTCGGCCGAGTCCTCGTCGGCGCTTGCAACGCGCGCTTCGAGCCGGTGCACGATGCCCAAGTAGGTGGGCTTCTTCCGCGCAGCCTTCTTTTTCGGGTTCTTCGGTGAGCCTCGAGCGGCTTTGGCGTCCGCGCCATCGCCTTCGCCTTCGCGCGTACCGAAGAGCACGAGTCGTCGCGCGTCGGCCGGTAGCTTCGACCACGCGACGTCGGGGCTGATGCGCAGCGCGTCGACGGCGCGCGCCACCTCGGTCGCGAGCGCGACGGTGCCGCGGCGCCCCCACGCGGCGACGGCCCCTTCGCGCAGCGTCTTCGTCGGGTCTGGCACGATGCGTTCGGCGTCGACGACGACCCGCGCACCGAGTCCGTCACACGCGGGGCACGCGCCGTGCGGCCCGTTGAACGAGAACATGCGCGGCTCGATGGGCGGGAGCGAGATGCCGCAGTCGACGCACGCGAAACGTTCCGAGAGCCACAAGGGCTCTTCTCCCTCGCTCAAGACGAGCACGCGGCCTTCGCCGAGCTTGAGCGCAAGCTCGACGCTGTCGCTGAGGCGCCCGCGGACGCCGTCCTTCATGACGATGCGGTCGACGACCACGTCCAGATCGTGGGCGCGGGTGCGATCGAGCTCGATGTCGTCGCCGAGGTCGACGAGTTGACCGTCGACGCGGGCGCGGACGAAGCCGTCGCGCCGCAGCTTCTCGAGCTCAAGCTTCAGCTCGCCCTTGCGGCCTTGCGCGATGGGCGCCAAGAGCGAAATGCGCGAGCCCGGCGCGAGCAGCGTGATGCGATCGACGATCTCAGGCACCGTCTGCGCCTCGATGCGCTTGCCGCAGTTGGGGCAGTGCGGCACGCCGACGCGCGCAAACAGGAGCCGCAGGTAGTCGGCGATCTCGGTGACGGTGCCGACGGTGGAGCGCGGCGACTTGGACAGTGGGCGCTGCTCGATGGCGATGGCCGGCGAGAGGCCTTCGATGCGGTCGACGTCGGGCTTGGCGAGCTGCTCGAGGAACTGCCGCGCGTAGGCGCTCAGCGACTCGACGTACCGCCTTTGCCCCTCGGCGTAGATCGTGTCGAAGGCCAACGACGACTTGCCCGACCCGCTCGCGCCGGTGAACACGACGAGCTTGCCGCGGGGAAGCGACAAGGACACGTTCTTCAGGTTGTGCTGCCGCGCGCCCACGACGACCAAGCGGTCGGCGGAGGCCGCGGTGACGGTGCCCCGTTTCATGGACGTGTTGGCGTTGGGAGGCGAGGCGCGCAAGGTCGCCTTGCGTCCTAGCACGGGCACAAGCGGGCTCGAAAACGGTTCGCGCCGCCTGCCGCGAAAGGCGGCTGTCGCGCCGCGGCGCTTTCTTCTACGGCGTGAGGCGCAAAATTCGCACGCACAAGTCCAGCGCGGAGCGCAACGCCGCGAGGTCGCGTCGAAGGCGTCGCAGCGGCTCCAGCGGGTTCGCCTCGTCGATAGCGAGGGCGCTGAGCCAGTCGTCCGTGACGGAGGCGCCTTCGAGGCCCGCGACACGTTCGCGCGCGACCGCAGCGTCGCGATCGAGCGTCAGCGCCGCCAGCTCCTCGCAGGCTCGGTAGATGGGGCGAAGTTGCTCGGCGAGCGCGCCACCCGTCGTGGCAACGTTGTGAAGGCGCGGGTCGGCCGCGTCGCAATACAGTTCGTAGAGGGCGTCGCGAATCCGCTCCAGGCTGGCCGCGAGCGCGCGCTCGAAATTGTCGCTCGCAGGCTCCAAGATCTGCTCCACGCAGAGCAGGCTTCCCGCCAGGCTCATGTGAGCTTCAAGCCACCACTCGAGGCCCGCCACGTCGATCTCACGCTCGAAGGGCGGGGGCGGCAACGTCGAGATGCGGGCCCCGGAGCCTTGAGCGCGCACGCGGAGCTGGGACAACGGACGCTGCGGCGGCTCGGGCTTGCGGCTCTTCAGGCGGTCTCGGGCGGTCATGGGTGGCACCTTGGTGCATGGAACGCGCCGCCGCTCCTCTTCCTACCCATTCATTCCAATATCCTCGAAAAAATACCCAAGAACGGGCTTCGCGAGACCGCTCGGAGGCCCTTACCACGGGGGCGTAAACCCCCACGTTGAGCCCTTTTGTCCTCAAGTGCGGTGAGACGATCGGGTCTCAATCGCTCGCGGAAGGGAGTGGCATCCAGCAGCAACCGCCTCCGACGGCACCGGCGGGATGGTGCCCGCCGGGGTCGACACTTCGCATGCTAACGGTCGGTCTCGGCGGCCCGCGCCCCCCGCCCGTCGCCGAGGGCTCGCGGGCGGCGTTTCGCGGCTACTTGCAAGCGAGGAGGACCTCGATCTGCCCTCCGGCCTTCCGGAAATTTTGGCAGGCCTCGCCGTTCAGCGTCACCACGGTCGGCTTCTCCGCGTTGTCGACGGACCAGCCGTTCGTGGCGCTTGGGAGGATCGTGGACGTCTTGCCGGCGCTCTTCGTCCGCACCGAGATCGTGTGCGAATCGAGCTCGAAGCCTGCCGGCGGTGGGTTCACCTTCAGGTTGCACGACACCGTTTGCTGCCGAATCGAGTTGATGGCGTCGATGGCCGCCTCGCGCAGGTCTTGGAGCGAGCCGACGCCGGGGGTGACCTGGAAGTGGCAGACGTTCGTCGCCGTCGTGTTCTCGAAGGGGTCGCACGTGGCGGCGCGCCGCGTTCCGCCGGCCGCCGCGATACGTCCGAGGAAGCGCGGATCGTAGGTGTCGGAGTCTCCGGGGAACGAGCCCACGCCGACGGCGAAGGTCAGGATCGGATCGGCGGCTCGCGCGTTGTCCTCCGCAGCTTTGACCGAATAGGCCATTTGCTCTTCCGCGGTGAACGGTACGCCGGGCGCGCTCGCCGAGTAGGGCAGGCCGTCGGTGATAAGCACGACGATCTTGCGACCGCCTCCTTGAAGCGGCGCCGGCGGCGTGAAGCTACGAAGCGCCTTGTAGGCGCCGTCGAGCGCGTTGAAGGTCGGCGTGAGACCCTTGGGCGTTCCCCCGAGGCGCGCTCGTAGCGCTTCCGCCTGCGTCGCATCGACGTAGCGGATGGGAACGTCGGAACTTGTTGGGTACGGGCCGTACATGCCTTGGTTCGTCGGCGCCTCTGTCGGGTCGATGGAGTCGGCGAAGCCGATCATGCCGATGCCCACCGATGCGTCCTGGTTCCCCGCTACCTGATCGACGATGAGCTTCACGCTGTCGGTGACGGCGCTCCACTTGCCGTACTCGTTCATGGTCGCCGACCCGTCGACGACGAACATGATGTAGACGGGCTCGAGCTGCGTCGTGGCGGCCGCCTCGGTGCAGCGCGCCGGGCCGCCCGTGCCGGTCGGCGTGCCCGCCGTCTCCGACGAGCCCGCGGGGCCCGCGCTGTTCGTGCGGTCGTCGCGGGCGTTCTTGGCGATGGACTCGCTGCAGGCGGCCGTCGCGAACACCAGCGACGCCGCGAGCGCACAGAACCCGAAGCGGGCACTCCGAAGGGCGGAAAACATGGGGTGCCACCTGCCGTGCAAGAACCCGACCCACGGGGACGCGACCGAACCAGGAGTTTTTCCCGCCTTTTTGCCCTGCGAATTTGCTCCGTTTGCGGGACTGGTGACTCCCCGATCCATGGCCGCGGGCGAACGTGGGACGTGTGGTAGCCTCGCCGCCAGATGGCTGCGTTCCGTGGTTCGGACGTTCCCGGAGGCCTTTCGCCAAGGCCTTTGGAAAGGTCGAGGGTTTGGCCTTCCGCGCCCACCTCAGGCACGCTTTCGGAGGCTGATGCTTAGGGTCGAGTGCGAGTCGTGCAAGGCGCCGTATCAAGTGGACGAGCGCCGTATTCCGGCGACAGGCCTCAAGATGCGCTGCCCGAAGTGTACCCACACGTTCGTGGTGATGGCTGGCTCCGGCGAGCCCGTGCCGCCGCCCGATCCGCATGCCCGGCCTTCGCCCAACAGTCCCGTCCCCGCACCAGCGGCCGCCGCGGCTCAGAATCGCAAGATGCAGGCGACGATGCTCGGCGTCGGCAGTGGCATCTCGAAGCCGCCGCCCGCGAAGAAGGCTGAGCCGCCGCCACGCGGCGATGCCCCGCGCGACTCGGAGATCGGTCTGCCTATCGCAAAGGGCCTCGGTGCCAAGGCGTCCGACGACGTTGGCCTCCCTGCCACGCGCGAGCCGGAATCGGCCAGCCTTCCTGCCGCGAAGAAGGCCGCGCCGCCCTTGCCGTCGCCACGTGTCGGGCCGCCGCCCGCGCCAAAGGTGACCGCGCCGGCGTTGCCGCGGTCGGCCGCCAAAGCGCCCGCGTCTGCCGAGGCGCCCGTTTCATTCGGCGAGCTCGGCCTCGACTTTCCCGTTCCGAAGATCACGCCCGTCGGCCTCGCGCTCGACCTTCCGGCGGCGAAGCCAAAGGACGATCTGCCGGCGACCGCGAAGCCCAAGGCCGACCTTCCGGCGGTCAAGGCCAACGACCTGCCCGCTCCGAAGGTCGCCAACGATCTTCCCGCCGCGAAGCCAGGCAGCCAGCTCCCCGCCATCAAGAAGCCGACCGAACTGCCGGTCCGCCAGGTCAAAGACCTTCCGCCGCCCAAGGCGAACGAGGCCGACTTTGGCGAGATCGATCTGCCCTCGCTCGGGGGCGATCTTCCCGCGCCGACCGCGCCCGCGGGAAACCTCCCTCAAGTGGCCGCGAACCTGCCCGCGGTCGCTGCGACCTTGCCTACCGTCGCCGACGCGCTCCCGGCTGCCGCCATTGAGCTTCCCTCGGCCGCAAACGCGCTGCCATCGCCCGCGCAGAGCCTCCCCACTTCGAAGAAGACGCCGGCTCCGATGGCCGCCGCGGCCGCGCAGAGCGCCGCCCCGAAGCCTCCCGCGCCCGCCGAGAAGGAAGAGTTCATCTCCGTTCCGCCGGACCCCATGGACGCGCCGCCGGAAGAAGACTTCGGCGAGCTCGACCTTCCGCCGGCCAAGGGCGATGACGGGAAAGCCCCCGCGTTCGGGGATCTCTCTTTCGGCGATCTCGACCTGCCTCCGCCTCCGCCGCTCGAAATGATCAGCGTCCCGCCCGCCGCCGCTCCGCCGCCGCGCATGGGCTCGCTCCCGCCCGACGACGGTGGCGGGCTCGGCTTCGGCGAGGTCGAGCTCGCGACGGCGCCAAGCGCCGAGCCCATCGAAACGGAGGAGGCTGCGTTTGGCGTTGCAGGGGACGGTGCTGAAGCCGGCGAGGAGGCGCTACCGGGCGCGTCGTCAGACGAACAGGTCATTCCGACGGCGGCGGCCGTTGCGCCGCCAAAGGAGCGGCCGCAACCGGTCAAGCGCGGCCCCGGCCGAAAGATCGCCCTCGGACTCTTTGCGCTCGCGGTCGCAGGCGGTGGGGCCCTGGAGCTCACGAACTTCGGTGCCTTTGGCCGCAACGTCATCACCGACACGCTGAAGGCTGGCGACTACGAGCGTCGCGTGCAGGAGGTCGGCGTCGCTTCGCGTCGTGGCCTCGGCAGCGACCTCTACGCCGACGCGCGCAGCGCCGCCGACCGCGCCGCCGCCGCGCATCAAGAGATGCCTCGCGCTCGCGCGCTCACCGCCTACGCCGCCATCGTGGAGTGCGAGTACCAGCTCCGCTTCGGCGCATCCGCCGACCGCGTGCCTCGCGTAAAGCAGTGGCTCGCGGAGCTCGCGGCCACGCCCGATACGAAATACCTCCCCGCTGCCTTGGCGGCGCAGCAGGCCCTCGGCGCAGACATCGACAAGGCGAGCAAGGCCCTCGAAGCCGTCAGCAAGCGCGAGGCCACCGATCCGGTGCAAGAGGACATCGCCGTCTTGCGCGGCGAGCTCGCGCTCTTGGCGAGCGACGGAAAGGCCGCCCTCGAGGCCTTCAACAAGGCGCAGACGTTCTCGAAGACCGCTCGCGTGGAGTTCGGGCGCGCGCGCGCCTTCGCGGTGTCACGCGAGCTTGATGCGGCCAAGAAGTCCATCGAAGAGACGCTGAAGCTTTCGCCGAAACACGCCGACGCGCGCATCTTGCGGGCCTCGTTGGCGTGGGCGCAGAAGAACGAAGCGCCGGCCTTGGCGGATCTCGCCGCGGTGCTTGAGGGAGAGGCCAAGGACGCCGGGTCGCCTCGCGCGAACGCGTCGGCTCACGCCCTCCGCGGATGGATCCACGTCGGGCGTGGTCGCTCGGCGGAAGCGCGCGCGTCCTTCGAGGCGGCGCTGAAGCTCGATAGCCGCAACGTCTCGGCGCTGGTGGGGCAAGGCGAAGTGCTCTACAGCGACGGTCGCTACACCGAGGCGCTTACGCGCTTCGAGACCGCGGTGCAGACCGATCCGAACAGCGTGCTCGCCATCGTGAGCGCCGCCAAGGCGAAGCTTCCGCTGGAACGCTTGCAGGATGCAAAGACGCAGGTCGCCGCGGCGCGCGCCAAGTTCCCAAAGGATTGGCGCGTGGCCTATTGGCTCGGTCGCGCCGAGCTGGCCCTCGGCAACAAGGCCGTCGCCGAGAAGGAGTTCATCAGCGCAGTCGATCTCGTGGACCGGGAAGACGCGGACGCCGTGCAGCCGTACGTGAGCTTGGCGATGCTCTACGGCGGGCAGGGCAAGGCGAAGGAAGCCAACCTGCGGCTCGCCGAGGCCAAGAGCAAGCTGCCCGACACGGCGACGCTGCGCCGCGCCCTCGGCGACATGGCGGCGCAACAGGGCGACTACGACGGCGCCGTCGCGCACTTCCGCGCCGCGCTGGAAAAAGATGGGGCCGACCTCAGCACGCGCTTCCGGTTGGCGGTCACGTTGCGCCGCATGCGCAAGATGGCCGACGCCAGCGCCGAGTTCGACAAGATCGTCGCTGTCGACAAGGACTACCCGGGCCTCGCGCTCGAGCGCGGCCTTCTGTACGAAGAGTCGGGCGACATGGATAAGGCTCTCGAGCAGTTTCAAGGAGCGCTCGCCAAAGCCCCCGACGATCTCGACCTCATGCTTCGCGTGGGCGCCACCTACGCGGCCATCGGCCGGCCCGGCGATGCTGTGCCGATCCTGCGCAAGGTGCTCGAGAAGCGCGGTCTCTCGGCGGAGGCGAACCACTACCTCGGCCGAGCCCTCTTCCTTCAGCCGTCGGGCCCTGCGCAGGTCGAGGCGATGCGCTTCTTGAAGCGCGCCGTCGAGCTCGACGGCAACCGCGCCGAATATCACCTCTACGTGGGTTGGGCCGCGAACAACGCCATCCCCGCCAAGCTCGACGTGGCGCGCGAGTCGGTCGAGAAGGCCCTCGCCATCGACAAGCTCCTCGCCGACGCCTACTGGCAACGGGGCGTCGTCGGTCGCAAGCAAGGTGTTCTCGACGACGCCATCGCCGATCTCAAACGCGCCATCGAGCTAAAGCCCTCGCGCATCGACGCTTACGCGGCGCTCGCCGAGTGTTACGAAGACAAGAACGACACCGCGCAAGCCTTCGCGAACTGGCAGAAGGCCATTGCCGCCGACGCTACCAAGCCCGCGTGGCGTTACCGCTTCGGCAAGCTCCTCTTCGAACGAAACAACATGGGCGAGGCCTCGAAGCACCTGCTCTTTGCGGCCGACGAAGGCGAAAAGGCGGAGCCGCGGCCCGGCTGGCTCGCCTCGGCGGAGTTCCTCGCCGGCGAGGTGCTCAAGAAGTCCGGCAAGAAGGCCGAGGCCATCGAGCGCTACAAGAAGTTCATGGAGATCGCGCCGACCAACTCGCCGGAGCGCAAGGAAGCCACGCAAGCGCTCACGGAGCTCGGGGTTCCGCCGAAGCGCTGAGCCGCTGGAGGCGTCGCGCGGTGCCGCTGCCGCGACGATCGGCTCCTCGACGGACCCGGCTCACTCAGGCGACGACGACGCGGTCGCGGCCCGCCTCTTTTGCCGCGTACATGGCTCGGTCGGCGCGCTCCACCGCAGCCTCGAGCGCCTCGCCCGGGGCGCGCTCCACGACGCCGATGCTCACCGTGAAGGTGCGCGGTCCCGCCGGCGACTCGTAGGATCGTTCGTGGGCGGCCGCGTGGATTCGCCGCGTCACCTGCTCGGCGGCTGAGAGGTTCGTCTCGGGGAGCATCATGACGAACTCTTCGCCGCCGAAGCGTGCGACGATGTCGGCCTTGCGCATGCTCGCCAAGAGTCGCGACGCAAGGATGCGGAGCACGGAGTCGCCCGTCGCGTGGCCGTGCTCGTCGTTGATGCGCTTGAAGTGGTCGACGTCGAGCAAGGCGAAGCTGACGGGGCGCTTGTAACGGTCGGCGCGCTCGCACTCCTCGCGGGCGAGGCTGTAGAAGTGGCGCCGGTTGAAGACGCCGGTGAGGCCGTCGCGGACGGCGAGCTCGAGCAGCGCGGCCTCCGCCGCTCGCTGCCGCGTCACGTCGTGAACGCCCACAAGGAGCGCGTCGTCGCCGTCGTGAGTGATGCGCTCGACGGCGAGCTCGGCGAAGAGCGGCCCGTTGGTGCCCACGAGCTCGGCCTTGATGGGCTCGTGCGGCGCCGGACCCATGGCCGCGTCGACGAGTCGCGCCGCGTCACCCTCGCGGGCGCAGATGGCGCCCAAGGACTGCGCTGCGCCCAGCAGCTCGGCGGCGCGCTGGTTCGACAAGAGGACGCGCAGGTCTGCTGCGCGGACGAGGAAGAGTGGCACCGGCGACGCTTCGAAGAGTCGCCCCAAGTCGCGCTCCGTCTGTTGCAGCTTCAAGGTGCGCTCTTCGACGAGGCGTTCCAAGGCGCGCTGATGGGCGGCGAGGGCGCGGCCCGCGGCGAGCCGCTCCGCTGTGAGGAGCGCGATGGCCACGAGGTCGGCCATGGTCGCGGCCACGAGCTCTTCCCAGAGCCTCCAGGCGCGAGGGGCGCCTACGTGTTCGTGGCACACAACCCCCACGAGCGCCGCGCCTTCGAAGACCGGCGCGTCGAGCATCGCGCCGATGCCGAGCGGCGCGAGGTAGCCGTCGGCGAACTCGCTCGTGCGGGCGTCGGTGAGTGCGTTCGCAGCGGAGATGTTCCTTTCCGAATCGAGGGCGGCAAAATAGCGCGGAGCCGCGCTTCGCTCGATGACGAGACCGCGCGAGTGGCGGCGCTTGCTGCGTTCGAAGAGGTTCACGCACTCGATGCGGCTGTGCTCTTGGTCGAACCGCCAGACGCTCGCGCGCTCGACGCCCAAGACGCTCGCCGCGACCTCCGTGAGCTGGGCCAGCGCCGTCGCGACATCGCCTTCGGAGATCGCCGACGAACGCGCCAACGCCGCGAGCGCTTTGCGCTGCGGCCGGAGCATGTCCTCGACGCTGCTGGGCGGCGGGCTGGGGCCTTCGGAGTCCTGCGACACGGGCCCGGAGGATAGCCGATTCCGCGGCGCCTATCGGAGCGCGCGTTCGAGGCGGGCGAAGTCATCGACGGAGAGCGTCTCGCCGCGCGCGTCGAGGGAGATTCCCGAGGCCGTGGCCGCCGCCAGCACGTGCGGGCCGAGGCGGCCCCAGGCATTCTTCAGCGTCTTGCGCCGCGCGCCGAAGGCCGCCTTTACGAGGTCACGAAAGAGCGGACTCTCGTCGGCGACGCGCGGCCGGCGAGGCGTTAGCACGACGACGGCGCTCGTGACCGATGGCGCGGGATGAAACGCGTGGGGGCCGACGAGCCTGAGGCGCTTCGCCGTGAACGCGGCCTGCGTGAAGACGGTCAGCGCGCCGTAGGTCTTGCTGCCCGGCGACGCGGTGAGCCGGTCGGCCACTTCGCGTTGGATCAGGAAGACTGCGCGGTCGATGAGGTCGGCCTCCGCCGTGGCGCGCGTCAAGAGCGGCCCCGTCAGCTGGTAGGGCAGGTTGCCGCAGAGGACGCGAGGCACGGTCGCGTCGCGCGGCTCAAAGAGCATCGCGAGATCCACGGTCTTCGCGTCGGCCTCGACGACGGCGAGCCGGCCCTCGAGGATGTCCCCCCGCAGGTCTTCTTCCAAGAGCGGCACCAGATCGCGATCGCGTTCGACAGCCGACACGCGCTTCGCGCGCGCCGCGAGCAGCCTCGTGAGCGCGCCGGTGCCGGCGCCCAGCTCGACGACGTCGGCGCGGCCCCGCTCGTCGTCGGGGACGCACGCCACCGCGATGGAGGCGAGGACCTCCTGATCGAGCAGGAAGTTTTGCCCGAAGCTCTTCTTTGCGGAGAGACCTCGAGCGGCGAGGAGGGCGCGCGGATCGCTCACGCTTCCTCGATGGGAGGCGCGTCGACGATGGTCTTGTCGAGCGGCAGTTCTTGGCTCGCGCCGCTCAGCGTGTGCCTCTCGAAGGAACGCGCGCGTACGCCGAGGCGCCGCAAGATCCGCTCGGCGCGCTCGCGCGAAGCGCGCGCTCGAATACGAACTGCCTCCTCGACGACGCCGCGGAGGTCCGCGCCGGAGGGCGAAGTTCCCTGTTCGAAGGCCGGCACAGACCAGCGCACCTCGACGCGGCGGGCCTTGAGGCGCCTCAGCGACGCGAAGACCTCGCTCGTGGGCGGCGGCGCGGGCGAGAAGATATGCACGACCGACGGCCGGATCTTGTCGCGGTGAATCTTGTCGAGGGCTGTGGCCAGCGTCGCGTGGGCGCGGTCGCGCTCGCCCTCTGTGCGCGGAGGTAGCTCAATGCCGAAGGCCGCGAGGTAGTGCCGGAAGGCCTGCTCGCGCTTGTCGCGCGAGAGCGGTACGCGCGGCGCGAAGGGCGCGCGACCGCGTAACATCTCGGCCCGCGCGGCCAAGAGATCGAGGTTGCCGCGGGGCAAGTCGGCGAGGCCCTTGGCGTCGAGCGGCCTCGCGTGCTCGGCGACGCGGGCCGCGAGCTCGTGTTCTTCAAGCTCGCAGCGGTCGGCGTCGACGGTGCTGGCGGCGCTGGCGAGGGCGGCCGCGATCTTGCTCGCGTGCGGCGGCCCCGCGGCCGGCACGAGCCACGAGCGCATGCGCGAGGCGAAGACGACGAGGCCCACGCGGTCGCCGCGGGCCAAGTGCCTTGTGGCGAGTGCCGCCACCTCGTCGACGGCGTCGTCGAGTGGCGCCTTGCCAACGGCGCCCGCCCACAGCTCCACCGACGCGTCGAGCACGAGCCAGAGCACCTCGCGCTCTTCGCGCTCCATCTCGCGCACGATGAGGCGACCGCGCTTGGCGCTCGCCTTCCACGCGATGCGCTTGAAGGCGTCGCCGTGCTGGTGATCGCGGAGCTCGCGCAGCTCTTCGCCGTCACCGGCTACCGGCGCGCTGCGGCCCGCGTCGGCGCTTCGCCGAGAGCGGCCGCCGCGGGGCGACTGCAGCATCACGTGGAGCGACCGAGGGAAGACCTCGATGCCGAACGGGTTGGCGAACATCAGGGGGACTTCGTAGAGGCCCTCGCCGCCGACGGGCGTCCCGCGCACTTCGAGGGCCATGCCGTGGACACCCCACCGACCCACCCGATGCGGCGTGATCTCGACGTTGACGCGGACACGCGAGTGCGCCGGCAGGTCGACCGTCGGTGGCTGGACTTCCGTTGGCAGGTAGCTCGACGCGACGGCGCGCAGGCTGACGCCGCGCATCGGCTCGTCGCTCCGGTTGCGTAGCTCCGCTTCCAGGGTGACGACCTCGCCGCGCGCCGCCCGAAGGACCCGCCGGGAGGAGGTCCACACCATCTCGAAGCCGGCCGCGCGAAGGCGCGTCACGGACGTCATGGCGGTGGCTCGCCCGAGGGCGACGGCGAGGATCATCGCGCCGCCAAAGGCCGCCACCGACGGCGACCGGGTGGCTACGGACAGCGCCAGGAGCAGGGCGCCCGCGAGGGCGACGTGGAAGGTGGCGCGCGTTGGGTGAAGTCGCACGTTGGGCTCGAACACTAGAGGGTATTTCGCAACTACGCGACCGCCGAAATCGCGCCAGGCGACGCTCGCGAGCGAGCCCAAGGGGAGGGGGCGCCGGCCGCTCAGCCCATGCGCGGCTTCGCGGAACTGGTTGAATCGCCCGTCCGATTTGGCTAAGAAACCGCGAGGCTGGACCATGACCGAAGGCAAGCTCCGCATTCTCGTCGCCAAACCGGGGCTCGATGGCCACGATCGGGGCGCTAAGGTCGTAGCCCGGGCCCTCCGCGACGCGGGCTTCGAGGTCGTCTACACGGGGCTCCACCAGACGCCCGAGATGATCGCCGCAGCCGCGGTGCAAGAAGACGTCGACGCCGTGGGGCTCTCCATCATGAGCGGGGCTCACAACACGCTCTTCCCGGCCGTGATGGACGCGCTCAAGAAGCAGGGTGCCACCGACGTGGTCCTCTTCGGCGGCGGCATCATTCCCGAGGCCGACATGCAGCGCCTCCTCGACGCGGGCGTCAAAGGTGTCTTCACGCCCGGCACGTCGCTCGAGGCGATCGTGCAGTGGGTGAAGGACAACGTCCGCTCGCGCGCCTGAGCCGCGCGCAAGACCCGCGCAGCGCAGTCCTTGCGCGCGGAGAGCAAGGCCTGCGGTCGCCGCGCCGCAAAGGCCAGCAAATGGCGGCGCCCGGGCGTGGCCCCGGTCGGTATGGGGCATGCACCGGCCGGCGCCCATGCACACCATCCCTCGATGGCTCTTCGCCGCGCTAACCTCGCCTCTCTTCGCCGCCTGCGCCGCGACCCCTCCCGCTGTGGCGGGGCCGCCGTCGGCGCCTTCGTCCACCACCGCGGGGGCCGTCGGGTCGGCCGACGAGAGCGGCAAGTCGCAGGTGTGTGATCTCGTCTGCGAGCAAGCTCGTGTCGTCAAGCGCGCCGACGACGATCCCGACTATCACGCGAAGGCCACCGAGGATGCCAACCGCGTCCTCGAGCGCGTTCGACCCGAGCTCCTCGCTTGCTACAAGGCCCGCGTTGCCGTGCAACCGAACGCCCACGGCTTCATCACCGTCGATGTGATCGTCGGACCCGACGGCCACGTCCTCAAGGTCGAGACGACCGGCGGAGCGATCCTCGGGCCTCAGACCCTCTCATGCATCACCGAGCGATTGAAGGGGTCGACCTTCGCGCCGCCGCACGGCGGAGGGACGTTGCGAATTCACGTGCCCTTCAGCCTTCGTCGCGTCGCTGCTGGCGAGGACGCGTAACGGCCGGACACCACGCTCTACCGGCGCTCGTTCTTCTCCCAAGAGCCGTACATTGGGTTCGGGATGAGGATGAAGCGACCGCCGAACTCTTTGAGGCTCTCCTCCCGGTCCCGCGCCGCTTGGTCGAGCCCCGGGAAGTCCATCACGTTGTCGCCGACGTAGACGAGGACCTTCGTCGCCGGCAGCGGGCTCGGCGCCTTGCCCTCTTCGATGGCGCGGAAGCGTCCGTTCTTGTCGCTCTCGAACGTGCCCTTGCACAAGATGGCGTCGAAGCTCACGCCGATGCGCCGGAGGTTGTCTTGCGTCGCCGCGCAGTGGGCTTCACTGCGGTTCGTGACGATGAACACGCGGCCGCCGGCGCGCTTGACCTCTTCGAGGAAGGGCATCGCTGCCGGGATCGCTTTGCCGGTGCCGCTCTTGACGTACGTGTCCCAGCTCGAGCTGGTCGAGCCCTCAGGGGAGAACGCGCGTTCCATGTTGTAGGCCGAGTTGTCGACGACGGTCTCGTCGGCGTCGAGCACGACGCCCCATGTGCCTGGCGCGAGCTTCGTTCGCGCAAGCTCGCTCGCGACGTTGGCGGCGGCGAGCCGGTACGCTTGGCGCACGGCGGCGCGGTACTCGGCAGAGTTGCGGACCCAGTGGATCGCGTTCGGCAGCGTCGCCGCGCCGCCGGAGGTCCCCGTGGCGCCGAGGGCGCCCTCCGATTCGGCGGTCGAGTCGTCGTTGGCCGGCGCGCAGGCGGCGAGCGTGAGGAGGACAAGGGCGAAGCGAGCCGAGGAGCGCATGGGCTGCCGTTCGCAAGAACGATGCCCGGGTCGTTTCGGTGGCGCACCTGGCCGTGTTGCCCGAATCCCCGCGCGAAGAGCAGCGATGGCGTCGGTTGGCCGGGGTATCGGACCAGACACCGGTGAGTCCCCTCAGCAGGGGTGCTTTTTCAGTGGCGGCAATCTTCCGAGGTGACGCCACACGGGGTCGAAAATCTTGTCCCGCCTCAGTAGGGTGCGCGTCGAAAGGCGCTCCCATGACGACCGACAAGAAGACCAACGGCCTCGGAATCTTCGGCAAGATGCTCGTCATCATGCTGGCTGCGGCACTGCTGCCGACCGGCCTCATCTGGTATGTCAGCTATCGGGTTCAGTCGAAGCAACTGGAGTCGGCGATCCACACTCGCCTGTCCGCGACGGCGGACCGACTCTCGACCTACACCGATCAGTGGCTCGACGCGCACCTCCGCATGTTGCGCCTCGCCGCGCTCGACCCTGACATCATATCGATGGATGGCGCGCGACAAGCGCCGACGCTTCGCGCGATCAACCAGGAGTATCCGTACATCTATCTCGCGCACACCATTCGAGCGACCGATGGGACGAACGAGGGGCGGAGCGACGGCAAGTCCTCGCTCTATTACGGGGACCGCCAATACTTCAAGGACGCGCTCAATCCTGCCAAAGGCTACGGCCTCGAGGCTGCCGTCGGGAAGACGAGCGGCCTTCCCGCGTTCATCCTCGCGGTGCCTATCTACCGGGACGGGCAGGCCGTTGGCGCGCTCTCCGCGGCGCTCTTGATCGAAGACATCTCCAAGCAGATCGTGGACTCGAGCATCGGTCGAACCGGCTTTGCTTTCCTCCTCGATGCGAAGGGCAGGGTCGTCGCCCACCCCGAGAAGGAGTTCGCTCGCGTCCAGAAGGATCTGAGCCAGCACGCGGCCATCGTTGCGGCTCGCAGCGACCAGAAGCCGCCTTTTCTCCTGGATGACGGCGGCCGGAGAGTCGTTTCGGTGGCCACCACCACGCGGGAGGGTATGACGCTCATCGCGCAGCAGGACGTCGACGAGGCCTACGAGCCAAGCCGCCAGGCGAACGCCGATGCGGCCTTCGTGCTGGGCGGCTCTGCCGTCGTTGCACTCCTCTTGGCGTTTGCGTTCTCCCGTGGCTTCACCAGTCCCATCCGCCGTTTGACCCATGCGGCCGAGCGCATGAGCCTCGGCGAGATGTCCATCGCCATTCCCGAGTCGACGCGGACCGATGAGCTAGGAGATGTCGCCCGCGCTATCGAACGCATGGCCGTGAGCCTCCGCCTCGCCATGGCCAAAATTGAGTCCCTCCGAGATGGGGCCGCCGCGAACCGCTCCTCGCGTCCGCCGATGAACTCGAGCGTGGTGCCTCGCCTGGGGTCTGGCGCGAAAGCCTCCTAGGAGGAGCCCCGTCCCGGCGCAGCGTTTGCGCCACCCAACCACCGAGCGCTGACAAACCGCGTGCGCCGCGAGCGGCACGCGTGTTGCTTGGTCGCGCCGCATGAACACCTCGACCTTTCCCGCGCAGCGCGTCGTCATCCTTGCCGCCACCGATGGCTCGGAGGCCTCGAAGGAGGCGATGAGCGCCGCTTCGCGCTTTGCGAGCATGCCCGGCAGCGAGCTGCACTTGGTTCACGTTCTCGACCCTCGCGAGGCGGCGCAACGCGAGTCGGCGAAGGCCGATGCGCAGGCCCTCTTGGGGCAGGCGGCCGCGGCGGCGGGCATCGCCGGCGGCGCCACCCTTCACGTGGCCGTCGGCGTCGCCTGGCGCGAGATCATCCAGCTCGCCGCCGATCTGCACGCCGATCTCGTGGTCGTCGGTACCCACGATCGCGGCGCGCTCGAGCGCATGGTGCTCGGCTCCGTCGCCGAGCAGGTCGTCAAGAAGGCGAGCTGCCCCGTCTACGTCGCCCGCCGGAAGGACTACTCGGGCGCGCCCGAGATCGAGCCGCCTTGCGTGGCGTGCGTCGCCGTCCAGGCCGAGACCAAGGGCGCGACGCTCTGGTGCGAGCGGCACAGTCACGCGCACCCGCGGGGGCGTCTCCACTACGAGTACCCGAAGGGCTTCGGGGGCGGCTCGCAGCAGTTTCAGCGCTCTTGACGGCGGCCAACGGGGGGCCCGACTCAGAGCTGTCCACGAGATCGAGCCTATGGACGCCGACTTCAGGACCGTCATCGAACCCTTCCGCATCAAATCGGTTGAGCCCATTCGCATGACGACGCGCGAAGAGCGCGCGGCTCGCCTCGCGGAGGCTGGCTACAACCTCTTCGCGCTCCATTCCGACGACGTCCTCATCGACTTGCTCACCGACTCGGGCACGGGCGCCATGTCTGCGGAGCAGTGGGCGGCCATCCAGCGCGGCGACGAGAGCTACGCCGGATCGCCGTCTTTCTACCGCTTCGATGCAGCCGTGAAGGAGCTCTTTCCTTTCCGTCATGTCATCCCGACGCATCAAGGGCGCGCCGCCGAGAAGATCCTCTTCTCGACGGTCGGCGGCGCCGGGAAGGTCATTCCCAGCAACACGCACTTCGACACGACGCGCGCCAACGTGGAGTGGAGCGGCGCCCGCGCCGTCGATCTCGTCATCGCGGAGGGGCGCGTGCCGTCGTCGCGGCATCCCTTCAAGGGCAACATGGACGTGGAGGCCCTCGAGCGACTGCTTGAGGTCGAGGCGGAGCGTCGTAGCGTCCCTGTCGTCATGCTCACCGTGACGAACAACTCGGGAGGTGGCCAGCCGGTGAGCCTCGCGAACATTCACGCGGTGCGCGCCGTGACCGAGCGCTTTGGCGTACCGCTCTTCCTCGACGGATGCCGCTTCGCCGAGAACGCGTTTTTCATTCGCGAACGAGAGGCTGGGCAAGAGGGCAGGGACATCGTCGCCATCGTCCGCGAGATGGCCTCGTGTTTCGACGGCATGACCATGTCGGCCAAGAAGGACGGCCTCGCGAACATTGGCGGCTGGCTCGCCATGAACGACGACGAGCTCGCGCGAAAGTGCCGCAACGTGCTCATTCTTACGGAGGGCTTTCCCACCTATGGCGGCCTCGCGGGCCGCGATCTCGAGGCCATCGCGCAAGGGCTCCGTGAGGTCGTTCGCGAGGACTACCTTCGCTACCGGATTCGCTCCACCGAATACCTGGGCTTGGGCCTCGAGCGGGCCGGCATCCCCATCGTCGTCCCCGTCGGCGGGCACGCCGTCTACCTCGACGCGCGCGGGCTCCTGCCGCACATCCCGCCGCTCGAATACCCGGGGCAAGCGCTCGCCGCGTCGCTCTACTTAGAGGGCGGCGTCCGCGGCTGCGAGATCGGAACCGTGATGTTCGGTCGCGCGCCCGACGGGACGGAGAAGGCCGGCGCGATGGATCTCGTCCGCCTCGCGCTGCCGCGGCGGACCTACACGCAGGCGCACATCGACTACGTCATCGAGGTGGCGGCGCGCGTGAAGGCCCGCGCATCGTCACTCAAGGGGATGCGCATCGCCTACGAGCCGCCGGCGCTGCGCCACTTCTCCGCGCGCTTCGCGCCGCTCTGAGTGAGGGCGCGGCGATTCGGGCGACGCCGCGAGGTGGCTCGCCGCGGCTTGCCCCTGTCCGTGGCCGTCCGCTTCTGGCCATGGACGGGGAGCGAACGAGGAAAACGTAGCGATCTCGCCGAGACGAAGGCGGCACGACGCGCGCATGCGCGAGAGCCATGATGGCTTACGGCCTCTTGATGCTCCTCGTGGTGCTGGCCGCGTGCGGCGATCCCGTCGCCTCGCCGCCGTTGCCCGCCCCGCGAGCCCGCGACCCGGACGCGGGTGAGAGCGCATCGCCGCGCTTTGACGTCGCGAGACCGCCGCCGGGCGTCCCCGATGACGGGAAGACCTCGGGGCTCGTCCTTCTTGAGGTGCGCGGCTCCGCTCCATGTGGCGCCGCGCTCATCGCCTCGAATGTCGCCTTGGTACCGGCCTCGTGCGTGCTGCGAAGCGCGTGTCGCGCCGTCGCGCCAGAGGCCCTCGTCTTGCGCAGCGGCGACACGTCGCGGGAGGTGCTCCCTGGCGCTCGCGAGATCATCGCCGCCGATCCCTGCGAGCGCGACGCCCTCGCGGCCATCGTACTGGACGGCCAAGCCGACGGCCTGGCGCCGTTCGCGCCGCGCGGGCATCCGGCGGAGGCCGGCGAACACGTGCGCGTCGTGTCGTTCACCGCGGAGCGTCCGCATCTCCGACTGCTCCGCGATCACGTCACCTTTCGCGAGGCGGAGCGAGCCGTCGCGACGCTCGACGCCGAAGGCTGCGGCGCGCTTCCCGGCGCCGTCGCCATCGACGAGGGGTCCGGCGAGCTCGTTGGCCTGTCGGCGCCCGTCGTGACGTGCGCGTCGTTCGCCTTCTTGCAGCTCGACGCCTGGAGGTCGCTGCGCGATCTCGCCGTGGCTCACGGTGTCCTTGCGGCGAAGGACGCCGATGGCGGAGTCGGACCCGGCGGTCCCTCGCGCCGCGGCAAGGCCCAGAAACCCATCACCGACCTCCATGGCGATTGCAGCGAGGGCCTGCAGTGCGCCGCCGGGGTCTGCGTCCTCGAAGGCGCGGCTGGCTACTGCTCCCGTCCCTGCGGTGGAGGCGATCGGTGCCCGGCGGGCTACCGCTGCCAACACCCTCCCGCCGAATCCCTCAGCGCCTGCGTCGCCGTTCGTTGAAGCGAGGCTGCCGTGGGCCTCCGGCGTCGTTCTCGGTTCATGACGGCTGAGCGTTGCGCTATGCCAAGAGGCGATGGACTTCACCCTCTCTGAGCACCACGCGCTCCTCAAAAAGACCGTCTCGGATTTCGCCAAGTCCGAGGTGCTTCCGTACGCGCAGACGTGGGACCGCGAAGAGCGTTTCCCGCACGAGGTGATGCCCAAGCTCGCGGCGTTGGGGCTGTTGGGCATCCGCATTCCCGAGGAATACGGCGGCTCCGGCATGGACACGACGAGCTACGCCATCTGCGTCGAAGAGATTGCCAGGGTCGACGGCTCGTTGGCGCTCACGGTCGCTTCGCACAACGGGCTCGGCACCGGGCACATCCTCGCGTTTGGCAACGAGGCGCAGAAGCAGAAGTACCTGCCGAAGGCCGCCGCCGGCGAGTGGCTCGCGGCGTGGGCCCTCACGGAGCCGGGCAGCGGCAGCGACTCGGCGGGCCTCATGACCACCGCGCGCCGCCACGCCGATGGCCGAGGTGACGGATGGCTCATCAACGGCACCAAGATGTTCATCACGCAGGGCAGCGTCGGTGGGTTCTGCGTGGTCCTCGCGCGCACCAACCCCGATGCCCCGAAACAGAAGGGCATCACGGCCTTCGTCGTCGATCGCGGCACGTCGGGTTTCTCCGCGTCGAAGCACTTGGAGAAGCTCGGTTGTCGCTCCAGCGACACGGTGGAGCTCACCTTTGAAGACGTGTTCGTCCCCGACACGGCGCGCATCGGCGAGGTGGACCACGGCTTTACCGACACCATGAAGATCCTCGACCGCGGCCGCATTTCCATCGCCGCGATGGCGCTCGGCCTCGGCTACGGCGCCCTCGACATGGCCGTCGCATACGCGAAGGAACGAAAGCAGTTCGGCAAGCCCATCGCGGACTTTCAGGCCATCAAGTGGATGTTCGCCGACAGCAAGACCGAGCTCGACGCCGCGAGCTTGCTCACGTACCGCGCCGCGTGGCTCGCCGACCAAGGCTTGCCCTACTCGCGCGAGGCCTCCATGGCGAAGCTCTACGCCAGCGAGGCGTCGACGCGCGCCTGCAACCGGTCGCTTCAAGTGCACGGCGGTTACGGCTACACGCGCGAGTTCAACGTCGAGCGCCACCTGCGCGACGCGAAGATCTGCGAGATCGGCGAGGGAACCAGCGAGGTTCAGCGCATGGTCATCGCGAAACACGTCCTGCGCGGTTGACGGGCGCCGGCGCATTTTTTTGGTCTCGCTACGGCTCTGCTAGCCTGCCGCCTGCGTGGTCAAGAAGATCGTCGACTTTGCCGTCGAGAGCCGGCTAGCGGTGCTCGTCGTTTCGCTGGGCCTCCTTGTGTGGGGCACCTTCGCGCTGAGCGCGCTGACGATCGAAGCGTTTCCCGACCCCACCGACACGCAGGTTCAAGTCATCACGCGCCACCCGGGTCAGCCGGCCGAGGAGATGGAGCGTCAGGTGTCGATCCCCATCGAGCGGGTCGTGAACGGCATGCCCGGTCTGGCCCGCGTTCGAAGCATCAACATCTTCGGCTTGTCGTACGTCACGCTCACCTTCAAAGACGGCATCGACATCTACTTCGCACGGGCCCAGACGACCGAGCGGCTGCGGCTCGCCAATCTCCCTGAGTCGGTGAAGCCAGAGCTGGGGTCGGTGTCGACGCCCATCGGCGAAATCTTCCGCTACACGCTCACGTCCGAGACGGACGACCCCTTGGAGCTTCGCACGCTCCAGGATTGGCTCGTTAGGCCCCGCCTCTTGCAGGTCGAGGGCGTCGCCGACGTCGTCGTCATGGGCGGCCTCGTGCGCGAAATCGCCGTTCACCCCGACCCCGTGGCCATGGCCGCCAAGCGCCTCACCATGGCCGATTTGGCGCAGGCGCTCGAAGGCTCGAGCGTCAACGCGTCGGGTGGCGTCATCGAGCGAGGCACGGAGCAGCTCGTCATTCGCAGCCAGGGTCTCTTCAACGATCGCGGCGACATCGGCCGCGTGGCCGTGGCGACGCGCGGCGGCACACCCATTTACGTGAGCGACGTCGCTTCCGTGCGCGTCGCATGGCAGCCGCGCGAGGGCATCGTGGCCCGCGCCGAGAACCGCGACGCCGTCGAGGGCATCGTCCTCATGCGCCGCGGCGAGAACCCGTCGCGCGTCCTCGCGGCGGTGCGCAGCAAGGTGGCCGAGCTGAACGGGCAGATCCTCCCCAAGGGGACCAAGATCAACGTCTTTTACGACCGCACCGAGCTCGTCGACAAGACGCTCAGCACCGTCACGCGAAACCTCGTCGAGGGCGCTGTGCTGGTGGTGCTCGTGCTCGTCGCCTTCTTGATGGATTTCGGCGCCGCCATGGTCGTCGCGGCGCTCATCCCCCTCTCGCTCGCGGCAGCCTTTGGCTACCTCTACGCGCGCGGCATGAGCGCGAACCTCCTGTCGATGGGCTCGCTCGACTTCGGCATCATCGTCGACGGCGCCGTCGTCATCATCGAGTCCATCGCGTTCAAGATGGCGAGCGACGCGGCGGGCCGACAGCCCGCGGGCCGCGTGCAAGACCGCGTCGCAGCGGCGGTCAACGAGGTCGCCCGCCCAACGGTCTTCTCGCTGCTCATCATCATCGCGGCGTACCTGCCGATCTTCCTCTTGGAGCGCGTCGAGGGCCGCATCTTCGCGCCCATGGCGCACACGGTGGTGGCGGCGCTCGTAGGGTCGCTGCTCCTCTCGGTCACGCTCGTGCCGGTCCTCGCGACGTACGTGTACCGGAAGCCGAAGAAGCACCGCGAGTCGCCGCTGCTCCGCGCCGCGCTTTACGCCTACGTGCCCACGTTGCGTGGCGCGCTGCGACGGCCCTGGATCGTCCTGTCGGCGGCCGTCCTCTCGCTGTCCTTGGCGCTTGGACTCCTCGCGCGCCTCGGCACGGAGTTTCTGCCGGAGCTGAACGAAGGCGCGATGTACTTGACCTTCACGCTCCCGGGGAACTCATCGCTCAACGAAGGGAGGCGCCTTGAGCCCGTGCTCAGCGCCGTCATCAGCACATACCCGGAGGTCGAGTCTTCGCTCAGTCAACTCGGGCGCCCCGAAGACGGGACCGATCCTGTGTTGCCGAACAACCTCGAGTTCTTCGTCAGGCTGAAGCCCGAAGATCAGTGGCGTCCCGAGTTCAAGAACCTAGGCATGCTCATGGAGTCGATGGAGCACACGCTGTCGGCCGTACCGGGGACCGACGTGAACTTCTCCCAGCCCATTCGCGACAACGTGAACGAGAGCATCGCAGGCCAGTTCGGTCAGGTGGCGCTAAAGATCTTCTCGGCCGATCTCGAGCAACTCCAGAGCGCGGCGGGGAAGGCGCAGACGGCCCTCGCGAAGGTGCGGGGCGTGGCTGACCTCGCCATCGTCAAGACAGGCGAGGCGCCGCAGCTCTTGGTGCGCCCCAAGCGCGAGATGCTCGGCCGCTTCGATCTCTCGATGCAGGACATCCAGAGCTTCCTCGCGACGGCGCTCGGGGGGCGCGACGTCGGTGAGCTTTGGGAAGGGGATCGCGTATTTCCGATCACCGTTCGCCTCGCCGGCGGGGCGCGAGAGACGACGGAGCAGCTCGCGGCGCTTCGCCTTCCGTCGAAGAGCGGCGCGCTCGTGCCGCTCAGCTCCGTGGCGGACATCTCGGTCGAGTACGGGCGCGCCGCCATCAACCGCGAGAACGGGCAGCGCTATGTGGGTCTTCGCATGAACGTTCGAGGGCGCGACCTCGGCTCGTTCGTAGACGAGGCGCGCCGTTCAGTGCGCGAAGCGCTCGCCGCCGAGCAAGGCATGACGGTGACGTGGGGCGGGGAGTTTGAGTCGAAAGAGCGCGCCTTGAAGCGTCTCGCCGTCGTCGTCCCCATTTCGCTGGTGGTCACCTTCCTCCTGCTCTTCAACGCCTTCCGGTCCGCGGCACTGGCGGTGCTCGTTCTTCTGAACGTTCCCTTCGCGCTGGTGGGCGGCGCTGTGGGGCTGTGGATCTTCCACATGCCCGTCTCCATCGCCGCCGCCGTTGGCTTCATCGCGCTCATTGGCCAGGCGTCCCTCAACGGCGTCCTCGTGCTCTCGGCCATCGAGGTGCACCGCATCAACGGCCTGCCCATCGACCAAGCGATCTTGCTTGGCGCGAGCGAGCGCCTTCGTCCCGTGCTCATGACGGCGGCGCTCGCGGCGCTCGGGCTCGTGCCCGCCGCGTTCTCCCGCGCCATGGGGGCGGAGATGCAGAGGCCGATGGCCGTCGTGATCGTGGGGGGGACCATCTCGGCCGCGCTGTTGACGCTCATCGTGCTGCCCATCGCATACCGCATTGGTGTGCAGTGGATGCTCCGGGCGAAGGAGCTGATGCCCAGCTTGCGACGAGCGCCGGAGCAGCCGTAGAGGGGACCCCCCACCTCACCGCGCCCCCGACCGCGACGCGGATCACGACCCGGGCTATCCTTGCGCGTTGGCGACGAAACCCTTTGCCTTGATCGGCGCCCTCGCGCTCCTTGCGACGACGGCGTCGGCCGATGAGAAGCCTCGCGCGTCGACGGCTCCGGGCGTCGGCCCGCGTCGCGACGCGCGCAAGTGCGCCGAACAAGTGGCGCAAACGTTCCTCATCCGTAGCCACTGGTTTCGGGGCACGTCACCGGAGGACAAGGCGCAGGGGGCGAAGCTTCACGAGGAAGCGATCCGCTACCGCACGGAGAAGTACGGGTACTTTCACGGCTTCGGCAAGCGAGAGTGGAACACGAAGACCCCGCGGGACTTCGCGACGGAGACGACCTTCTTCGGGCTGCCGCTGACGCTGCACGCGAAGGTGGCGCCGGCGCTGCGATGCGTGGAGCGCGCCCTCGAGGAGAGCGGCGCGGCGGCTCGTTACAAGCCGAGGCTGCTCAACGGCTTGCGCACAAAGAACACCTTTCACGGTGGCGAGGTCTCGAACCACGTCTACGGCATCGCGCTCGACATCGACGCGGACCAAAACCCTTGTTGCGGCTGCGCAGGGAAGCTCCGCGAGCACCCGCAGTGCAAGAAGCCTGTCGCTTCGGTCTTTCAGAAGGCGAAGATCCCCAAGGAGTGGGTCGACACCTTCGAGCGCTACGGCTTCCACTGGCTCGGACGCGACGTGCTCGAAGACACGATGCACTTCGAGTTCTTGGGAGACCCAGACAAAGTCTTCGCGGAGTAGCGAGAGTCGCGGCTGCCGTCCGCGCGGCCGCTCGTCGTCGGCGCTCAGCCCTCGAGCATGTCGCGGAGCACGCGCACGAGATCGAGCGCCGAGACGACACCCACGACCTTGCCGCCGTCGGTGACGAAGACGCGATGGATGCGACCCCGGGTCATGGTCTCTGCGGCCTCTCGGACGGGCGCGCTTGCGCGCACCTCGAAGACCATGGGGGTCATGATCTCGCGAACCTTCATGGCGGACAGGGCGCGCACGTCGAGTCCGCGCAGATCCTCGTGCGGGAGCGGCCGGTCGAGGCTGTAGGCGTAGAGCGTCTGGTCCAGGGTGGTGGCGGCCCCCTCCGACGCTGAGCGGAGGAGATCGGTCGTCGACACGACGCCGAGGAGCTTTCCTTGCCGGTCCGTCACGGGGGCGCCGCTGATCGAGTATTCGAGCAGGAAGTCGCGGAGCTCATCGACGCTCCACTCGGCGTCCGCGGTGAGGACGTTGCGGGTCATGACTTCGGAGACGTTGAGCGTGGTCGTCATGGTTTGCCTGTGGCGCGCCCCGAGGGGTGGCGCGGCAGCGGTTTCGGTGTCGATGGCCCACTTCGCAAGCCCACTGCAAGCGGGGAGAGCGACTGAACCGCGGGAAGGTTAGACCACGCGAGCAGGGGAGGGGAAGGGCCGAGTCGGCGTGGAACGCGCGGCGCATCGGTGGCTCCCGCACCCCTGGACCGGCGCGCCGAATCGGTCCACACGCCAGGCGCAGCCCACTATGCTCGCAGCGTCCCGGAGCGAAACGCGTGAAGAGCGGCGCCTTTCGCCGAGCGGTCTGACGGCGCGTCTCGTGGCGCGCGGAGGGGGCATGAGGAGATGAGGAGCAGCGTGGACAGCGGCAACGTCATCGTCATTGGGGCAGGGCTCGCGGGGCTCGCGACGGCGAGCTTTCTGCGAATGAACGGGTACGCCGTCACGGTCCTCGACGGCGCTCCCCGCGCCGGCGGCGTGGCGCTCACCCGCTGGAACCCAAGTCACACCGTCGAAGGGGGCGTCTACTTCTTCATCGAGCATGGCCCCGGGCTGGCAGCCTACGAGCTCTACTCGGCGCTGGGCGTTCTGCCGGCCGACGACGTGAGGACCGTCGAGCTCTACGCGCGCATCGTCGACGAGGCCACCGGCGCTGCGCTGTCCGTCACGCGTGATCTGGGGGCGCTCCGACGCGACCTCCTCGCTCTCGGCCCCGAAGACGAGAGGCTCATCGACGAGCTCGTCAAGGGAGCGCACGCCTTCGAGCAAACCGATCCCGTGAAGGTAGGGTTCGAGAAGCCGCCCGAGCTCCAGGGCTTCATCGACAAGCTCTCGCTCGGTTGGCACGCGCGCAACGCGCTCTCGATCTTCTCGAACAAGCGGCTGCTTGAGCAAACCATGGCGGAATGGCTCTCGCACGCAAAGAGCCCGGCGCTCCGCGCCGTTCTCGGCAACGTGTTTCCGCACCCCACCGTCGCGCCCTGGTTCGTCATGATGCTGCTCGGCCTCCTGGCGCGCGGGCAGGTCGGGCGCGTGACGAGCGGCGCCGACGCCTTCGTGGGCCGTCTCGAGAAGCGAGCGCTGTCGCTCGGCGCGCAATTCCGCTTCGGCGCGCAGGTCACGCGGATCCTCGTCGAGGAGGGCCGCGCGACCGGTGTCGAGCTGGCGGACGGCTCTCGGCTCGCGGCGAGCGCCGTCGTGGCCACCGTCGATACGCGGCAGCTGCATGAAAGATTGCTCGGCGGAGGACACGCCGACGCGCACACGCAAGAGCGGATGGACCGATGGCCGCTCACGTCGCCGGCAGCGTTCGTTCACTTCGTCGTCGCTGGAGACTTCACCAAAGAGGCGTGGCTTCAACAGATCGCGCTCACCGAGCCGCTCGCGCAGGGAACAGGGACGTTCGCCTCGTTGCGCTTCTTTGATCGCGGCACGTCTGGCGCCGGGCCCGATGAAACGGTCGTGCAGATCTCCGTCGACGTGAAGGAGCGCGACCTCAACGAGGCAGCGCTCGTCGCGGGCGCCCGAAGGCTCTTGGGGCGTCACGCGCCGCGAGCGCTCGATGCCGTACGCATCACGGAGGTCGTGATGCCGAGGGTGCACGAGCAGGCGGTCGCGGCCCCCGACGGCGTCACCAGCGCGTGGCTTCCCACCCCCAAGGCGCTCATGGCGCAGAGCCCACGCCGCGTGCCGGGGGTGGAGCGCTTGTATCTCGCCGGTCAGTGGGCCGTCGCCGGGGCCGGCGTGCTCGCCGTGCTCTATTCGGGAAGGCACGCGGTGCAGCTCCTGTGTCACGACGAGGGTAAGGCGTTCGTGCGCACCGTGCCTGAGGGGTGACCGGCGAGTTCCGGTTGAACGGCCGATCGAGCGATCAGAAATCGTTGACGCGCTCCATCGACCAGCTGCCGTCCAGGCCTTCTACCGCCATCCACAGCTCGCCGTCCGTGCCCTCAACAATCTCACCAGACCGGTAACTGGAGTTGTCGTCGTAGTCGCCCCCACTCACTTGCGTGAGCTCGATTTCGGAGAGTTCGACCATCGCGAAGGGGTTGGCGTTCATGCCTAGGACGGAGCAGGGAGCGTGCCGTAGCTAAGCGCGTGTCTCCCGGTCGATGGAGCTACGAAGCGGGACATCTTGTACCGCGCCGTACAACTCGGCGTGCACGGTGACCCAGACGGGCACTGATTGGCGGGCCTTCGCCCGTCGGCCTTCGCGATCGCCACCAGGACGACGACCCGAGACGGCCGCGCCGCGGGCGAGTGATTGCGGCCGCGGGCTTAGCGGTGCCGGTAGGGGAGAACGGGGCGCCGTGCGGCGGACTCGCCGTCGTCTTTCCCCCCGACCCCCCGATCTTTGCCCTCAGCCCCTTTTCCCCTCAACCTTCGCCCCTCCCACCCCCACCTGACCACCCGTCCATCCCCGCACACATGGACAGCCGTCCTGCCACCCTAAGTGCGCGATCACGCTTCGTTAAGTTGCCACCTATTTATTGACACCGATCCGTCGCCTCCATACCGTGCGAACAGCACGTGGGAAGAAGTGCCAAGGAGTGACAGGTAGCGGCGGCTCGGGGCATGATGTTCCGCTCCGACGCGACCCCTCCCCAAGGCCCTTCCCCCGGCGGTGAGGTCCCCCCTTCGTGTTCCGCGGTCGCTACGAGCACACGATTGACGCGAAAGGCAGGACCAGCCTGCCGGCGCGTTATCGCGACACGCTCGCGGCCTTGGGCCAGCGCCACATCGTGATCACGAGCGGCCTCGATCCCTGCCTCGTGGCCTATTCGCTCCCCGAATGGACCGGCTTCGAAGAGCGCCTCGCGAAGCTCCCCCAGTTCGACCGCGCCGTGCAGAAGCTCCGCCGCATCTACGTGTCCGGGGCCGTCGAGTGCGAGGTCGACGACTCGGGCCGCATCCTCTTGCCCGCCACGCTGCGCGAACACGCGTCGCTCAAGAAGGACGTTCTCTGGGCCGGAAGCGGTCGCTACGCCGAGCTTTGGGACAAAGAGATCTGGAAGACCCACTTCGAAACGACCGATGACGAGCGCCGCGACATCTCCTCGCGCCTCGCGGAGCTGGGTCTATGAGCGGACAAGCAGCGCGCGTCGTCCCCGATGCGCCCTCCTCCAGCGACGTCGCGCTCGCAGCCCCCGTCGGCTCGCAGCTGGCGCTGCCGGGCCTCGACGGCGGCGCCATCGAATGGGTCTGGATGGAAGAAGAAGGGCAGGTCGAAGTGGTGGAGAGCTACCAGCACACGACCGTCATGCTTCGCGAGATGGTGAGCGCCCTCGCGCCGAAAGACGGCGGCCTCTACGTCGACGCGACGCTCGGCGGTGGCGGTCACACCGAGGGCCTCCTCCTCGCCAACCCCAACTGTCGGGTCATCGGCTTCGACCGCGATCCCTCTGCCATCGCCGCCGCGGAGCGGCGCCTCGCGCGCTTTGAAGGACGCTTCGAGCTCGTGCGCGCCCCCTTCGGCTCCATTCGCGAAGAGCTCGCGCAGCTCGGGGTCACGCGCGTCGATGGCCTCTGCGCCGACCTCGGCGTGAGCTCGCCGCAGCTCGACGACGCCAGTCGCGGCATGAGCTTTCGCCGCGAAGGCCCCGTCGACATGCGCATGGACCCCACCAGCGGCGAGACGGCCCTCGAGATGATGCGCAACATGCGCGAAGAAGATCTCGCCGACGTCATCTACCGCTTCGGCGACGAACGACGCTCACGCCGCATCGCCCACAGCATCAAGCGCGCGATCCAGGATGGCGACCTCGTGACGACGCTCGATCTTCGCCGCGCCATCGTGCGCGCGACAGGCCCCGTCCGTACCGGCGGCGTCGACCCCGCGACGCGGACGTTTCAGGCCATTCGCATCGCCGTCAACGGCGAGCTCGACGAACTCTCACGGCTCCTCGAGGCCATGGGCGGGCTCCTCGCGGCCGGCGGCGTCGGCGCGGTGCTCTCGTTTCATTCGCTCGAAGACCGCCTCGTCAAGCACGCGTTCCAGGTGCGCGAGAGCTGGTCTCCCATCTGGAAGAAGCCCCTCGTCGCCGCCGACGAAGAGCAGAACATGAACCCTCGTGCGCGAAGCGCGAAGCTGCGCGCCGCCGTCCGTGTCACGCCGAGCGATCTGCCCGGAGCGCACACGTGAGCGCCGTTTCGTCGGGCCTCCCTCGGCGCTCACGAAGCTCCTTCGTCCTCGTCTGGACGCTCGTCGTCACGGCCACCGTCTGCGCGTTCATCGTGCACCTCGCGCTCCGCGGCAAGACGGTGTCCTTGGGCTACGAGCTGGGGCGCTCTCGCGCCGAGCAGGCGAGGCTCCGCGAAGTGAAGCGGGTCCTCGAGGTGGAAGCGGCGAGCTACAAGACCCCCGAGCGCGTCGAGATCGTCGCCCGGTCCCTCTTGGGGATGGAGGCGCCACCCGCCGACCGCATCGTGCAGATGCCCGGAGCGCCGGAGCCGCGACGCGTGCCGCTGGCAGCGACGGAGGGGGCAGAACAGCGCGGGGCCGCGCCGTGAGGAACCTCGACCCGAAGCGCGCGCGCTGGATCCGCATGCGCATGGGCGCTCTCCTGGGGCTCATGGGCCTCGGCCTGGGCGCGCTCGTGGCGACCGCCTTTCGCGTTCAGGTCGAAGACGGAAGCGCTTGGCGCGAGGTCGCCGAACGCCAGCGACAGCGGCGCCTTCACATCGAGCCGAAGCGCGGCACGCTGCTCGATCGCAACGGCACCACGCTCGCCGTGAGCGTGGAAGTCCCCAGCGCCAGCATCGACGTGGTGGAGCTGCTCCGCGGTGTCGAGAAACCGGAGGCGCAAGACGAGCTCCTCCGGGACGCGTCGCAGCGTCTCTCGCAGATCCTCTCGCTGCCCATCGACGACGTGCGGACCAAGCTCAACGCGAAGCGCCGCTTCGCGTGGCTCAAGCGTCGCATCACCGGCGAGGAGACGGCGGCGCTCAAGGCGCTCGGCGACGTTCGGCGCGAGAAGCGGCCGCTCCGCGGCATCGCCATCGAGGGGGAAGGGCAGCGTTACTACCCGGGCCGCGAGCTCGCCGGGCCGCTCCTCGGATTCGTCGCACCCGACGGCCTCGGCAAAGACGGGCTCGAGCTCTCGCTCGACGAGGACCTTCGCGGTCGCGTCGAAGAGGTTAACGGCTTGCGTGACCGGAGCGGTCGGCTCATCTTCTCGAACGGCTCGGCGCAGCCGGAGGCCTTCGCGGGCCACGATGTGCAGCTCGCCATCGACGCGGGGCTCCAGCGCTTCGCCGAGAAGGAGCTCGACGGGGCCTTCGGCACCTACGAGCTTCGGAGCGCCTCGCTCGTCGTCATGGAGCCGAACAGCGGCGAGATCCTCGCGATGGCGTCGGTGCCCGGCTACAACCCCAACGACTACGGTCAGTCGGAGACGGAGGCGCGTCGCGACCGCGCCATCGCCGATCGCTTCGAGCCCGGCTCCGTCATGAAAGCCTTCACGCTCGCCGGCGCTCTCGCGTCAGGCACGCTCAAGGCCACCGAGCAGATCTTCTGCGAGAACGGGAACTACAAGCTGGGCCCCGTCGTTATCCACGACACGCACCAGAACGGCTGGATGACGCCCACCCAGATCCTCGCCAAGAGCTCGAACATCGGCACGCTCAAGATCGGCCTCAGTCTCGGCGAAGCGGGTCTCTACGGGACGTTCCGCAAGTTCGGCTTCGCCGAGCCGACGGGCGTTCCCCTGCCAGGAGAGGCCGCCGGCGTCCTCAGGCCCCGCGGCCGCCCATGGTTTGAGGTCGAGACGGCCAACGCTTCGTTCGGTCAGGGCGTCAGCGTCACGACGCTGCAGTTGGCCACGGCCTTCGCGGCGCTCGCCAACGGCGGTCGCTTGCTCGAGCCCATCTTGGTGAAGAAGATCACCAACGCGCGCGGTGAGGTTGTTCGTGACGGCCTGCCACGGGTCCGCCGTGAGGTCGTGCCGCCGGGCGTGGCGCGCACCGTCGCGGACATGCTGACGGCTGTCACCGAGCCCGGTGGTACGGGCGTTGAGGCGGCCGTGCCTGGCTTCCGCGTGGCGGGCAAGACCGCGACGGCCCAGAAGATCGATCCGCTCACGGGGAAGTACTCCAACGAGAAGTACACCTCGTCGTTCGTGGGCTTCGTTCCCGCGGAGCGACCGCGCGTCGTGGTAGCGGTGGTCCTCGACGAGCCCATCATCGGCCACTACGGCGGCGACTTGGCGGGCCCGGTCTTTCGTCGCGTGGCCGAGGCAGCGCTCCGCACCCTGGGGGTTCACGCGCCGGCGCCTTCGCGCACGCTCGCGGTCTCACGCGAAGGCGACCCCGCCGATCAAGCGCGCGCGATCTTCGCGAAGGCGCGCCCCGTGGAAGCCGAGGTGCCTCCGGTGACCATGACCGACGGCGCGGTCCGCGTGCCGGATCTTGCCGGCATGCCCGCGCGAGAGGCCGTTCGCGCCCTCACGGCGGCCGGCTTCGTGCCACAGGTCGAGGGCTTCGGACGCCTCATCAAGCAGACTCCGGCGGGCGGGGCTCCGGCTCAGAAGGGGAGTCCGGTGCGCCTTCTCTTCGAGCCCGCCTCATGACGACGGGACTGTCGCTCGCGGAGCTGGGCCGCGAACTCAGAGGGAGCGTCGACATCGTGGGCGACGCGCGCGTGCGCGTCACCGGAGTCCACCACGATTCGCGCCGCGTGAGCGCCGGTGACCTCTTCGTCGCGCGTCGTGGCGGGAGCCAGGACGGCACCAAGTTCGTGGACGACGCGCTGCGACGCGGCGCCGTGGCCGTCCTCGCGGAGAGGGCGCCGCTCGCGGGCCTCTCCGTTCCCCAGATCATCGTGGGCGACGAGCGGACCGCCATGGCCTTCGCGGCGGAAGCGGTCTACGGGCACCCCGCTTTCTCCCTCGAGATCGTCGGCATCACCGGCACCAACGGAAAGACCACCACGAGTCACCTCGTGCGCGCGGCCATCGACGCCGCCGTCGGTGAGCCTTCTTGCGGCATCGTCGGCACGCTCGGGCACAGCTTCGGCGATTGGTCCGTGCCCGCCGCGCACACGACGCCGGAGGCCGACGAGCTCTCTCGCGTCCTCCTCGCGATGCGCGAGCGCAAAGCGGCGCACGTGGTCATGGAGGTGTCGAGCATCGCCCTTGAGTTGAAGCGCGTGGAAGCCATCCGCTTTCGCGTCGCCGCCTTTACCAACCTCACGCAAGATCACCTCGACTTTCACAAGTCGATGGACGCGTACGGCGCTGCGAAGGCGAGGTTGTTTCTCGACTTCGGTCCCGGCGGGGCGGTCGTCAACGTCGACGACCCCTTCGGGCGAGCGCTGGCGGAGCGTCTCCAGCGCCCGATCCGGACGAGCGCGCGCGACGACTTCGACGCGGAGGTCGTCCCAACCTTCACGAGCCTCGACCGGCACGCGCTCAAGGCACGCTTCCGTACGCCTTCTGGCAAGGTCGACATCGAGTCGCGGCTCGTCGGCGGCCACAACCTCGAGAACATCGCGACGGCCCTCGGCATCGTCTGCGCCCTCGAGCTCGACGTCGAGCGCGCCGCGATGGGCCTCTCCGCGTACGCCGGCGTCCCCGGGCGGCTCGAGCGCTGCGACGCGCCCGGTGACGACGTCACCGTGCTCGTCGACTACGCGCACACGCCCGACGCGCTCGTGCGGGCCCTCGCCGCGACACGCACCGCGAGCGAAGGGCGCCTCTTCTGCGTGTTCGGCTGCGGCGGAGATCGCGATGCCTCGAAGCGCGAGCCGATGGGACGCGCCGCGGCGCTCGGCGCCGACATCGTTGTGGTCACGAGCGACAACCCGCGCACCGAAGATCCGGCGCTCATCGCGGCGGCGGCCGCCGCGGGCGCGCGCGCGGAGGGGCTGTCCGACCTCGCGGCGAGCGAGCTCGGCGTGGCCGCGCGTGGCCTCCTCGTCGAGGTCGATCGAGAGCGTGCCATCGACCTCGCCGTCCTAGCGGCGGCGCCGGGCGATGCGATCTTGATCGCGGGCAAAGGGCACGAAGACTACCAAGTGGTCGGGCACCAGAAACTTCCCTTCGACGATCGCGTCGTCGCGCGAGCCGCGCTTGGGCGCCGGCGGGGGCGCTAGTGGCGACGCCGATCCCGCAGAATCGCGCGCCCATCTCGAGCCGCGAAGCGACGCTCGCAACTGCCGGTCGACTGCGCGGCGACGCGAACGCGCAGCATCACGGCCTCACCACCGACAGCCGCGCCGTGGTCCCCGGCTCGATCTTCGTGGCCCTTCGCGGCGAGGTCCACGACGGTCACCAGTTCCTCGCTGCGGCGGAGGGCGCCGGTGCGACGCTCCTCGTCGTCGAGCGGGGCGCTGCCAAGCTTGATGAGCTCCGCGTCGATGTCCTCGAGGTCGACGACACGCTGTGCGCCTGGGGCGACCTCGCCGCGTTTCATCTTCGGCGGTGGCGCGAATGCGATAGGGCGGTTCGCGTCGTTGCCGTCACCGGCAGCGTGGGCAAGACGACCACGAAGGAGCTGTGCGCGGCGCTGCTCCGGGCCGCCGCCGGCGAGAGCGCCGTTGTGGCTACCGCCGGCAACCTCAACAACCGCATCGGCGTGCCGGCCATGATCTTCACGCTGACCGAGGCGCATCGCTTCGCGGTGCTCGAATGCGGCATGAGCTTGCCGGGCGAGATGAGCGAGCTCGCGAGGATCGTCCGCCCCGACGTGGCCGCCGTCACGCTTATCGGGCTCGCACACGCCGAGAACCTGGGGGGTACCCGGGAGGACGTGGCCCGAGAGAAGGGCGCCCTCCTCCGCGGCGCTGCGACAGGCGCGACGCTCATCGTGAGCGCCGATGATGCGCTGTCGGTGGCGGAAGCCCAAGCGGCCGCTCAGTTGGAAGCGGGCCGCGCACTCCGCGTCTTCTCCCGGCACGCTCCGTCCGATCTCGCCGTCGTCGAGCGAGAGAGCCTCGGCTTCCGCGGCGCGCGGCTGCGGCTCGAATGGCGCGGCGGCCGGTGCGTTTCCGTCGCGTTTCCGCTCGTCGGCGAAGGCGCCGCTGTCGACTTCGCGTGCGCCGCGCTCGCGGTTGAGGCCGCCCTTGGGCGTCCCGTCACGGACGAAGAGCTGAGCGCTGCCGCCGCGGCGGTCTCTAGCATACCGGGCCGCGCCGCCGTGGCCGTACGAACCGATGGGGCCATTGTCGTCGATGACACGTACAATGCCAGCCCTCAGAGTATGGACAACGCCCTCGCTTCCTTGTCGGAGACCGCGCGCGCCGACGGTCGGCGCGCCGTCTGCGTCCTCGGTGAGATGCGCGAGCTTGGGCCCCAAGCAGCGGAAGCCCACGACGAGCTCGGTGACGCCGTTGCGCGCGCCAGCGTCGGTCTCTTCATCGGCTGCGGCGGGCTCATGGACCGCGCCGTCGCACGGGCGAAGGAGAAGGGCGTCCCCGCCGTGGCTGCCGGGAGCGTGGAGGCCGCGGCGGCCCTCGCGCTCCGCGAGGTGACGCCGCGCGACGTCGTTCTCGTCAAGGGCTCTCGCTCCATCGGCACGGAGCGCGTCGTTCGTGCGCTCATGGGAGACGCACGTTGATCCCCGAACTCTTCTATCCGCTGCGCAACTCTGCGAGCTGGCTCGGCTGGCTCAACGTTCTGCGCTACGTACCCTTTCGCATCATCGCCGCCACCATCACGGCCATGTTGCTCTCGTTCATTCTGTCGCCCTGGTTCATACGCGAGCTACAGAAGAAGCAGATCGGGCAGGTTGTGCGCGCCGACGGCCCCGAGACGCACAAGGTCAAGCAGGGGACCCCCACGATGGGCGGCGCGCTCATCCTCTTGTCGGTGCTCTTGCCGACGGTCCTCTGGTGCGACATCAAGAACGTCTTCGTGTGGGCGACGACGGCGGTGACCGCTGGCTATGGCGTCATCGGCTACCTCGACGACTACCTGAAGATTCGCTTTCGCAACTCGAAGGGCGTGCCCGGCCGCTACAAGCTGCTCGGCCAGTTCGTGATCGCCGGCGGCGTCCTCGCGTACGTCTTGCTGTCGAAGGAGCACGTCCCGGCGGATTTTTGGGAGATCCGCACGCGCCTCTCCATCCCCTTCTTGTCGTTCAACAAGCACCCCATCGAGCTTCCCATCGGGGTCTACCTGCCGTTCGCGATCTTGGTGGTGATGGCCATGTCGAACGCCGTCAACCTCACCGATGGGCTAGACGGTCTCGCCATCGGCCCGGTGATCATCAACGGCGTCACCTACCTCGTTTGGGCGTACCTCGCCGGCGCCACCTTTGGCATCGCGAACGTCGCGCAGAAGTTCGTGGTGGCGCGGTACCTCGACATCGCCGGCTTCGGTGGCGTCGGTGAGCTGTCGATCTACTGCGGCGCCATCGTCGGCGCCGGCATCGGCTTCCTTTGGTACAACACGTACCCGGCGCAGGTCTTCATGGGTGACGTCGGCTCGCTAGCGCTCGGCGGGGGCCTGGGGATGGTCGCCGTCTTCACCAAGAACGAGCTCTTGTCGATCATCCTCGGTGGCGTCTTCTTCCTCGAGGCCGTGAGCGTCATCGTTCAGGTCACATCGTTCAAGCTTACGGGCAAGCGCATCTTCCTGATGGCGCCGATTCATCACCACTACGAGAAGAAGGGGTGGCCGGAGCCAAAGATCATCGTCCGCTTCTGGATCGTGTCGGTGCTTCTGGCGCTCGTGACGCTCTCCAGCCTGAAGCTTCGCTGACGAGAAGAGCCCCCAAGACACCAAGTCAAAGAGAACGAGGAGCGACGAGCCGTGCTGAAGGGAAAACGTGTCGTTGTCGTCGGCTTGGGACTAAGCGGGGTAGCGGCAGGGCGTCTCTGCCTGAAGCGCGGCGCCCGCGTCGTTGGCGTCGATCGGAAGGCCCTCGCCGAGCTCGGCGCTGCCGCCGCCCAGTTTGTGGCCGACGGGGGCGAAGTCGCGGCGGACTCGGAGCGCGACCGGCTCGTCGATGAGGCCGACGTCGTCATCGTGTCGCCGGGGGTTCCGCCGTTCGCGGCGTTGAGTGATGCCGAGCGCCGCGGCGCCGCCATTTGGAGCGAGGTCGAGCTGGCCACGCGCGAGCTCGCGAGGCCTGCTCCCATCGTGGCTGTCGGTGGGACCAATGGAAAGAGCACGACGACGAGCCTCCTGGGCGAGCTCTTCATCGCTGCCGGAATGAAGACCTTCGTGGGCGGCAACCTTGGTGAGCCGCTCTCGCTCCACGTCGACGAACTGTGGGACGTGGTCGTGCTGGAGGTCTCGAGCTTCCAGATGGAGCGCGTCGACACGTTCCACGCGCGCGCGGCGATCTTGCTCAACGTCACGCCCGATCATCTCGACCGGTACGACAGCTTTCACAGCTACGCGGCGGCGAAGGGGAACGCCTTTCGCCGACAAGGGCCCGCCGACCTCGCCGTCGTTCCCTTCGGCGATGAAATATGCCTCCATCAGGCGCGCCGCGGGGGCGCCCGTCTCACCACCTTCGGAGCCGGCGGCGACATCGACGTCACGGCGGAGGCCATCGTCGTCAGGGCGACGGCAGAGACCTTCGCGCCCGACGAGATTGCCCTGACGGGCGCGCACAACGCGCAGAACGTCGCCGCGGCCCTCGCCGTCGCCTTCGACATGGGCGTCTCTTCAAAGGCCGCGCGCCAGGTGCTCGCGTCTTTTTCAGGGCTCGCGCACCGCATGGCCTTCGTGCGCGCCGTCGGCGGCGTCCGCTACTACGACGACTCGAAGGGCACCAACGTCGGCGCGTCGGTCACGGCGCTCTTGGGCGTCCCGGAGCCGAAGGCCGTCCTCATCGCCGGCGGCGTCGACAAGGGCGGGAGTTACGCGCCCCTCGCCGAGGCGCTCTCGCAGAAGGGCAGGGCGGTGGTCCTCATGGGGCAGGCGGCGCCGCTTCTGGCGGCGGCCATCGGCCAGCGAGTGCCCGTCCACCAGGTCGCGTCGATGAACGACGCGGTGAAGAAGGCTCAGGAGTTGGCCCAGCCCGGCGATTGTGTGCTTCTTTCTCCTGCCTGCTCCAGTTTCGACATGTTCCGTGACTACAAGGACCGCGGCGACGCCTTTGTTCGCGCGGTGAAGGGCCTCGGTGGATGATGTTTTGGACTCGTCGCGAATCGCAAGCGCCAACGCGGGGAACCTCGCGGGCGCCCGCGAAGCGCGAGTCGCGCGACGAAAGAGCCGCCGGCAACCGTCGCATCGCCATCGAGCTTGCGGCCCCCCTCGACGCGCGCCCGAATGAGCGGCGCGCGGCCGGGCCCGTCGACCCCATCATGGCCGCCGTTGTCATCGCGCTCGTCGGCTTCGGCGTGGTGATGGTCTACAGCGCGTCGGCGGTCCACGCGACGGTGACCCACCGGGATCCGCAGTTCTTCCTCAAGAAGCAGGTCGTCTACGCGACCATGTCGCTGCTCATGATGTACGGCGTGAGCCGCATCGACTACCACCGGCTCTACAAGCTGACCTACCCGGTCCTCGTAGGCGTCGGCACGCTGCTCACGCTCTGCGTCGTGGGCTTCGGTAAGAGCGGTGGCGGCGCCACCCGCTGGCTCGCGCTCGGTCCCATCCACGTGCAGCCGGCGGAGATGGCGAAGCTCGCGCTGGTGACGTGGCTGGCGTATTCGCTCGCGAAGAAGGCCGAACGCGTCAAGACGTTCGCCGTCGGCTTCTTGCCGCACCTCTTGGTCGCCGGGCTCTTCATGTTCCTTTGCATGAAGCAGCCGGACTTCGGGAGCGCTGTCGTGCTCCTCCTCTTGACGTTCACCATGCTCTTCGTGGCAGGCGCCAAGCTCGGCTACATCTTGGGCGCGTCGATCCTCGGGAGCGCGTTCGCGGTCGCGGCCATTCGATTCAGCCAGTACCGCTACGTCCGGTACCTCGCGTGGATGAACATGGATCAGTACAAGCACGACCTCGCCTACCAGCCGTTCCAATCGGTGATGTCGTTCGGCTCCGGTGGCACGACGGGCCTCGGAATCGGAAAAGGGCTCCAGACGTTGTACTTGCCGGAGGCGCACACTGACTTCGTCGCCGCCATCGTGGGAGAGGAACTTGGCTTCATCGGGATCTTGCTCCTCGCCGGCGCCTACCTGCTGCTCGTGGTGCGCGGCGTGCGCGCCGCGCTTCGCGCACCGGACGACTACGGCGCGTACCTTGGGTTTGGCATCGCCACGATGTTCGCGGTGCAGGCCCTCGTGAACCTGTCGGTCGCGTTGGCCGTTCTGCCGACGAAGGGACTGACCTTGCCGTTCTTGAGCTACGGTGGGTCCTCTCTCTTGGTGAACGCGGCGGCGGCCGCCGTGTTGCTCAACATCTCGCGGCAGGGCCCCGTCGAGGCGCTTCGTCAGCCCGAGTCCGGCAGCGGGCTCGACGAGCGGGGCCAAGCGAACGCCGACGAGTCGCTCACGCCGACGTTGGAGGCGCTGTGAGCGGCGCCGCGAAAGAGCGCGCCGCTGACAGTGAGCGGCCCACGGTCCTTATCGCCGGCGGCGGCACCGGCGGTCACGTCTTTCCAGCCCTCGCCGTGGCCGACGCGCTGACGCGCATCGCCGACGTTCGCGTCGTCTTCGTCGGCACCGAGCGCGGCCTCGAAGCCCGCGTGATCCCCGAGCGCGGCTACGCCCTCGAGACGCTGCACGTGGAGCCCATGAAGGGTGGCGGCGCGTTCCGCTTTCTTCGTGGCGGCGCCGTCGCAGGCGCTGCCGCCGTGCGCGCGGCGGGCCTCTTGCGCCGGGTCCGGCCCCGCGTGGTCCTCAGCGTGGGCGGCTACGCCGCGGGCCCCGTGTCCTTGGCCGCCGCCGCGATGCGCATCCCCGTCACGCTGCTCGAGCCGAACGCGGTCATGGGATTTGCGAACCGCGTCCTCGCTCCCGCCTGTCGGCGGGCATACGTGGCCTGGCTCTCGGCGGCGGGCGCATCCACGCCGCGCGGCGCGGTGCGCGCCTTTGGTGTGCCCCTGCGCGAGGGCTTCGAGGCGTCGCCCTACGAGGTTCGGGGGCAAGCCGGCGCCTCGGTGCGGGTGCTGGTGCTCGGCGGCAGCCAGGGCGCGCAGGCCATCAACGAGCGACTCCCCGACGCCATCCGCGCGCGCAGCGGGTCCACCCCGCTCTCAGCGTCGTGCATCAAACGGGCCGCGAGCGCGAGGCCGACGTTCGAGCCGCTTACGAGCGCGAGGGCGCGAAGAACGTAACCGTGGCCGCCTTTCTCGACGACGTGGCCGGCGCCATGCGCGACGCCGACGTCGTCGTGGGCCGCGCCGGTGCCAGCACCGTCGCGGAGATTAGCGCCGTCGGCCGCGCCTCGATCCTCATCCCGTTTCCGTTTGCCGCCGACGATCACCAAGCGAAAAACGCGGCGGCGCTCGTTTCGGCGGGCGGTGCGCTCGCCATTCGGCAAGAGGCCGCCGACGGCGTCCGATTGGCACGCGAGCTGGTGCTCTTGTTTCAAGAGCCGGAGCGGCGCGCGGCGATGGCAGAGGCGGCCCGAAGCGTCGGACGGCCCCAGGCGGCGGCCCAGGTGGCCGCCGACTTGCTTGGCCTCGCGGGTATCGTCCCGCGGCCGCTTGGGCCCGGCCCCGGCAAGGCCGGCGTCGGAAGCCGAACCGTGGCGGAAGAGGCCGAAGACTTGCCGGATGGGCGCGTTGTTTCGTATGGCCGTATAGAAGGGCGCGGTCAGGAATGTTTCGAGGTCGGGTAAGGCACGTTCACTTCGTCGGCATCGGCGGCATCGGCATGAGCGGTCTCGCGGAGATCCTTCGCACGATGGACTTCGACGTGTCTGGCTCCGATCTGAAAGAGAACGACATCACGCGGCGCCTCGTGACCATGGGCGTGACCTTCCAGTCGGGCCACGCCGCCGCGAACGTCCGCGGCGCCGACGTCATCGTCTACTCGACGGCCATCAAGTCCGACAATCCTGAGCTCGTGGAGGCGCGCGCCCTCGACATCCCCGCCATCTCCCGCGGCGAGATGCTCGCCGAGCTCATGCGGGTCAAGTACTGCGTGACCATCGCCGGCTCGCACGGCAAGACAACGACGACATCGCTCGTGTCCACAGTCCTCCGCGCCGCGGGGCTCGACCCAACGGTCGTGGTCGGCGGCAAGGTCAACGCCCTCGGCTCCAACGCGCGCCTCGGCGCCGGTGATCTCTTTGTGGCCGAAGCCGACGAGAGCGACGGCTCGTTCTTGCGCCTCACGCCCACCATCGCCGTTGTCACAAACATCGACGCCGAGCACCTCGACCACTACGGAACCCACGAGGCCGTAAAAGAAGCGTTCGTGCAGTTCGCCAACAAGACCCCGTTCTACGGCCTCTGCGTCCTCTGCCACGATCACCCTCACGTTCAGGAGCTCCTGCCGCGGATCAACCGGCGTCACGTCACCTACGGCATGGCGCGACAGGCCGACTACCGCGCCCGCGATCTCGCCTTCGAAGGCCTCTCGACGCGCTTCACGGTCACGCGCCGCGGCGAGTCGCTCGGAGAGTTCACTGTGCGGATGCCGGGCGCGCACAACGTTCAGAACGCCCTCGCCGTCATCGCCGTCGCCGACGAGCTGGAGGTGCCGCTCAACGTGACACGGGAGGCCATCGCGTCGTTCCACGGCGTCCAGCGGCGCTTTACGGTGCTCGGAACCGTGCCCATCGCGCGTGACGGCAAGCGCGGCGACGTGATGATCGTTGACGACTACGGGCACCATCCGGCGGAGGTGGCGGCCACCTTGGCGGCGGCCCAGTCCGGCTTCGACCGCCGCGTCGTCGTCGCCTTTCAGCCGCACCGCTACACGCGCACGGCGGCGCTCTTCGAAGACTTCACGCGCTCCTTCAACGGCGCCGACGTCCTCGTCGTGACCGACGTTTACCCGGCCGGCGAAGCGCCCATCGAGGGCGCGTCAGGCGAATCGCTCTCGAACGCGATTCGCGCGCACGGCCACCACGCCGTCACCTTCGTGCGCGACAAGAAGCAGGTCTCGGCGAAGCTCCGTGAGATCGTGCGCCCCGGCGACTTGGTCATCGCGCTCGGCGCCGGTGACATCAATCAGAGCGCGCGTGAGCTCCTGAGCGTCCTCGAAGCCGAGGGCAAGGCGCCGTGATTCCGTCGAACCGTCGCGTCGCAAAGCCGCAGCTGCCGCCGGACGTGCTCGGCGACGAGTTCGAAGAATCGGAGCCGCTCACCGTGAGCGAACCGCCGTCCGTTGCGCCCCCGCCGGCGGCGGCGCCACCGAGCCGATTCCTCGTCGGCTTCATGGCGGTCATCCGCGTCGTGCTAAGCGTGCTCCTCGTCGTATCGGTGGCCGGTGGCCTGGCTTGGTCGACGCGCCGCTACGTCCGCGAGAGCCCGCGCTTCGCCCTCACCAACGTTGCGGTGTCGGGGAACCACCACCGGAGCGAGGCCGAGATCCTCGAGCGCGCCGGCCTCGCCCTCGGGCAGAACGTCTTCGCGCTCGATTTGGCCGACGTGAAGGAGAAGCTCTCGAGCGACCCGTGGCTCCGTGAAGTGACGCTGTCGCGTCGTCTACCGGGCACGGTCCTCGTGCACGTCATTGAGCGCGAGCCCGCGGCTCTCGTGGGCATCGGCGACACGGTGTACCTCGCCGCGCGCGACGGCGAGATCTGGAAGCGCCTCGAAGCGAGCGACCCCGTCGACATGCCGATCGTGACGGGCCTGCGCGCCGACGCGGTGCTTGAGGACCGCGACGGCGTGGTGCTCGAGATCAAGCGGGCCCTCGACCTGGTCGCGGAGTACGGCGAGACGTCGCTGTCGGCGAAGGCGCCGCTCCAGCAGGCCCACGTGGGCGATGACGGCGCCATGACGCTCGTGGTCGGCAAGTCGGGCTTGTCGCTCTCGCTCGGCAAGCCGCCCTACCGGCGTCGCCTGGAGCAAGCGGTGCGCGTGGTCGCGGAGCTCGAGCGCCGCATGGGGCCGCGCGCGCTCACGGAGAAGGCCGACAGCATCATGCTCGACAGCGACGCGAGGCCCGACCGAGTCGTCGTGCGCATGCGCTGAGGCCGCTCGCGCCGCGGACCTGCGCCGCGCCGGCTCGTTAGTCGGCCGGGTCAACCGTCGGGAGGGGGCAACGTGGGCAGACGCTCTTGCGGGTATGCGAGCGCGACGAGGGCGCTCCCGATGAGCTGCGGCGACATCGTGCGCTCGATGACGCCCTCGGCGACGGCGCGTCGCGGCCCCTCGTTGGCGAGCGCGGAGCGCTCGTGCTCGGCGATGGTGAGGGCGCCCCGCGCGCGGAGCTCACGGAGGCCCTCGACGCCGTCGGTGCCTGCGCCGCTCAGGATGATCCCGACGGCCCCATCGCCAAAGATGTCGGCCATGGAGCGAAAGAGCACGTCGGCGCTCGGGCGCGGCCCCTCGGGCGGCTCGCTCGTCGTCGCCAGCTTGCCGCCCGCCTCGCAGATCAAGTGGTGCGAGGAGTTCGCGAGCCATACCGTGCCCGCCGTGGGCACGACCGAGTCGCGCACGACCTCGACGGCCAACGTCGTGGACTGCGCGAGGAAGCGCGCGTACGCGTCCTCAAAGCCCGGGGGCAGGTGTTGAACGATGGCGATGGGCAACGGGAAGCTCGCGCTCAGCTGCCGGAGAATGTGCAGCGTTGCCTGCGGGCCGCCCGTCGACCCGACGATGCCCACCATCTTCGCTTCACGTCGCGTCGACGCTTCGGTCGCTTCGGCCTCGGCATCGGGCGGCGCGAGCGACATCGACCGGGGCCCGACGGCTGTACCGGCGAGGCGGCGCACCACGTTGCGGAACGCGACGGCGCTCTCACGCTCCACGATGGAAGGCTTAACCACCAAGTCGAGTGCGCCGATCTCCAGCGCTTGAAAGAGCATCGTCGAGCGATTCGACGGGCGCCCCGTTACCACGAGGATCGGGACCGGCAGCTCCGCCATGATGCGCTTGATGGCGCTGAGTCCGTCGAGGCCGGGCATCTCGATGTCCATCGTGACGAGATCCGGCTTGCGCGCGAGCACCACCTCGATGCCTTCATCGCCGTCGGAAGCTTCGCCGACGACCTCGATGTCACCGTCGGCCTGCAGCAAGAGCTTCAGAACTTCGCGATACGTGCGCGAGTCGTCGATGACGACGACCCTCAGCTTCTGACGATCCACGAGGCCCCCAGGAGCTTGAAAGTATCAGGACCGCGCTGGCGCGACGGCTCAAAAGGACCGCACGCGCGCCGGCGCGTGATGGGCACGGCGCGGTCGTGACGCTGCTGTAGGTGCTTGGCGCACGGACCTCGATGGCGCGTGGCGGCAGCGGGAAGTACGCGGGGCGCCCGAGGGCCGTCCGGAGGCCATCGTGAGCCGATCCGTGCTACGTCCGCTCCCCTATGCGCTCCACCGGTTCCGTGGCTGTGGCGGTCGTCGCGCTCGTCGGAGCTTGTGGCTCGGAGGGGCGTTCGGGCATCACCCCCAGCGATGGCGGAGTCGGTGACGCGTCCGTCGGGACCTTCGTCGACGGCGGCGGCGCCGACGCAGGACGCCGCTGCGAGCCTGACGCGCTCGATCAGGCCGGATGCCCGTGCACCCTCGGTGAGACCCGTGCATGTTACACATCAGCCGCAGCGACGCGCGCCGTGGGCACCTGCAAAGACGGGAGCCAAAGCTGCGAGGGCGGCGGCGAGTTCTCGCGGTGGAGCGCCTGCGTGGGCGCCTTTGCGCCGACGAAAGAGCCCTGCGCCGCGGGCGTCGATCTCAACTGCAACGGGAAGGTCGGCTGCGCCGATCCGCTCTGCGCCAACGACCCCATCTGCGACACGCCGTGCACCGATGGCGAGACGCGCGCTTGTTACGGAGGTGCGCCGGGCACCGACAACGTGGGGGCTTGCAAGGCCGGTCGCCAAACCTGCATAGCCGGGCACTGGACCAAGGGGTGCGTCGGCGAGGTGCAACCGACCGGTGAAGCGGGCCACTGCAAAGACGGCGTCGACAACGATTGCAACGGCGTGGCGGATTGCAAGGACGGCGCGTGCTTCTTCGATATCGCGTGCCTCCTCGGCTGCACCGCTGGCACGACCCGCGACTGCTACGAAGGGCCCGCGGGCACCAACGGCGTGGCCTCGTGCCACGGCGGCTCGCAGACCTGCAAGCCCGACGGCAGCGGTTTTGGCCCGTGCACCGGTCAGGTGTTGCCCGGCACCGAGGCAGGCCAATGCGCCGACACCGCCGACAACGACTGCGACGGGTACATCGACTGCCAGGACTCGGAGTGCACCGTGCTGCCGGCCTGCTGCGTGGTCAACGCGTCGCCGGCCGACGGCACGTTGTGGGCGAACTCGCCCACGGTCCTCTATCGCATCGACCCCTCGACCTTCGCGGTGACGACCGTCGGGAGCTTCAACGTCGGCGATCCCATGACCGATATCGCCCTCACTCCGGGCGGCGTCTTGCACGGCATCTCGCAATCGGCCCTCTACCAAATCAACAAGTCCACCGGCGCTGCCACGGCCATCGCGTCCGCTGGCGGCGGCAATAGCCTGACGTTCCTCGCGAACGGCAAGCTGCTGGCGGCCGAAGCCGGCGGCTCGGTGTGGTCCATCAACCCGGCCAACGGCGCGACGACGAGCAACGGCGCGTTTGGAAATGACCTCAAGGCGGCCGGTGATCTCGTCGCGGTGGCCGACGGCTCGATGTACGGCGTTTCGTCCACCTCGGCCGGCGGCGGCGACGCCTCGTCGAACAACCTTCTCCTTCGCGTCAATGTGGCGACCGGCGCTGCGTCCGTCGTCGGCCCCATTGGTCACATGAACGTCTGGGGCCTCGCGTACGCCAACGCTCACGTGATTGGCTTCACCACCGAGGGCAAGATCCTCAACATCGATCCGGCGACCGGCGCCGGGACGGTCCTCGCCCAAAAGTCCGTCGAATTCTGGGGCGCGACCCAATCGCCCTTGGTGGACGGAAACCGCTGCCCTTAGGGGTACGAGCTCGGTGTCGTCGGTTCAGGCCGTTTGCGCCAGCGTTTTGCCCGGCGCCGTGTGCCGAGCGGCCGTGTAGGGCGCTCGCTCGCGCGATCGAAAGTTGGCCCCACTTTCGAGGCCGTGCTCAATCTCGCTACGCCATGAGCAACGCGCACGGTGAAATCGTCGTCGGTCTCGACATTGGAACCACCAAGGTTTGCGCCGTCGTCGGCGAAGTGGGGGAAGACGGCATCACGATCCTCGGGGTCGGGTCCGTTCCCTGTCGTGGCCTCCGCAAGGGCATCGTCTTGAACATCGACTGGACCGTCCGCTCGATCAAGGACGCCATCGAGAGCGTCCAGACGATGGCCGGCGTCGAGATTCGCACCGTGTACGCCGGCGTCGCCGGGAGCCACATCCGCTCGCAGTCGTCGGACGGTGTCGCGGCCATCGGCGGCGGTGAGGTCACCCGCGCCGACGTCGAGCGTGTCCTCGAGGGCGCCCGAGCCATCCCCGTCGACGCGGATCGCCAGATTCTCCACGTCCTGCCCCGCGAGTTCATCGTCGACACCCAAGACGGCATTCGCGATCCCATCGGGATGAGCGGCGTCCGCCTCGGCGTAAAGGTGAACCTCGTGACCGCTGCGACGACTTGCGTTCAAAACGTGATCCGCTGCGCCGAGCGCTGCAACCTGGCCGTCGCCGACGTAGTCTTGGAGCCCGTCGCGAGCGCCGAGGCGATCCTCTCCGACGACGAGAAGGAGATCGGCGTCGCCGTCGTGGACATCGGCGGCGGCACCACCGACATCCTCATCTTCGTCGACGGCGGCGTCGCCCACGCGAGCGTGATCCCCGTCGGCGGCAACAACATCACCAACGACATCGCCGCGGGCCTCCGCACGCCGATGGCGGAGGCGGACCGGTTGAAGCGCCTCTCGGGCTGCGCCCTGGGCCGCATGGTCTCCGACGAGGACGAGATCGAGGTCCCCGGCGTCGGCGGTCATCCGCCGCGCAGGGCCGCACGCCGTGTTCTCTCGGACATCATCGAGCCGCGCGTCGAAGAGATCTTCGCCGTCGTCCGCAAGCGCATCGAAGACACGGGGCTCCTGGAGCAGCTCTCGGCGGGCGTCGTCCTCACGGGCGGAGCGGTCCTGCTCGAAGGCATGCCGGAGTTCGCCGAGGAGATCCTCGGGATGCCGGTCCGCATCGGCTACCCCTCGGGCGTCAAAGGCCTCACGCAGCTCGTGCAAGGGCCGCAATACGCGACGGGCGTCGGCCTCGTGAAATACGGAGCGCACATGATCGCGGAGGCGACGGCGCGCGAGAACGCACCGACCCACAGCACCACGCGGCTCTCGGTCCAGGGCCGTAGTTCGGTCGCCGACAAGGAAGCGGCACCGGCGCAGAAGGCGGAAAAGTCCGGCTTCTGGGAGTGGATCCGTCAGGCCTTTTGAGGCCTCCGGGCCGAGCTTCGCGATAACGAACGCGGAAACTTGGCCCACCTAGAAGAACTTCGATATCGGCAAGATGTGAGCAGTTTCGCCGCGGGCCCCTAGGCAGCGGCCGGTTGGAATGAACGTGTTTCGAGCGGGGAGGCGACCCGGCACGAAGCACACAAGGTGTGACGACCCAGGCGACATCGCTGGGGCGCCCTCCAGATCTTTGTTTTTCCGGATCGCACCAAGCGATCCGGTCTGGGAGGACGACGATGAGTTTCTCGATCGAGTTCGCGGACGAGCAGCAGGAGTACCAGGCGCGGATCAAGGTCATCGGCTGCGGAGGCTCCGGCGGCAACGCCGTGAACACCATGATCAACTTCGGCCTTGAAGGGGTCGAGTTCATCGTCGTGAACACGGACGCGCAGGCGCTCAATGCGAACCTTGCGCCGACGAAGCTCAACATCGGCGGCGCGGTCACGCGCGGCCTCGGCGCTGGCGCCGATCCGGAGCGCGGCCGCAAGGCGGCCCTCGAGGACGTGCAGCGCATCAAGGAGCTCATCAGCGGCGCCGACATGGTCTTCATCACAGCCGGCATGGGCGGCGGCACGGGCACAGGCGCTGCGCCGGTCATCGCGCAGCTGGCGCGGGAAGAAGGCGCGCTCGCCGTCGGCGTCGTGACCAAGCCCTTCATCTTCGAAGGTCGTCAACGCGCCCGTCGCGCCGAGCAGGGCCTCGCGCTCCTTTCGGAGCACGTCGACACGCTCATCACGATCCCGAACCAGAAGTTGCTCCTCCTCGGTGACGACGAGCTCACGTTCGTGGAAGCTTTCCGCAAGGCCGACGAGGTGCTCTACCAGGCCGTACGCGGCATCAGCGATCTCATCACGCAAAACGGCATCGTCAACGTCGACTTCGCCGACGTGAAGACGGTCATGAACCAGATGGGCCGCGCGCTCATGGGTACGGGCCTCGCCAAGGGCGCGAACCGCGCGCGTCAGGCCGCCGAGATGGCCATCTCGTCGCCGCTCTTGGACGACATCTCCGTCGAAGGCGCGACGGGGATCCTCATCAACGTGGTCGGCGGCCCCGACCTCAAGATGAAGGAGATCCAAGAGGCCGCCTCGCTCGTCCAGGAGATGGCGCACGAGGACGCGAACATCATCTTCGGAGCGAGCATCGACGAGACGCTCGGCGAGAACGTCAAGGTCACCGTCATCGCGACGGGCTTCGACACGGCGACGCAGCAGGCCGAAGAGATGGTGGCCGCGCAGCAGCGCCTCTCGGCGCCGGCGTCTGGCTCGATGGCAGGCTCCATGTCGGCGCGGCCGTCGCTCTCGCGCGATGCGCTCTCGCAGTTCGGTCCCCAGCCGGCGAGCGACCCGGCGAACCTGTCGCGTCGTCCGGCCTTCGCGCCCGATCTCCGCGCCTCGCAGGCTGCGGCGAGCGCGAGCCGCATGCCGGCCGCGCGCGGCAGCGAAGCGAGCCGCGAGGCGGCACGCGAGTCGAGCCGTGACGTGGCACGCGACTCGGGCCGCGAGGCCCCGGTCTCACGCACCGAGCAAGCGGCGCAAGCGCGGAGCCAAAGGGCGCCGAGCTTCCCAGCCTTCGACGCCGATTGGGACATCCCCGCGTTTCAGCGTAAGGCCCAGTAAACGCCGGCGACCCGGAAACCGGGCCGTCCAGGCAAAAGACGGCGTCGACGCAGGTCGGCGCCGTTTTGCGCTTTGTCACGCTGGATCGCCGCCAGGGGGGCGGGCCTGTCACGCTGTCACGGGACAACGCCATTTGCGGTGCGGCCAACTTGCTGAAATTTGGTCCGTCCGCAGAGAGCGAGCCGGGCACGCCACCTGCTTACCCTCGGGCCGGAGGCGCGGAGACGTATGAACACCGGTGCGATCCGTACCGAACGGGACAACTTGCACGACACGGTCGTTGATGCGCCGCGTCCGAACCTGGGCGAATGCCGGGTCTTCAGCGCCTCGATGAGCGGCGCTGTCGCCGAACACCTTCCGACGCTGCCGTACGGTGCGGTGCGAGCGCGCGAGGTGGAACGGCTGCTAGCGAAGGTCGCGCCAGCGCCCGCGCCTCCCGTCCCGGTACCTCAAGTTGCCAGCCGACCGCCGCGTCCCCTCGCCCAAGCGATGATGATGACGCCGACGCTCGCTGAGGCCATGCGTCGCGCGGCGGAGCGACGAGGGCGCGTCCGTCGCACGTTGCGTTTCGTCTCCATTGGCGTTCCCCTCGCGGTCGTCGCTGCGGCCATCGGGTCGGCCCTCGCCATCTGGCTCTGAGCTACGAGGGCGTCACCCGCGGCGTCGCGCGCATCGGCAGTCCGCCCTTCGGTCGCAGCGTAATGAGCGGCTCGTTCGAGGGGAACGGCTCCGTGAGGTCAAGGCGCAGCCGTGATGCGAAGACCGCGAGCGCGATCTGACCCTCCAAGAGCGCAAACTGATTCCCGATGCACACGCGCGGTCCGGCGCCGAAAGGAAGGTAGGCATGGCGCCGCAGCGCTGCTTCGCGCGCCGCGGAAAATCGGTCCGGCTCGAACGCGTCAGCGCGCTCGAAGAGGTCCTCTCGGCGATGCATGCCCACGACGTTTAGCAGGACGATCTGTCCCTTCTTGACGGCGTGGCCGCCCACAGTCACCGAACGCTCCGCGATGCGGCCCATCACGAACACCGGCGGGTGAAGTCGCATCGACTCCTTCAGAACGGCGAGGCATGACGGCAGCGCCTTGAGATCGTCGAAGGTTGGGGTGCGGCCGCCGAGGAGGTCGACCTCGGCTTCCATCTGGCTCCGCACGCGAGGCGCCTGGGCCAACTCCGCCAGGGACCACGAGAGCGCATTGGCCGTCGTCTCGTGCCCCGCCAAGAGCAAGGTCATCACGTGGTCCCTGATCTCGCGATCGCTCATGGCACCGCCGTCTTCGAAGGGCGCCAGCAGGATGGAGAGCACGTCGCCCCGGTCGACTGGGTCACGTCGCCTAGCCTCAATGATGCGATAGACGACTTCGTCGAGCTTGGCCACGAGCCTCAGGCCCATGATGTTTCGCGGCGTCGGAACCCGCGGCGGGATCGGCACCACGCTCATGAGCGTGCGGATCATGTGGCGCATGGCCAAGGTCAACGCCTCGCCAATGGCCTCCGCATCTCCCTCAAGGTTCGCGTCGAAGAGCGCCTTGGCCACGATGTCGAGTGTCATCCGCATCATCTCATCAGCGACATCGAGCTCCTTGGTGAGCAGCATTCGCGCCGCAGCCTTCTCGGCGAAGTTCGCCATGACGTCGGCGTAGGCCGCGACGCGTCGGTGCGCGAAGGCGGGCGCGAGGCGCCGTCGCTGCTCCTTGTGCGCGTCGTGTTCGCTTGTGAGGAGGCCATCACCGAGCATGGGCCGCGCGAACACGCTTAGGGCGTAGCTTTTGACGAAGGCGTCGGACTTTTCGACGAGCACCTCATGCATGAGCTCCGGACTCGAGACCACAAGAAGGTCGAAGAGGCCTTGTTTCGACCACGCGGCGTCGCCCTCTCGCTTTGCCACGCCAACGAGGAAGCCAATGAGATCGCGGCGCATCTCGAGGAGGTTGCCGACGAGCGGGAGTCCGGGAACGCGCGGAGCTGCAAGCATCGGTCGACATCGTGGAGCCAGCGCAGGTTCGTGGGAAGGGGCCCCCCACCAGATTGTCTCCGGCGGGCGTCGTTTCGTCACCATCACGGCTCACGCGCGCTTCGCGTCGAGCGCATTTGGCGACCGGTGATAGTTCCGAATCGATGGCTCTCCGTACCCCGCGCGGCGTGTGCGTGTTGTTGCTCCTGGCCCTAGGCTGCTCCAGTGAAGGCGCGGAGTCCGGCGCCGCCGCGTCGTCGGGCGCGAGCCCGCCTGCGGGCAGCGTCGCCGCACCTCCCGCTGCAACCGGGGGCACGACGCCTGCGCCTGCGCCCGCTTCGTCGGCCGCGCCGTCGTCGACGGCGAGTGGCTGCGAGGGCATGTCGGGCACGGCCCCGGGCAACAGCATCGTGTCGCTCTCCCACGGCGGCACCACGCGCACGAGCCGGCTCCACGTGCCTCCGAGCTACGACCCGAAGAAGCCCGCCATGCTCGTCTTGAACTTCCACGGGCTCATGGAGACGGCAGCGCTTCAGGAGTCGATCACCAAGATGATCGCATCGTCCGACAAGCACGGCTTCGTCGTCGCCCACCCGGAAGGGATCTCCCAAAGCTGGAACACGGGCATGTGTTGCGGAGGCGCCGCGCAGAACAAGGTCGACGATGTGGGCTTCGTCAAGGCACTTCTCGGCGAGCTCCAGTCCAAGGTATGCGTCGACAAGAAGCGCATCTACGCGACGGGCATGTCCAACGGCGGCCACATGTCGTATCGACTCGCGTGCCAGATGAGCGACGTGTTTGCGGCGGTTGCGCCCGTTGCCGGTCAACTCCTCGAGCCGACGTGTGTTCCCGTTCGGCCGATCCCGATCCTCGAAATCCACGGTACGAGCGACACCATCGTGTCCTACACCGGTGGCGCGTACCGGAGCACCGAGGCGTCGCTCGGCGTCTTCCGGAAGCAATACGGCTGCGGCTCACAGGCGCCGTCGACCACCTCGAGCAAGGGCGACACGACCTGCGTCACGTACCCCGGTTGTTCGGCCGAGGTCTCCCATTGCAAGGTCGACGGTGGCGGTCACACGTGGCCCGGTGGGCTCCCCATGGTGTTCTTGGGCAAGACGAGCACCGATCTCGACGCCACGGAGGCCATCGCGGCGTTCTTCGAGAAGAACCCGATGCCTTGACGGCGGGCGCGCCGACCGGACGTGGCCCTAGAGCGCGAGAAACGGCGTGCCGAGTTCGTCGGCCTCGCGCATGACCGTGCAGGCGCCTTCGCTGCGCGAGCCATGGAAGACGACGTCGGCTGCGCCGATCCACGCGAGCGCTTCGCGACGCGGGAGCTTGCCGACGAACGTCGTCGCGAGGTTGCGTCGTCGCGCGTGCGCTTCGAGCCGTTCTCGCTCGGGGCCGTCGCCCACCACGACCAACGTCGTATGGGGTTCGTTCCGAGCGACGTGCTCGATCACTCGGTCGACGCCCTTGGCGGGGATGAGGCGGCCGACGCACACCGCCAAGCGCCTCCCGGCGTAGCGCGCCCTTAGCGACGTCGCCGCGGCAGCCACGTCGGGCATCGTGATGAGGGATGGCGCGACGGCGAGGCGCGCTTCGACGCCGTGCCGCTCGGCAGGCGGCAGGCGGGCGAGCAGCAGGTCCGCGAGCTCCGTCGACACGGTGCGGATGCGCGTCGCCGGCGCGAGGAGACGAGTGAGCGCCTGCTGGGCCAGCGGAGCGGGAAGCGCCGCGACGACGCGAAGATCGGTCCCATGGATCACGATCTCGAGCGTGGGCGCGATGCCGCGGCAGAGCGCCGCACACGGCAAGAAGTGCGCAATCGCGTGATCGAACGGGGCCGCTCGCGTGAGCGCTCTCCTTAGCGCGAAGAGCTTTGCGGCGAGCCGTGGCCCGGTCGTCAACGGAGACCCGGAGAGCTGCGGCAACAGCCCCGGCCACCCAAAGGGGCGGCCGCGCGGAACGAAGACGCGGACGTCGTGATCCGCCGCGAGAGCGTGAACCTCGGCGGCGACGAAGTGACCCGATGGATCGCCCGCGTCTTCAGGAAAGCTCGTCGTGACGACGGCGATCTTCTTGCGAACGGGGGCCACCATTTGCGCGAGCTCCGGGCCGTCCTCAGCGAGGCGACGCTTCGAAGATGCTCATCGGGACGGCCAGGTGCCGCACGTCTGAGAGCGAGAGGTTGGCGGCCTCGAAGAGGGCACGAAACTGCGCTTCGCTTCGCTGCTTGCCGCCGCCCGTGACGACGAGCATCTGAAGATCGGAGATGGGCGCGGGGTATTCGGGGCGAAGGTGGTCGATGGGCAGCTCGCAAACCAAGACCTTGGCGCTCGGCTTCATGGCGGCGCGGACGTTCTTCAAGATCGCAATGGCGCGCGTGTCGTCCCAATCGTGGAGAATGTCCTTGAGGAGGTACGCGTCGTGGCCTCTCGGCAGCGCCTCGAAGAAGTTGCCGACGACTCGGTCGACGCGCTCCGCCAGACGTCGCTCGGCGAGGTATTGCTTCGCCTCGTCGAGCACATAATCAGCCTCCACCAGCACACCACGCGGTCGCGCATGGCGGGCGAGGATCGCCGCCAGCAAGGTGCCGCGTCCGCCGGCGACGTCGCAGATCCGCTCGAAGCGCTCGAAGGGGTACCCGGCGGCGATCATCGGCGCGTCGATGTTGGTCAGCTCGCTCATGGCCGCGGCGAAGAGGCGCCCGTGCTCCTCGTGCTTCGCGAAAAATTCCCAGATGTCTGCCCCGTGCGTGGCGTCGAAGACCGGTGCTCCGCTCCGCAAGCCGCCTTCCAGGTTGGCCCACGCAACAAGGTTGAAGGGCGCGCCGAAATATTCGGCCATGGCGCGCATCGAGCGCTCGTTCTCGCTCACAAGGGCCGACGAGGTCCGAGTGTTGTCGTAGCGGCCCGCCTTGTCGACGCGGAAGATGCCCCTCGCCACGAGCAGCGACATGACGCGTTCCAAGAGCTCGGGGCGGAGGCCCGTGAGGCGAGCGAGCTGGTCTTTGGTCTTCGGTCCGGCGGCGAGGTGATTGGCGACGTGATGTTTGGCGACGAGGTGAAGAGCCGCGGTTCGTCCCACGCCGGCGACCTCATCGAGCAACGCCGCTTCCGGCGGAACGATGGCGTCGGCGGCGCGCATCATGGCATCGCGGGCGCGAAGCACGGCGCGCACCACGGGGCGCGGCAACAAGGTCATGGCGCCGTCGCGGTACCGCGACGGGAGCTTTGGCGAAGGAAAGGGACCCACCGCCGAAGGATGTCAGTAGCCGGCCGGAAGCACCACGTCGTTGAGCGGCGTGTCATCCCAACAGTTCGAGGTATCGGTGTTGCCCTCGGGGGTTTGACTGCACTGCTTGATGGGGCCGTTCAGGTAGTTCATGTAGAGATCGTGGTAGCCGGGCACGACGAACTGGCGGTCCGGTCGGTTGGCCCCCCACGAGTTCTTGACGCGGATGAAGTCGATGGTGGCTTCGCTGGCGAGCGCCGCGCTAAGCGCTTCGGGTCGTTCCTCCACGACGCCGGCACGCAGGGTGCCGAAGCCCGGTACGTTGGAGATCTCGTAGTCGTCCATGACGACCATGTGTCCGCCCTGACGGCCTGGCGTGGCCGGCGGCGCGAAGAACCGGCCTTGTCCGTCGAGCGCGTTGAAGTCTACGAAGAAGCTCAGGATGACCGGCTGCTTGTCGTGCAGGGCGCGTTGCACGCGCCCCAAAAGATCGCGCCGACGCGAGTCGCCCGTAGGGTAGTTGACCTTCTTCCACGCGAGCGGGCCTTCGCGGCGGCTCCACCACGAGTTGCCGCTCGATTCTCCCAACGCGTCGGCGAGCGTCTTGTCGACGGGGGCCTTGGTCTCTGGATCGAGGAGTCGCGTGGCCAGCGCGCTCGCCGCCTTGATGCTCGTACCGCCGATGCGCGCGTCGCGCTTGAGCGTGCGCGAGACGTCTGCACCAAACGCGTCGTCGAGCTGAGCTACGACCGCCGTCGACAGCGACCAAGCGCGATCGAGCTCCGCGCGGACGAGCGCACGGTCGCGCCTGGCGTCTTCCGTCTTGAGGACGCCCGTTGAGAGCGAGAGGTTGATGGCGTCGAGGGCCGCGTGTTGCCGAGCCGACATCTCTACGTCGGACTCTTCCTCGATGAAATCGCCTTCCGCCATGACGCCGTAGGTATCGATGAGCCCGGCCGCGACGTCGAAGCTGCCGCCGGTCTCGATCTTCGTGCTCCAGCCTTCGGTGATCTGGTCGAACCAGTGCCAGTAGCTCCAATACGACTCGGAGCTGTTCAGCTCGGTGCCGGTGGCGCTCTTGTGGAGCGACTCGGCCCAGCTCGCCGTGGCGTAGAGCCAGCAGTTGCCGATCGATTGGCGCTTCACCGCGGTTTGCGTGACGTCCGCGAGCGCCGCCTCGCTGCTGCCTAGTGACTCGCTACGGCCCTCCGGGGCGCAAGCGGCGAAGGTACCGACGAGAACGCAGAGGGAGACAGACGAGAGCGCTCGGATCATGGAAACCTCGTGGCCGATGGGCAGTCGGCGCCGAGGTATTCGCGCATCCCACATGTGTGCGCAAGTGCGCCATGTGCGAATGTTCGCAAGTAGCTAAACTCGAAAGGGAAAAATTGTTCGCAGGGGAAAATTCGCCGCGCATGCCGGCCCCGCGGTGACGGGCGGCGTCTTGCCCCTAAGTGTCCGAAAGGATGGGCTAGAAGCGGATCGGTGATCATGCGAAGCGACAAAGATCGCGCCCCCAGCCCCGCCGCCCGCGCCCGCTGCCGTCGCCTCCGCACCGTGGTAACCACGAGCCGGGGGCATCGATGAGGGAGCGGCCGGATGAGTGAGCAAGCGAGCGGCGAGGCCAAGAGCGTTCGGATCAAGGGCCGCACCCTTTACCTGACCGAGGACGCGTCGCTGCTCGAGGCGCAGCTCGGCGGCTCGTCGATCGCGTTCGATCCGGAGCGCGCTCTCATCGGGAGCATCTCCACCGACGAGATCACGCCCGGTTGGGTCTGCTACTACTACGACGAGACGCTCGCCCGCTATTCGCTCATCGGCTTGCGCGGTGGCCTGATCAAGAAGGACTCGCTCAAAGGCGGCGGCTTCGGAGTCGTCGTGAGCGGCATCTCCAAGGGCTGTGGCTCTTCACGCGAGACCGCCCCCTACAGCGAGCTCAAGGCCGGCGTGCAGCTCGTCATCGCGAAGAGCATCGAGAAGATCTATCGCCAGAACGCCCAGAACATCGGGCTGCTCACGAGCACCGACTTCGGGCTCTTACCGCGTATCGAGCGCGGCGAAGCGATCCCGATGGCGGAGTTCACTCGCGGCCTCGACGCCATCAGCGCCGGCATCGTCGAGCACGGCGGTCTCTTCGCCTACAACCGCGCGCGCCTCGCGGGCATGTCGCACCGCCAGCTGTTGCAACGCCGGCGCGCAAGATGACCCTCTGCGAAAAGATCTTGGCGGCTCACGCCATCGTCAACACCAAGACAGGTCGCGAAGGCGCCCTCGCTGTGAAGCCTGGCGACGCCTTCTTCGCCCGCACTGACGTGCGCTTCTCGCACGAGTACGTGACGCCGATGGCCGACGCGATCTTCCGCGCCGAGATGGGCGAAGAGGCCAAGGTCACCGACCCATCGAGCGTCTTTGCGTTCCGCGACCACCTGACGTTCCTCGACCTCGTGATGCCCAAGCAACATCGCGACATGGGCCTTGAGCCGCAGGCGAAGCAGCTGGCGACGGTGCAGGACGACTTCTCGAAGCGGCAGGGCATCAAGCTCTACGGCGAGGTCTACCGCGACGGTCGCCTCGTGGGCTCGGAAGCCATCTGCCACACCAAGGTCATCGAGGAGATCGCGCTGCCGGGGCAACTCGTCATCGGGACCGATTCGCACACGTGCATGGCTGGCGCGCTCGGATGCTTCGCCTTCGGCGTTGGCTCCACCGACATGGCCAGCGCCTGGTACACGAAAGACGTTCGCGTCACGGTGCCCGAGACGGCGCGCTTCGTCTTGCGCGGCCGGATGAAGGCTGGCGTGTGTGCCAAGGACGTGATGCTCCACATCCTCGCCCAGCCCTTCTTCAAGTCGGGGCAGGGCATCGGAAAGGTGCTTGAGTTTGCCGGCGACGGCGTCTTCGCCATGTCTCTCGACGAGCGCGCCACGCTCACCAACATGGCCGTCGAAGCGGGCGGCTTCACGGGCATCGTGGAGGCCGACGACGTCGTCGTCGACTACCTGGTCACGCAGCGCGGGGCGAAGGCCGACGAGGTTCGAAAGCGAATCGTCCGCGCCGACGAGGGCGCTGACTATGTGGCGACCTTCGACATTGAGCTCTCGACCATCGTGCCGATGGTGGCGACGCCTGGCGATCCGCGAAATGGCGTGGCGCTCACCGAGCTGATGGCCTCCGGCCGCGCGCCCGTGAACATCGCCTACGGCGGCTCGTGCACCGGCGGCAAGAAGGCCGACATGGACATGTACGCCGAGGTCCTCGCGGCGGCCCTCAAGAAGGGCAAGCGGGTCGCGAACGGCGTGCACTTGTACCTGCAGTTTGGCTCGCAGGAGATCCGGCGCTACGCCGAGGCCAAGGGCTACCTCGATGTCTTCGCGAAGGTGGGCGCCGAGCTCGTCGACCCTTCGTGCGGCGCTTGCATCAAGGCGGGGCCGGGCGTGAGCGACTCGCCCGACCAAGTCACCATCAGCTCGCAGAACCGCAACTTCCCTGGTCGAAGCGGCCCCGGCAAGGTCTATTTGGCGAGCCCGCTCGTGGTCGCCGCGAGCGCCATCCTTGGTCGCATCGGCAGTCCCGACGAGATCTGAACGAGCGCGCCATCTCCGCGCCATCTCCGCGCCTTCTCCGCACCTTCTCCGCACAGTGTGCGCTTGCGCGCGAGCGTTGTCGAAGCGCGACGCGCCCTTAAGCCCTCGGCGAACCCTCCGTTCTTCCACGAAGGGGGAGCGTTAGGAGGAACCATGTCCGACCAAGATCGCCCGACCGAGAGGCCCCCGGCCTCCTTACGTGCGCTGCGCAGCCTTGAGCTGGTCGCAAGCGGGCGCGCCACGACTCAACGGCCCGGCGATGCACCCGTCGTCGCCCCGAGCGAGTGGCGCGAGCACGTCACGGGTGTGCGCGGACTCGAGGCGCGGGTCGGGCTCGGCTCGGGCGCGCCGGCGTCGACGACGCTTCCTCCGATCGCCTGACGGCGCGGCTTCTCACCGAGCTCGTTCGCGTCAGATGGCGACGTGAATGGTTTCGCGGAGCTCGAAGTACTGTTCGCTGGCAGCGTACATGCCCAGCTCCGAGAGCCACTGCGTCGCCGGCAGGTCGTCGGGCATGCGCGGCTCGAGGCCCATGGCTCGTTGCGCTGTAAGCACGCTGCCGCAAATGAGGAGGCCGGCGCGCATCGCCGTGACCTCAGCCAATTGCAGCCATCGCTTCACGTCTAGCTTCTGGCCCGTTGTGGCCACGCCGGCCACAAGGCCACGCAGTGCGGCCCGCTCGTCCGGCGTCATGACGGCGCCGAGGCCTCCGTCCCAACCGGGCCGCATCATCGAGGTTGGGCCCGTGGTCGCAAGCTGCGTGGTCGTGAAGAAGAGCTGCTTGAGCTCCTGCACCGACGGAAAGAGCGAGCGGGCGCGCAAGGCTGGCTGCTGCTCCGCGAGTCGCTTCGTGGCCAAGAAGTTCAACGTGTCGTTGGAGACCGTTTGGGATGTCGCGAGCGAGATGGTGAGCGTCGGATGAATCGCGAGAACGGTGGAGAAGAGCGGCCCCGGCACCGGACTCCCATGAAGCGCGGGCATCTGGCAGGCGAGAACTTCGGCGGCGTTCTTGAACGCCTGCAGCACACGCGCGGCTTCCGGCGAGGGATCCTGGTCGAGGGGCGTGCCGAGCGGCGGCGGGGCAGCTTGTTGGAGCCGCGCCCGCAAGTACACCGAGACGGCGATCTGCAGCGCGCTTGAAATGGTTCGATCGAGATCGGCGTGATGCACGTGCGTCGGCCACGCGGTCGCGAGCAGCGAGGCAGGAATCTCGCTCGGGTCGACCGGTGGGTAGTCCTCGACGAACTGCCGCTCCGTGTCCGTCAGCGGTCCCAGCACGCTCATGGCTTCGGCCACGCACCACGCCTTGTCGTAGGCGTGCGCTCGCAAGAAGAGCTCGTACAGGTCTCGGTAGAGCTGCTGGTCCGTCGGGTCCTTCTTCAGCGTCGCGCGCGCGACCTCGACGGCGGCGTCGAGCCGCTCGGTGACGACGAGAAGCTCGGTGACGATCTTGCGCGCCTCCAGGTCGTCGGGGCGCAGCGTGGCCGCCTGCGTGAAGCACTTGAGCGCGCGTTCCGCATCCCCGATTCGATCGCGATAGACGAGACCGAGTTGGTGGTTGAGCGCGTAGGCGAGCTTCGGATCTTTCGCCTCGTCGAGGCGCCCGAGCATCTGCCGGTAGGCTGTCGACAAACCGATCCAGTCCTTTTGCCGCGTGTAGAGCCGCACGAGCCGCTCGAAGGCGTCGAGTCGCGTGGCGTCAAGCTCGAGCGCCTCTTCGAGGGCGTCGGTCGCCGCCGTCGCATCGCCGATGCGATCCTCGAGGAGCTGCGCCAGCGACGTCAGCATCTTCGCCTTGCGATCGGGCTCGACCTCGATCTCACACAACGCTCGTTGGATGGGCGCGACGCGCTCCCAAGCCTCTTGGTCTGTGTAGAGGCCCGCCAGCGTTCGCAGGAGGAGCTGGTCGCGCGGCCGTAGATCGAGCGCTTCTTCGTAGGCTCGGAGCGCCGTGGCAACCTGCCCTTTCGCGCGAAGCCAGAGATCACCAGCCGACAACAAGAGGTCGAAGCGCTCGCCGTCGTCGGGGAGCTCGTGCGCGAGGCGCTCCTTCAGCGATGCGGCGCGTCGGAAGTCGTTTCGTACCTCCGCCCGCTGCGAGAGGAACGTGAGCGCCGCCGCGTCGACGGGGTTACCCAAGAGAACGCGCTCGAAGCAGTTCTCCGCGAGGGCGACGTCGCCGGCGGCGCGGAAGAGCTCGCCGAGGACCGAGAGCGCCGCGAGGTCGTTGCCCGTGCGGTCGAGCGCAAGCTCAAGCGCCGGTCGCACGCGCCGTAGCGCCTCATCGTTGTCACGAGCCGCCGAAGCCGTCTCAAGGAAGAGCCTTCGCACCTCGGTGTCGTCGGAGGCTAGGCGGAAGCGTGCCGCGGCGACCGCGAGCAGTTGCCCCCGGTTCCCCATCGCTGTGGCCACGTCCCATGAGGTGTCCAAGATTTCGAGCATGCGGGGCCTATCGTCCGCCTTGGTCGCGGCCCGATAGAGGACGTCGCAAAGGACCGCTGCGTCAGCGAAGCGCTTGCCCGCGACGAAGTGGCTGAGGAGCGCCGAGGCAGCGACGGCGTTCGTGGGGTCCGCCTTGTGCGCCAGCTCGAAAGCCGTCAGCGACTCGTCGTGCTTGTTGAGGGCCACCGCTCGGTATTGCGCCAGCTCGATGAGGACGCAGGCTCGCTCCGCGAGGTCACTGGTGTGACGCACGCGCTGTTCGAGGAAGAACTCGGCACGCTCCGGTTCGTTGGCCCAGATGGCGAGCTGCTCGAGCCCGCGCCACGACGACGACAGCGACGGGAAAACCTTCGCCGCGCGCTCGTAGTGCTTCTTGGCGGCTTTGGGATCGCGCTCCGCCTGCGCCAAGAGGTCGCCCAGCTCAACGAGGAGTTGCGCCTGTTTTCGGGGCTCCTTCGACAGCTCCACCTGATGTTCGAGGAGCTTTGCGCGCGCCTTCCAACTTCCGCTCTTCTCCGCGAGCCGAGCGAGATCGTCGAAGGCGCCCTTGTATTGAGGATGCGCGTCCACGATCTGTTCGAAAGTTTCGACGGCCGCCACCGGATCGTCGAGCTTCTGTTCCTCCAGGGCCGCGATCTTGAGGAGCAGGTCGAGCTTCTCGCTGCGCGACGCCTCGCCGCGCAGCAGCTTGCGCAGATCGGCGACGACCAGCGCGAAGTCTCCAACGGCCTCGTGGACGCGCGCCATGGCCACGATCGGCGCCGCGTTGCGGGGCTGTAGCGCGTGGGCCGCTTCGAGCCGTTCGAGAGCGCCTACCGTGTCGCCGCGATCCTTTTCGTAGATCTCCGCGAGGCTCACGAGGACATCCACGCGTTGCGGGTCGGTCTTCGCGAGGTCGAGCTTCTGCTCGAGGATCTCGATGAGGCGCGTCGCGTTGCGGGTCTCGCGATAGAGCGCCTCCAAGGCCTCGAGCGCCTCGCGGCATTGCGTGTCGAAGGTGAGCGCGTCGCGGTAGGTGTCGATGGCGCGCGCTTGTTGCCCTTGCTTGAGCTCGCGGCGGCCGCGCTCCAGGAGGATACGCGCCCGCTCTTCGTCGGACGAGGCGCGACCAAGCGCCGCCTCAAACTCCCCAGACCTCAGCACCGAGGGATCGATGGCTTGAGGTTTCGCCGGAGGCGCTTCGCGCATCGCTGGCGCTGGCCGCGGGTTCATCGCCGTCTTCGTGGCGGTTTGTCGTCCGAGGCGAAGGTCCCGTGCGATGGCGTTCTCGGCGGCGCGGCGGGCGTCGCCCCGGGCGCCGATGTCGGCGTCCGAGCCGGCGCGGGGCGCCACGGCGGAACCGTCGTCGTCCAAGAGGTCGTCGGCGTCGAGCGGCAGCTCGCGTTCCGTCGCCGTCGGCACCGGCGCCACGGGCGAAAACAGTGTCCGCGAATCTCGCGCGACATCGGAGCGAGCGAACATTCGCTCGCTCGCCGCCGGCGCGGCCGCGCTTTGCGGCTCAAGGTCACGAGGCCCCGACGGCTCGGCCTCGGTGGTCGGTCCCGCCACGTCCTCAAGCTCGTCGCCGTCGGCGATGAGCTCGGCCTCATCGGACGACACGGGTTCGTCGTCGATGATCTCGATGGACTCGGGCTCGCGCTCGCTGTCGGCACCCTCGAGGTCGTCGGCGGAGAGCTCTTCAGCGGACTCTTCGTCGGCCGGCGGAGTCCAATGAAAGAGGCCCTCGCTTCCGATAGGGGGAGGTTCGAACGTTCGTCCCGCAAAGATGCCGAACAGATCCGGTTCGCCGCCCGGGGCCGGGGTCGCCGCCAGCGGCGCCGAGTGAGGCGCCCCGGAACGCTCGCCGCGCGCGCGTTCGTTCCAGATCGACAGGTGCGCCCAAATGCGATCCTCGCCGCTCGTGCCCGTGAGGCGCGCCAAGTGGCGCTTCGCAGCCACGACGATTTCGCTCCATCGGTCGAGCTTCTCCGCCATCATTTCGAGCGCGATGCGGTTGTCGTCGTCGTCGAAGTCTTCGCCGTAGCGTCGGAGGAGAGCCTCGAACGTCGTGACGTCGCGAGCTCCCTCGTCCTCGGCTTCCTCCACGTGCGGTATCGAGGCGAGCTCGGGTCGAACGAAGGTTCCGAACGCGTCGAGCGCGTCGACGGCGAGCTCACGGCCCACGGTCACGCGAGCGAGCGTCGGCGGATCGGTGGGCAGCGGCTGGCCTGTCGGCAACGTGGGCGACGCCGGACGAGGGTGCTTCGCCTTCAACGCATCGTTGGCGGTGGCGGACGCATCCTGCGCGCTCGCGGAGGAGCGCGCTCTTGCGGCGGGCGGACCGGCGGGCGGACCGGCGGTCGGCGCGGGTGGAGCAAAGCGCGGATCCGCCGCGAAGTCCTGAAGAGCCGGCGCAAGCTCCTCCGCGTAGCCTGGGTCGGTCGATTCGTCGGGAGGCACGAAGCGCGGCTTCGTGTCGTGAAAGGCCGGCGTTGGCGCCGTGCGACCGCCGCGCGCCGTGGCTGTCTGCGTCGACCGGGCACGCCATCGCCCCTCGAGGCCTTCTCCGGTACGCCGTTCGGGTTCAACGGGCGCGCCGTCGGGCGGGGTTGCCCCATCGAGCTGCTCGTCGAGGCGTGCCAGGACCTCCGCCGCGGGCGGCTCAAGGGCCTTTCCCGTGTCGTTCGGATCCAATCCGGGCGGTGGGCCTGGTGGCTTCCGTCTGCCGCGCCTCCACTCCCGCTCGCCCATGAAAGTTCGCTCTTGTCTCGGTGTGGGAAGGCTCGGGTTGAGCTCCGGAGCGCTTCGCGCTACCACCGCCTGGCGCCGACCTGACCAGGGCGCCCTATGGTACGGCATGACGCGGTTAGCCATCCAGCCCAACTCCCACGTGACCCTCGCTTACACCCTCCGGAGCGATACCGGTGAGGTCCTCGACGCCAGCGACGCGGAGGGGGGCGAGCCCATCTGTTACGTCCACGGCTACGGGATGATCGTGGCCGGCCTGGAGGCGGCCTTGGTGGGCCTCTCGGCAGGGGACCGCAAGGAAATCCACGTTGCCGCCGAAGACGGCTTTGGGCTCCGCGACGAGGAGCTGGTCGTCGACATCGACCGCAGCGAGCTGCCCGACCCGGCGAGCGTCGAGGTTGGCGACGAGCTGGTGGCCGAAGATGCCGATGGTGACGAGGTTGTTTTGCGCGTGGTGGACGTCCAAGCCGAGAGCGTCCGTGTGGACGCCAACCATCCGTTGGCCGGCGTGGCGCTCCACTACAGCGTGGAAATCCAGGAAGTTCGCCAGGCGACGGAAGCCGAAATCACGCAAGCCGCGTCAGACCTCGACGAGGTGCTGAGCGAAATTGGCGCCGAGGAAGAGCCCATCCCGCTCCTCCAGCTCGGCAAGAAGAACGATCCCAAGCTGCTTAATTGACCATTTTCGGCGGAAATCCGCATCAAAACGAGGAATCACCATGAGCCAGACGAAAGCCATCAACGCGTGGGACTGGGACATTCGCGTCCGAGAGCGCAACCTCAAGAACGGGACGCTGAACGAAAAGGACGTCGAAAAGGCTGCCCACCAGCTGCCCGATCTCGAGGCCCAATCCGACACCGTCGTGACCCCCCAGCCGGCGCTCGGTGGACACGGCGCATGACCGGCAAGGAGCAAGAGGAGCTGCCGACCATCGACTTTGCGACCTTCGTGTTGTCGCTCAGTCATTCGGCGCTCCTCCACCTCGGCGACGCGCCGCATCCGGAGACGCACGCCACCGAACGGAACCTGCCACTTGCTAGGCAAACAATTGAACTTATTGGTCTTTTGGAAGAAAAGACCAAGGGCAACCTTAGTGGCGACGAAGAACGGCTCTTGGCCCAGGTCCACAATGACCTCCGCGAGCGTTACCAGGAGCAGCTCAAGCGCTGACCGACGCGACCGCGTCCGCCGGATGCTTCCTTGTGCCGGGCCTTCCTGGTGAACTACGCTGCTCCGCGACGGGGTTGGCTACGGCTTCCCGTCGCTGAACCTGCTCCGCCGAGAAAGGGACCGCCTTGAGTCAGCTCACGAACCGCGCCGGAACTCCAGCGTCCCCAGTTGGCTGTGGCGCTTGAACTTCCTGTCGGTTCAACGGGCTCGAGGCCGTAGTACGACATGAACGGTCGTTCTCCCAACGCAGCGCGAGGTGCGCCTCCCGACCAGCTGCCGGTGGAGGACGCGCCTTCCCAGAAGGACCGCCCAGCGACCGCACCGCCGCCCTCAAGTCCTGTGAATAGCGTCGAGTTTTCGGCGTCGAAACAAAAGGAACAAAGGCAGAAGGAGGCGGAAGAAGACCGGGGCCTCATCGCGAAGGCTCAGGCAGGCGACACGGCGGCCTTTCGGAAGCTCGTGGAGCGGCATCAGCGGAGGGCCTACGGCATCGCCCTTTCGCTCGTCAAAGACGAGAACGACGCTCGAGAGCTCGTTCAAGACGCCTTTTTGCGCGTCTACAAATCCTTAGGCAGCTTTCAGGGCACCTCTAGCTTCTTTACTTGGCTGTATCGGATCATCACGAACCTCAGCATCGACCTTCTCCGGCGGCCGGGCCATCGCGTCACGGAGCTCGACGAAGGTCGCCTGGAGCTCGAAGAAGACCAGGAAGCCTTATTTCCCTTCCTTAGCCGTGTGGAAGGCGCTGACCCCGTCGAGGTCGTCAAGCGCAAGGAGATCGGTGAGCGTCTACAAAAGGCGCTCGACGCTCTCCCGACCTACCACCGCGGCGTCATCGTCATGAGAGAGATCGAAGGTCTGAGCTACGAGGAAATGGCTCAGGCCATGGGAGTGTCCAAGGGAACCATCATGAGCCGCCTGTTTCACGCACGTCAGAAGCTCCAGCGAGCGCTCGCCGACTGCTATCAAGAGCACGTCGGGGCGTTGCCGGGCGAAGGCGCAGAGACCGCCGCGACGGTTGACGGGCCGAATGCGGGCGAGGGAGACGAGTCGTGACACTCGATGAAACGACTCTTCAGAAGCTCATGGCGTTCGCCGATGGCGAGCTCGATGACACCGAGCGCGCGGAGGTTCTGCGGCTCGTTCAGGCGAACCCCGACGCCGCACGGGTCCTTGCAGAACTTGATGTTCTCGGACAGTGCGTGCGCGTTGTCGAAGCGGCGCGGCACATTCCCATCATGACCGACGCCATCATGGCGCGCATTGCCGCGGCCCCTCTCGAAAAGTCCCACGACGAATCGAACGTCGTCGACTTGGCGTCGCGACGCCGAAAGACCTTCAGCGTCGTGGCTGCGCTCGTGGCCGCCGCCGCCGGCGTCTTCTTCATGACGCGCGAACCTTCAGACGGAGCGAAGGCGCCAGTGGCTCAAAAGGCCCCCACGCCAGCGGTCGTTGCTCCGGCGGTGCCGACGCCGGCCGAGACCGTGGCGGCCGTGGTGCCGGCGGCGCCAAGCTCTTCGAACGTCAGCGTCATCGTTGTGCCGGGGATGGGCGAGGTTGCGCCGAGCGTGGTGATTTGGCTTGGAGACGACAAGGCGGGAGGTACCAAATGACACGACGTGCAATCGGTCGCCGCGTGTTCATGGTCGCCATCGCCGGAATCTTCGCCTTCGCCGCGCAGGGCGCGCTGGCGCAGAAGAAGTCGGTCGCGAAGGCTGAAGTGCTCGTGATTCATGCGGAGACCGTGCCGGGAGCCGCAGCGCCCGATGCGCCGCTTGGCCTGAAGCAGCTCAAGAACCCTCCCTTCAACGCCTACAACAAGTTCACCCAGGTCGGTGAGAAGCACAGTCTGGCCCTCGACCCGAAGGCGGCGCCGAAAGTCACGTTGCCGAACAACGCCGCCTTGACGTTGCTTCTCAAGATCGACGGCGCTGGCGCCCAGACGATCGTGCCGTCGCTGTCGGGCTCCGAATTGCCACCCGTCGCTCCCAAGGTCGACGAGCCGTTCTTCATCGCCGGTCAAAGCTACAAGGGCGGCATCATCATCGTCGCCGTGACGCCGCGCGGCTAGCGCACGGGCTAGGCCCGGCTAGCGGCCGATCGCGCCCCGGTACACCCAGCCTTCGGTCGTTCCGCCGCGGACCTTGTACCAATTGTTCTCGGACGCGAGCACCTTGACGGCCGTTCCGCGAGGGAGACGGCCGACGATCTGGCCGGTGCGTGGCGTGTCACGAACAATGGAGCTGTCCCAGGCGATCTTCGCTTCGCCGGTCTCGGCGGCGGCTCCGGAGCCCGTCGGGATGTCCTTGCTCCCAACGGCGACCTTGGCGTGGTCCTTCTCCTTCGCGCCCTCTTCCTGCTTGGCAAAGATGAGCTGGTACTGCACCGAGTAGCGCGGGTGCTCATGGGTCACCGCATTGATGGAGACCTTCTCGAAAGCCCCGCCAATGCAGGCGCTGAAGCTGTCGACGTTGTCGACGGTGTTCTTCGTGCCCATCTGGATGATGAACTTGCTTCGCTCGAAATCCAGGTGGAAGCTCGGCGAGAGCTTGCCCTCGGCGCCGATGGCCGCGGGGCACGCAGCGAGGCGCTTGAGGCGAGGCACGAAGAGCGCATCGAGGCCGAGGGCGCCGCAGGCCTTGCCGGAGAGCTTCTCGCCCGCCTCGTTCTTGCAGCCGACGATGACGCCGGGCTTGACGGTCAGCGTGGTGGCCGCGGCCGCCGCACTCCCCGTTGGGGCCGCGCTCGGCGGCGTCGCCGCGACGAGGCTGGCCGATGGCGCCGGTTCGACCTTGGACGCCGGCTTCCCAAAGGCGCCTTGCGGGCTCGCGCTCGCGCCGCCCGACGGTGCCGGGGTAGCGCTCGCCTGGCCTTCGGCGCTCGCCGGCGCGTTAGGACCGAGCCTCACCCCCGCGAGCTTTGGCCAAGCGACGCCGACGGCGAAGCCGATGACCGCCACGATCCCAACGCGCACCCACGAAGGCTGATCGGCGCTCGGGGAGGGGACGACGACGGTGAGCGGAGTGTCGGTTTTCTTCACGGCGGACAGCTCGTGAGTTCTACCACGCGCTGCGCGTCTGGTGAAAAACGCAGCGACTCACTCGTCGCGAAGCGCAAACGGGGCCGTGCGCGGCTTGCCCGAGTCGTCGACGCTCAAAAGCTCTTCGACGCGCTTTTGCGCCGAATCGAGGCGTGTCTGCGCGGCGACGGACAGCTTCACGCCCTCTTCGAAGAGGCCGATCGTGTCCTCAAGGGGGAGCTCGCCGCGCTCGAGCGTCGTCACGATCTCCGAGAGCCGCTTCATGGACGCCTCGAACGACCCGGGCGCGTCCGGCGACGTGGAGGGTGAAGGCGCGGGAACGGGAGGCCGACTCGTCATCCTCCGGGCCTACTCAAGGGGCACGCGCGGCGCAAGGCGAAGCGTAATGGCGCCCGGGGGCAGACCGGGCACCAAGGCCAAGCCGTCTTCGTCAAAGGCAATAGGAAGCGCGAGCCCATCCGAGCGCAGGACCGTCGCCAGCCCCGCGCCGCCGCTGCCGCCGGTCGCCGTGGCGAGACTCAGCCAGGCCACGTCTCTCGGCTCCTTCGGCGTGAGCGGCGGGCGACCGCTCATGGCGCGCTCGGCTCGCTCCCGCACGTCGGGTGCTGGATCCCACGCGAGGGCTGTTCCGAGCGCCTCCCTGCCGCTCGGCGTGTCCCAACCAAAGGTGGCGAGCGCGCTCACCAACGCGAGCCGCGTCGTCGCATCGCTTTCGTAGGTGAGGGCCCGCGCGAGTCGGCCGGGCGTGTCTTCGCGCGTTCCAAGCGAGAGGCCCCGGGCCACGTGGGAACGAATGACGGAGTCCCCCGAGGCGAGGGCGCCCTCGAGCTCCACGGCATCGCGATCGCTGGCCCTGCTCGCGAGCATGAGCCACGCGAGCGGAGCGTCGGCGCCGCCATCGCGCGCCCGCGCCCACAATTCGCTCGAAGGCACTGTCACGCCGCGAGGGCCGCATGGGAACGCCGCGGCGAGCAAGGTCCGGGCCGTTGGGTCCGTCTCGCGGGGCAGCTGCTCGGCCAGTGTGCGGCAGGTTCGCGCATCGTCGTGGCGCAGCGCCCCCATGATGGCGCCGGTGCGCACGATCGCCGAGGTCTCGGTAAGAGCCTCCTCGAGGCGCATGGCCCCGAGCGCCACGTACGTCTGGATAGTCAGCGCGCGGTCGGTCGCGCGGCCGGTGGAAGCGATGGACGCCGCGGCAGCAAGGGTACGCTCACGGCCCGTGCCGTGAACAAGGCTCCGGAGCAAGAGCCCTCGGATCGCGAGGCGCCTCATCGCCGGTTCGCGGAGCAGGGCCTCGAGGGCGCCGGTCGCTGCTGCCGCGCGTGAGCGCCCAAGCGCCCCTATGGCGTCGTTGCGGAGCGTGACGTCAGAAACGAACGTTGCCAGGTGTGCCGCCGCGGCGTCGGAGCTCTGATGCACCAGGGCAGCAAGGGCGCGCCGCCGAGTTGCGACGGCGCTGGAGCGTTTCACGCGCTCCGCGAGCGCGTTGGCCACGGCGACGTCGTCGGCGCGCGCCGAGAGTTCGACGGCCTCTTCCGCGGTGACGTCGTCGGTGAGCAGGATGGCCAAGACCGCGGCTGCATCCCGAGCCCCGACGCGAACGAGAGCGCGCGTCGCGGCGGTGCGAACCGCTGGGTCTGCGTCCTTGAGGAGGCTCCGCGCCACGTCCGCGACGCCCGCCGCGTTCAGCTCGGCGAGGGCGACAATCGCAGCGGCCCGCATCGCGGGCTTCGCCGTCGAGAGGACGAACGGCCGAAGGATGGGCAGCGCGCGATAGTCGGCGCAGCGGCCCGCGAGGTAGATCAGCCACGGCGAGGCGTTGGTTGCCGTGAGCCACGTCGCCACGCCGGCACCCTCGGCGAGCGCAAGGAGCGCGCTTCGCGCCGCCTCTCCCGCCGGCGAGCGCTCCTCCGCGAACTTGCTGAGCGCTTCGACGGCACGTACGTCGCCCGACAACGCCAGCGCGCGAGCGGCTACGCCGCGCGCCATTTCGAAGAGCTCCACGCGAACCGCGTCTGTGCGGCTCCGCGTCGGACCCGGATCGAGCACGGGTAGGAGCGCGCTCATGAGCGCGAGCGTGCGCCCGCCGGCCACGGAAAGGCCGCCGTCGCCTTCAAGCGATGGTGCCACGCCCTCGGCACGCTCTCGCGCCGCCTCGCGCATGAGCTCGCTCGCGAGGCCCCGCGTCGCCGCCAGGAGGGCGCGCCCATCGCGTCGTGCCACGCCGGTGATGGGGTCCGACGCGTCGACGTTGGCCACCGCCTGGGCCAGCACGATGCGAGCCTCGGCGCCACCGATCGCGGCGGCGCGCTCGAGGCCACGGAGGCGTTCGTCGGCGTCCGTCGAGCGGAGCAAGATGAGTGCGCGGTCGATGCCCACGTGCGTACGAAGGGCGTTGCCCGCATCGAAGGGAGCCGGCGCCGCCGACGGGGGGCGCGGCGAAGGCCGTCTGCGAACCTGTGCTTCTGCGTCCTCCGTCGCGAACAGGAGGCCACACAGGAGCGGAGTCATCACGAGACCCGCGGCCAACGAGGCCCGAAGGACACGCCTCATGGCTTCGGCAACTTGATGAGTCCAAGGCCGATGCCGCTCGCGGCCGCCCCAGGCTCGCCCTTGACGGAGTCCCACGCCACGGTCTCAGCCACATCGTGCCGGAGCGCGAAGCCGCGGACCTCTTTCACGACGAGCGCGGCGCGGGCCGCCGCGGCCTCTTCGTCCTTCGGCGATGCCGGGCGGGCCCCCACGGTCATGATGGCGTCGCGCCGCCCGTTGAGCAGCACGGCCAGTGCACGCAGGGTCGTTCGCGACGATGCATCGAGCGCGAGCTCTGACGGAGAGGCGCCGACGAACTTGAGCGGCCTCGCGAGACGCACCGTGGACTTCGCCGGCGTCCCGTCGACGCGCACCAGCGGCGCGCCGCGCGCCGGTCCCGCTTCCGGGCACCCGTCGTCGTCTTCAACTCCGTTGAAGGTCTCCGCCTCGGAAGGACACCGATCCGCTTCATCGGGAAAGGTGTCGCCATCGCGGTCGCGAATCGGACACCCGCTACGCGTCGGGTCGGCCGACGGCTCACCCCGCTCCTTGGGGCACGCATCGGCTCCATCGGGCACGCCGTCGGCGTCGTCATCGTTGTCGGGGCAGCCGTCCTCGTCGGCGTGACCATCCTTGTCTTCCGCGACGTCGGGGCACTTGTCGACAAGGTCGTCGATGCCGTCCCTGTCGCGGTCACGTGCAGGGCATCCGCGGAGGCGTGCGTCGGCGTTGTCGGAGCCTGCCTCGCGTGGGCAAGCGTCTTGCGCGTCGGCGACGCCGTCCTTGTCGGCGTCGGGGGCGGGGCAGCCGTTCCGTGGGCCGGGCTGCTCGACGCCCTCCACGCGGGGGCAGGCGTCGACGGTGTCAAGCACGCCGTCGTTGTCGTCGTCGATCTCGGGACAACCGTCGTCGTCTTCGAAGCCGTCGCGATCTTCGGCAATCTCGGGACATTGATCCCGATCGTCGCGAACGCCGTCGTGGTCCATGTCGTTTTCGCGCGGAGACCAGCCGAGCGCGATGATGCCGCGCACGGCGGGCACACCCAGCGCGCTCGTGAGGCCGACGTCGAGGCCAGCCAGCACGAAGACGTCCTTCGTTTCCGCGAACCCGATGCGGTCGGAGAGCCCCAAGAGCACCGGCGTCAACGACGCGCTCCCCGCTTCGCCGGCCCCGAAGGGACCGACGGGGTGGAGCGGCACCGCCCCACGAACCGCCACCTCGAGCAGTTGACGGTCGTCGGGGTCGAGGCCGATGAGCTTCGGCCGCACGCGAAGGCCCGCGGCGAAGGGGAGCTCGTCGCCGATGGTGGGGCCCGTGCCGGCGGGGAAGCGCACCTCGTCGAGGCGCCCGGCGTAGCCGAGGCTCCCGTGCGCCGACGCGACGACGAGGTTGTATTCAGCAAGCAACCTCAGCTCGACCTTCGTTGTGCCGGCCCCCGCGAAGCTCGCGCGATCGCCCGTTGGCAAGGTGAAGCGTGTCTTCATGCCGAGCGCAAAGCCAGCGGTGTCGTAGCTCACAAACGGGGCCTTCGCCTCGACGGCGACATCGCCGATGGCCGCTAGCGGCGCCCGCCCGCTCTCTGAGATGCGCCGATCGAGGCCGGTGTCGCCGGATTGCGCGGCCACGTACGGAACGGCAATACCCAGCGAGGACGTCCCGAGCCCAAGACCGCCGACGAAGTCACCACCGAGGAGGTGCTCGACGGGGCGGCTGACGACGTCGCCCGTATCGGAGCGTCGCACCGTCACGGGCCGGTGAGAGTAGTGCGTGAAGGCGCCGAGGGAAAATGTTCCCTTGGCGGCGACGGCGACGGGCTCGAGCGACAGGCTCGCGGCGGGATCGGTCGACGGCTGAAAGGTTCGCGCGTCGATCGACGGTGCCTGAGCCCTCGCCGACGGCGCGAGGCAGAGGGTCGACACAAGGGCGGCGAAGACGGTCGGTAGCCGCATAGCGCTTAGTTGGCGGCGGTGGGCGGTGTCGCCGGGGTCTCGGCAAGGGCGGCGCTGGCGGCGGGTGGCGGCGCCGCGGCGGTCGCGCCTTGAGGCTCGCCGGAGGGGCGTCGCTCCGACTCCACGTCGCGGTCACGCTCGCCAAAGGTTCGCTCGCGCCAACGCTTGATGGCTCCGCTCATGATTTCGCCGATGAGCGTGTGGTAGTCGATACCGATGGCGTTGGCGATGAGGCACAGATCGCTGTAGTCGGGCGTGAGCCCCGGCAGCGGGTTGACCTCCAGCACATAGATCTTGCCCTCAGGCGTCATGCGAAGGTCGATGCGCGCGACGTCGCGGCAACCGAGTTGCATGAACGTGGTGCGGCAGACGCGCTCGATGGCGCGCAGTTCTTCCTTGGTGAGCTGCGCAGGGCACTCGTAGCGAACGTGCTTCTCCCACTCCTGCTTGCACTCGTAGTCGTAGACGGGTCGCTGGTGGCCTCCGAGGAAGATGACCTCCATCGGCGGGAGCACGCGGGGCCGGCGCTCACCGAGGAGGCCGACGGTGAACTCGCGCCCCTTGATGTACTCCTCGACGATGGCGGGCTGACCGTAACGTTCGATTATTTCGCGCGCCAGTTCACGAACGCGCGTCTCGTCGTCGGCGACGCTCTTGAGCGAGATGCCCTTGCTCGTTCCCTCGGCGTTTGGTTTTACGATGACCGGGTAGCGAAGGGGGCGAAGCTTCTCGCGACCTGTCACGAGCAGCTGGAAGCCCGGCGTGTCGACGTCGCGGAGCATCCGCTTGCACAAGGTCTTGTCGAGGCAGATCGATAAGGTCGCCGAGTCGCTGCCCGAGAAGGGAACTCCCAAGAGCTCGCAGAGGTTCGGCACCTGAGCCTCGCGGTTGCGGCCGCTGATGCCCTCAGCGATGTTGAAGACCACGTCGACGTTGGCGCTGGTCAGCACCCGAGGGAAGTCCACCGTCGCTTCCAGCGGCACGACCGTGTGCCCGTGGCTCTCGATGGCCTTGGAGATCGCGTCGATGGTCTCGGGGCTGTCGTACTCAGCTTCGCGGTCGTCGCCGTTCGACGACTCGATGCGCTTCATGTTGAAGGCAAAGCCGACGCGGAGCGCAGTCCGGCGCGACCGCGAGCGCGGCTTCGTCGCGTCGAGGAGCGGCAAGAGGCCCGAGCGCGCCGCGGCGGCGCGTACGACGGCCATCACGGTGCCCGTGTAGTCGATGCCCAGGTTCTTGGTCGCGACGAAGAGCGCCGAGTCGGGATCGAAGCTCGGGATGGCCGTCGCGCTCAGGAAGTAGACCTCGCCGTCGAGGCCTACGCGGAAGTCGATCGAGCCCACATCGCGGATGCCGAGCGCGTCGAACGCTCGATCGGCGAGCGCGCTCACGCGGTCAGCGACCTGCTGCCCGATGGCCGGCGGAGTCGCGCCCTTGGCATCGAGCGTCCGGAACTGCACCGCCTCTGGGTGTTTGTGCTTGAGCTCGAAGTCGAGAATGTTGAAGCGTCGCTTGTACTCGCCGGCGATGTCGATCTCGACGGGCGCAAGGGTGGCGATGCCATCAATGCGGCTTACGCGTACGTCGACGCCGGCGATGTAGCGTTCGACGGCGACTCCTTCCGGGTATTTGGCCAGAAGCTGATCCACGACGCGCCCGAGCTGAATCGCGTCCTCGGCGACGTTGCTTTGGAAGATGCCCTTGGATGAGCCTTCGAAGTTCGGTTTCACGATGACCGGGAAGGGGAGGTCGTCGAGGCCGCCATCGCGCAGCGACGCACGCGTCAGGAGTCGGCCCCGGGGGCTCGGAATCCCGAAGCCTGCGAGTGTCTTCTTGGTCAGCGTCTTGTCGAGCGTGATGCAGAGCGTGTAGGCGTCGGCGCCCGTGGCGACCATGCCGAGCTCTTCAAAGAGGGCCGCGTAGAAGCCGCGTCGCATGCGGCCGCGGCGCCCTTCGGCGGTGTTGAAGATGAGATCGGGCGCGAAGGCCTCGAGTCGCGCGACGAGATGCGAAGCGGGGCCCGAGACCTCCACGCGTTCGACCTGGTGACCCGCTCGCGCCATCGCCGCCGACAGCGCTTCGATGGTCTCTGGCGCATCGAACTCGGCTTCTTCTTCGGCGTTGGAGAGCTTGAGATTGTAGGTGAGCGCGATCCGCATCGACGACCAGTGGAGCGCCGTTTTGCCGCGACGGCTACTCGAAACGTGTCTCTCTCCGGCGACGGCTTCGCCTTCGCCGACGCCGGGAATCGACGTGCCCTCGGCGCCGCCGCACTGGAAGGTTCTTGGCCAAGTGGTAAAGAGCGGCGATGCGAAGGGCGAGACACGCGAGGCGCGCGAGATTCAACGGCATCGCGATGGCGACCGCCGCGACGTTCGCCTTGGCAGCCCTCTCCTGCGGGACCTCGCCACGACAGGAACTCGCGTCGCGCGACGGCGGCGTCTTGCCGGGTACGTTCGCGGACGCCGGCATCATGGCGGCGGATGGGGCCACGAGCGGGGGCGATCCGCGGTGCCCGAAGGAGACGCAATACGTCTTTGTGATCGACGCCGACGGCGTGCTCTATCGCTTCGATCCGCCGAGCGCGTCCTTTACGAGCGTGGGTCCGATCAAGTGCTCGGGCGCCGTCTACTCGATGGCCATCGACCGCAACGCGTTCGCCTGGGTGCTTCAGGTCACTGGGGCCCTCGTCAAGGTCGACACCCGTGACGCCAGCTGCAAGCCCACGGCGTTCTTGCCGAACCAGCAGGGCTTCTCGGTGAACTTCGGCATGGGCTTCTCGACCGACGCCATCGGCGGCACCGACGAGAAGCTCTTTGTGTCCGACGCGATTTTTCCGAGCCTGGCCACCATCGATACGAGCACGCTCACGCTCACGAAGGTCGGCCCGTACGACAAGCTCAAGGCTCGGGCCGAGCTTACGGGAACGGGGGACGCCAGGCTCTTCGGCGCCTTTGAGGGCTCGCCCTACTCGGTCGCGCAGATCGACAAGGCGTCGGCGAAGCTCATCTCGCAGGCGCCTCAGTCGAGCATCAACTACGACCCTGGCAGCTCGAATTTCGCCTTCGCGTTTTGGGGGGGCGTCTTCTATTTGTTCGTCGGGCCGGGCACGAGCACCGACGTCTTCAAGTACGACCCCGCCGACAGCACGACGAAGCTCGTGGCGAGCGTGCCGCAACGCATCGTGGGGGCCGGCGTCTCTACATGCGCCCCCACCACGGCGCCGAAGTAGCCGATCTCCCCGCCTGCGGCGCCAGCGCCTCCTCGAGCGCTAGGGTCGCAGGGGTGCCACTATTCGGCGTCGCCGGAAGCTAGCTTCAAGGGCGGATGCGCGAAGGCCGTCGGCGCGTCGTGCGGCAGATCGTGCTTCATGCGAACCCGCTTCGCTTCCAGGTAGCCCTGCGAGAACGGCGTTGGCGCGATGACCACACCGACGCGCCCGTCGACGCGCACGCCCAGGGCACGAAGGCCCGCGACCTTCTCCGGGTTGTTCGTGACCAGGAGGATGCTGGCGACGTTGAAGTGCCGCAGCAGATCGGCGGCGACATCGTAGCGGCGCGCATCGTCGGGGAGGCCCAACATGCGGTTTGCGTCGACGGTGTCGTGGCCGCGAGCCTGGAGCTCGTAGGCGCGGATCTTGTTGGCCAGGCCGATGCCGCGGCCCTCCTGCCGTAGGTAGATCACGGCGCCGCGCCCGCGCCGTCCGATCTCGGCCAAGGCGTGCTCGAGTTGCTCTTTGCAGTCGCATTTGAGCGACCCGAAGACCTCGCTCGTCATGCACTCAGAGTGGACGCGAACGAGCGCCGCCTCGCCGGAGATGTCTCCCATCGCGAGCACGACGTGCTCCTTGGTGAGGCCGTCGTCCGTCGTTTCTTCGAAAACGTGCGTCGTGAAGGTTCCGTGGCGCGTGGGTAGCGGGCTCGAGGCAAGCCATTCAAGGCGAGGCCGGATCACCCGAGGGGGGACGTGCATCTCTTCGTTCTCCTTCGATTCCGCCGGTTTGGCGCAGACGTTCGTGAGGTCCTTCTGGTTGCCGAGCAGGGGTCAGGTCGTTTAGCAGAAAGTCGCTTCGAGGCCCCTCGGAAAGTAGGGCCAGCGAGGCCCCCCGTCAAAGGGCGCAGCCGGGGCCACGAGCTAGGCGCGCGCTTCGTCGCGGCCGTTTCGGAGGGCCAAAACCAGTCGCTCCAGCGAGCTGAAACACTCCACCGACGCGGGCAGCGCGACGAGCTTCTGGAAGCCGGCGCCCCCGGTCACGATGCGGGTGCGGCCCGGGGGCGCGGCGTCGGCGACGATCGCGAGGTCCGCCGCGAGGCCGGCGGCATCCGCGCATTCGGAAGCGCTCAAGACGAGCAGCGCTGGCGCATGGCCCGCCACCATCATGGCGATGTCCGATGCGGGCACGGTTGCGCCGGCGGTCGCGACGCGAAATCCCTCTCCCGCCAGCACGATGGCGGCCATGCGTACGCCAAGCTCGTGGCGCTCTTCACCGAGGCAAGCGCACAACGCTCGTCCGCGGTCTACGCGCGAGCCGCGCTCGACCACGGGCCGAAGGCGCGCCAACATGTCCCCCACGGCCCCCGACGCGATGTGCTCCTGCGCCGCGCTGAGCCGCCCCCGAGCCCAGCTTTCCCCGATGTCCGCGAGGGCCGGCGCGAAGACCCGGTCGAACGTCTCGGCCATGGAGGCTCCTCGCAGGCGCTGGCTCGCGACGAACGAGACGAGCCCGTCGACGTCGGCGTTGAGGGCCAGAGAGCGCACCTCCGTTTGCTCCGTCGACAGCGTCGTGACCGAGCCGACGTCCATCGGGGCGTCGTCACGTTGATCGGAGAGGAACGCGCGAACGTCGCGCAGCCGGAACTTGCGGTGGCCGCCGGCGGTCTTGAAGCACTTGAGGGTCCCGGCGTCGGACCAACGCTTGACCGTCGCCTCGCTTACGCCGAGGAGTGCCGCGACCCGATTGGTGGACAGGATGTCCATGCCTTCGATCATGGTCGTTTTGGGCGTTTTGGCAAGGGCGAATGAGCGGTTTGCGCGGCTGTGCGCTTTCCTCAGCGGCTCGCGGCCTTGCTGGCCGCGGGACCCGCCGGACGGCAGAGCCGCGTAAGCATCTCCTCGAGGACGGCGTCCGGCGGTCGCCGCGAGCCCTTCAGCGCGAGATCCGCTTCCGAGAGTACGAGGAGCCACCGCTCCACCTCGCGTGACGGGACGGCTGAGGCGAGCTTGCCGAGTTCCCGCGCGCGAAAGGGCTGGAAGACGCCTGCGCGCTTGGCCGCCTCCTCGGTCGAGGCGCCGCCGGCGAGCTCCGCCTGGAAACGGGCCAGCTGGCGCAGCGACCACGCGAGCGCGCCCAAGAGCGGCAGGCCTCGATCGCGTGGATCGAAGGCGTCGGCGAGGGCCTTGAGGCCCGCTGCGAGGTTGCGATTTCGAACCGCCTCAACGACCGCCCAGGTGTCCTGCGCTCGGATGCGCGTGATGGTGTGGCCCACGGCGGCCTCCGAGAGCGGTTCGCCGGGGCCCACGTAGAGCGAGAGGCGCTCGAGGGCGTCGGCCACCGGGCCGAGCTCGGGACCGACGAGCTCCGCCAGAAGGTCAGCCACCTCGTGCTCGATGGGATGCCCGAGGCCACGCGCGCGCTCGCTGATCCAATGCGGAAGCTCGCGACGATCGAGCGGCGTGCAGTCGACGGCAAAGCCCTGCTTCTTGGCGATGGCGGCGAGGCGACGACGCCCGTCGAGCTTGCCCGCGGAGAGCACTAGGCAGGTCTCCGCAATCGGAGCCTGCACGTATTCCGCGAGCCGATCGAACGGCGCAGCGTCGCCTTCCGACGCCTCCCATCGCTCGAGGCTGCTGACCATCACGAACCGCCGTGGTGCCATCATCGGCACCGTTCGCGCCGCGGCGATCACCTTGGAAACGTCGGCCTCCCCGGCGGTGAAGCGGTCCTCGTTGAACGCTGCGATGCCGGAGCCCAGGGCCGCTGCACGCAGCTCCTTGATGACCTGGTCCCGCAGAAACCGCTCGTCACCGAACACGAGGTAGACCGGCCTTAGGTCCCCTCGCTTCGCTTCCTCGAGGGCCTGCGCCGGGGTCACTCGGCGCGGCCTCGACGACGTCGCGCGAAGGCGAACAACGCCATGACGGCGCCCGCGCTTTGCAAGAGGCCGGGCACCGAGGCGCCGCCGGGCACATCGCAGCCGCATCCCTTCGGGCGCTCCTTGATGGTCTCCTCCGGCGTCTTCTCATACGCGTCCTTCGAGACGAAGGGCGCCGCCGTTCCAACCGGCGTGACCTCTTGCGACTGCATCTCGAACTTCGAGTCGTTCTCTTCCTTCTTCGGTTTGCCGGTCTCGCCGTCGTTGACCTTCTCGATGCCCTTCTTCTTGGCGTCGAAGGTGATGCTTCGACGATCGACGACGGGGTTGTCGCCCTTCAGGATGACCCGCATCTTGCCGCCGATCTCGGTGCCGTCGGATGTGCGCAGCTGGAGCTCGTATTCGCCGGCTTCGTAGCCGCGATCGCGCGGCAGCGAGAAATCGAAGCTCGTGCCCTTCCAGATCTTGCCCATGGCGTTGGTGAAGCTCACCTCCATGCTCTCGATCTGCGGCGGCTGGTTCTTGAGCGCCACGCGGTTGATGACCGGGTCCTTGCTGCCGTCGATCTGCGCGCGCTCGTAGACCATGGTCTTCGAGAAGATGAACTTCATAGGCACGTGAGCCAAGGACGGCGCCTTGGGGAGCTCGACGGTCACGTGGATGCGCCACGCGCCACCGTTCTCGGTGACCTCGTTGTTCTTGAGGCGGGCGCTGCCGGCCGCGCGGGCCGAGCCCGCGAACAAGAGCGTGGCCAGGAGGGTCATCAGCGCGGTGATGGAGAGCCTTTTCACGAGGGCGAACATGGCCGCGGAAGATAGACCGATCTCGCGTCGAGATCGAGGTCGCCGGCATAAATGGTAAGAGTGCCAGCGATGGCTCCCGCAGCCCCCACGGACGGACGTTTTGCCCTTCGAGCGCGCCGCATCGTCGGCCCGCCCGCGCCGGCGGCCCAGCCCGACCCATGGCCTGAGCGATCCGTCGTGGTCATCGGCAACTTCGACGGCGTCCATCGCGGTCATCAATCGGTCTTGGCAGAAGCTCGCCGGCTCGCTTCCGCGCAGGGCCTTGCGACGGTGGTCCTCACCTTCGATCCGCATCCCGCCGTCGCGCTCGGACGCGAGCCGCCTCCCTGCCTCACGGCCATGCCGCGCCGCGGTGCCCTCCTGCTCGCGGAGGCTGACCGCGTGGCCGTGCGTGAGTTCGATCACGCGTTTGCGCAGACGAGCCCGCGCGAGTTCGCCGAAGGCCTCTTGGTCCAAACGCTCGGCGCGAGAGTCGTCGTCGTGGGTCAGAACTTTCGTTTCGGTCACGCGCGCGCCGGCGACCTCGACATGTTGCGCAGGTTCGGCGAAGCGATGGGCTTCGAAGCGGTGGCGCACCCCCTCGCAGAAGACGCGCTCGGCCGCTTCTCGAGCTCCCGCGCGCGGCAAGCGGCCATCGGCGGAGACACGCGCACGATTCACGAGCTGCTCGGGCGCCCTCACTCCTTCGCGGGCCTCGTCGTCACGGGCGCGCAGCGCGGACGCTCGCTCGGCTTTCCGACGGCCAACATCGCGGGAGCCGTCGAGATCGTGCCGCCGCGGGGCGTGTACGCCGTGCGCGTCCTCGGCATCGAGAGCCAAGAAGGCTCCCTCGCGGAAGAGGCGAGCGTGCTCGGCTTCGGCGTGTTCAATCGCGGCGTGAGACCGACCGTCGCCGACGGCCTCCGCGAGAGCCTCGAGGTGCACGTCCTCGATTTCGAAGGCGACCTCTACGGCCGGCGCCTGCGCATCGAGATCCTGGAGCGGCTACGAGACGAGATGCGCTTCGACGGCCTCGACGCGCTCAAGGCGCAGATTGCACGCGACGTCGCTCTGGCGCGGACGCTCTTCGAGCGGCCTCGGCCCGGCTAGCTCGCGCCTCCGAGTGTGGCGAACGAGTGTGGCGAATCGAAGATTCGCCATCGCGTCGAGATGGACAGTGGAGCGAGCAGAGCAGTGGCAAGACCGCAGAATTGCACGTCCCTCGCAGCGCATGGGCCACGCAATTCTGCCGATGAACTTCTGATTCACCACACTAGAGGTCCGCTGCGGCGCGTCGGACGAGCGAACGCAAGAGCTCGTGGGCGCCGTCTCGGTCGTAGCGCTGATGCCACAAGAGGCGCATCTCGAAGTCGCGAACCTTGAGCGGCGGCGCAAGGACCCGAAGTGGCAAGTGCGTCGCGGCTCGCTCCGCCACGCGCGCGCCGACCGTCGCGATGAGGTCTGACGATGCGACGAGGTGCGGCACGACGAGGAAGTTCGGCACCGCCACGGCCACGCGACGCGTGAGGCCTCTTTCGGCGAGCGCTTCGTCGACGACGCCGCCCCGCGTACCGCCGGGAGCGATAAACGCGTGGGGTAACGACGCGTAGAGCGCGAGGGGCAACGTCTTCTTCACCAGCGGGTGACCTTTGCGAACGATGACCACGAAGCGCTCACGAAAGAGGCGCTCGGAACGAATGCCCGGCGGCGGCGTCGCGTCCGGGGTGATGGCGACGTCGGTCTCGCCGCCAAGGAGCCGGCCCCGAATCGCGTCCTGGCCACCCTCACGGACCCAAAGGTCTACCGCCGGCGCTTCTTCGGCCAACAGGCGCGTGAGCCCTGGGAGCAGGACGAGCTGCGTGTAGTCGGCGGCGCTTATGGTGAACGTTCGTCGCAACGTCTTCGCGTCGATGGTCGCCGGTGGCGCGAGCACCTGACCGAGCCGCTCTAGCGCGTCGCGTAGCGGCTCACGAAGTGCCTCGGCACGGGGCGTCGGCAGGAGTCGGCGACCGGACCGTACGAAGAGAGGATCGGCGAGTCGATCGCGCAGCCGAGCCAGCGCGTGGCTCGTCGCGGACTGGGATAGACCGAGCCGGCGGCCGGCGCGCGTAACGTGAGCGTCGTCGAGGAGCGCGCCCAGCACCAGCAGGAGATTTAGGTCGACGCCCGAGAGATGCGGCTGGTGCATGTTTGTCATGACAATAATGCATTGGATGGATGAATAGAACGGCCTCAGAGTCCCCGTGCTCGACGCCGCAGCCCAGGCGGGTTCGCTCGGCGGGCGCTCATTCGTGAAAGGGAACGTCATGATCGTCGTTACAGGCGTTACGGGAAACACAGGCAACGTCACCGCTGACCGCCTCCTCGCGCGGGGCGAAAAGGTTCGCGTCGTGGTGCGCGACGCGAAGAAGGGGGCGAGCTTCGCCGCGCGCGGCGCGGAGGTGGCGGTCGCTGACCTTGGTGATCGCGCGGCCCTTGCGGCGGCGCTCCGCGGCGCCGACTCGGCGTATCTGCTCTTGCCGCCGAACCTCGCGGCGGCCTCTTTTCGCGGCTACCAGCGCGATACCGTGAAGGCCATGGCGGCGGCCGTGGCGGACGCCAACCTCCCGCACGCCGTGCTCTTGTCGTCTGTGGGCGCCGAGCTCGAGGGCGGCACGGGACCCATCGTCGGCTTGCACGAGGCGGAGGAAGAGCTCGGTCGGGTGCCAGGCCTCTCGCTCGCGTCGCTCAGGGCGGCCTACTTCATGGAGAACCTCGGCGCTTCGCTCGGCGCGCTCGCGCAAGATGTCCTGCCGAGCTTTCTCCCTGCGTCCTTCCCGATTGCGATGGTCGCCACCAAGGACATCGGAGAGCTGGCGGCCACGCTCCTCGTTGAACGCGCGAGGGGGGTCACCAACCTCGGCTCCCCGTTCTCCATGAACGACGCGGCCGCGGCGCTCTCTACACTGACAGGGCGAACGATCCAGGTCGCCGAAGCGCCTCTCGCCGCCATGGCCGACACCCTCGCCGGCTACGGCATGCCCAAGGAGATCGCGACCCTGTACCAGGAGATGACCCAGGGCATGGCCCAGGGGCGCATCCGCTTCGACACCGCGCATCGGACGCTCGCGGGCCGCACGGGCCTCCTGGAGGTCTTGCGCGGCCTCATGCCGCAGGCGAGTGAGCGAGCAGACGCGAGCTAGGCGCTGGCGCCCTCACCTCAGTGAGGGCTCGCGCTCGCGCACCCCTCACTGGGAAAGCAGAAGCTGAACTGGCCGTAGGGCAGGCAGCCTTCGTTGGCGTGGGGGCAGGGTGACTTGCAAGCGACCGTGGCGCTGTTGAAGTCGTTGGCGCTCGAGCCGCAAGAGCGCTGGTAGCCGTTGAACTGGCCCGGGTCGCAGGTGCCGCAGTTGGTGCAATCGCAGCCGGCGATGCATTGGTAAACGTCGAGCTCGTGCACCTTGCCCATGCAGACCGTGCCCGTCGGGCACGCTTGTCCGCCGGTGCCATCGCCGTTGTCGCACTTCTTGCCGAGGCACGCCGAGCAGCTTGCGCCGGCGGTGCAGCTCGCGGCGCCGCTCGCGACCCACTCGACGGTGCCGTTGCCGTCGCCATCACGGCACACTTCGTAGCCCGTGTCGTCGGCGCTGCAGCGGACCGCGCCCTTGTCCTTCAGCGAGCGGTCCCGGTCGATGCAGCGGATCTTGTCGAGCGGCGCGCAGTCTCTGCCGTACTGAACGTAGTTGCCTTCGCAGTGGCATTCGGCGCCGAAGAATGGCTGCCCGGAGAAGCACGTGCCGTGGCCGCCGCAGGTGACCCCGTCGCAGGCGCTGCCGGTCACGGGCACGCAGCCCCCGTAGGTCTCGTAGTAGCCGGGCTCGCACTGGCAGTGCTGGCCGCCCTCCCATGCAAAGACGCAACTCCCATGAGCGCCGCAGCTCTTGGTGCAAGCGGCGCACGTTCCCGTCGTCGTATCGCAGCCCTGTCCCGCGGCGGGGCACGCGGTGCATTTGCCGCCGCAGCCGTCGGCCTCGCCGCAGCTCTTGCCGCTGCAGTTCGGCACGCAAACCGACTGGCACGCCTTCGCAGAGACGTTGCACGTTTGCCCCGCGGGACACTGGGCGCAGGTGCCGCCGCATCCGTCGGAGTCGCCGCAACCCTTGCCGACGCAGCTCGCGCTGCAGGACGCCACGCACTGCTTCGACGCCGTGTTGCACACCTTGCCGCCGGAGCACGCGGTGCAGACGCCGCCGCAGCCATCGGAGTCGCCGCAGCTCTTGCCGGTGCAGCTGCCGGTGCACGCGGGGTTCTTGCAGGTCCACGAAGCCGGATCGCAGGTGAGGCCGCTGGCAGGGCAGCCGGTGCACTTGCCCCCGCATCCGTCGGAGCCGCCGCAGGTGCGGTCCACGCATGAGGGCGCGCAAGCCGCAGGCCCGCCGTCCGGCGCCCCGGTGGCCGTGACGGTCGCCGCTTGGGGGACGCTCTCGGGGAGCGTCGCGCCGGCGTCGCCCCCTTCGCCGCTGCCATTCGCAAACGCCACGTCGTCGTATCCGAGCATCGAACCGCAGCCGGTCAGCGAGGCCACCAACGTGACCAAGGCGGCCCAGGCGGAGATCGGCGCAGCCCAGCGGAGCGGCCGGGGCGAGAGCGACGCTTCGTGCATGGCCCGTCGAGAGCAGGCCCCGTTCCGGCCCCCCGGACGGGACATTTTGCCGCAATGGCGCTTTACCGGATCCGCGGGGGCGGCCCACGCGTACACGAAGTGCAGCCGGGGGGGCCGTCCCACGGCCGCTCGCGTGCAAAGTGCCCTTCCGCTTGCGGCCGGACAAGCGGACCGCGAAGATGCCGCCATGAATCGAGACGAGCTCGAGGCGCTGGACCGGGACACCCTGATACGGCACGCGGAGGCTTCCGGCGTGCCCCGAGCGCGCGTCCTCACCAGGCCCGAGCTCGTCGACGAGTTGCTCCTGCGTCAGGGAAATCCGACGGACCCGCGCACGCGAGCCGCGAGGGGGCTGTTCGGGCGCGCCCGCGATCTTTTGGCGCGTGTCATCGAGCGCGGGCTCCACTTGCCCGACGCGGCGGAGATGGTTCGCGCGACGCCGAAGGCCTACGCGCCTCCGCCTGCGTCCACGGCGGCCGTTCCCACGGTGACGCTCGCTGAAATCTATGCGGCGCAGGGGCACAAGGACCGCGCGATGGATACGCTCCGTCGCGTGCTCGAAGGCGAGCCGGAGCACGCCGCCGCGCGCTCGCTGCTCACCTCGCTCGAGGGAAAGGACCTTCCTCCGCCGATCTTGCCGCCAGAGCAAGATGAGCCGGCTCTCGGTGCGTCGGAGGGCACATCGGAGGGTGCGTCGCAGGGCCTTCGCGTCGACGTCGCCGAAAGCGACCCGAACAAGCCGTTCTTGCTCGACGACGAGCCGCTCCCGCATCGTTATGACGTCGACGAGTGCGTAGCCATTCCCGTCGACCCGACCACCATGTTTGTCTACTGGGAGATGCGCGAGTCCACCCGCGCGCACCTCCAAAAGACGCGCCCCGGCGGCCACATCACGCTGCGTGCGCTGGTCGTCGTGGCCACGTGGGACGGCCCCCGCGTCGAGGTGCGGGATTTTCCCGTCAACGCCCCGCTCGGCGACTGGTTCATCCGCGAGTTGCCGCGCGGCGCCGTGGTTCGCGCGGCCGTCGGCTGGCAGCTTGGCGGCGCCTTCGTTCCCAGCGCCCATTCGCCGGCCCTCGAGACCTTGGTGAAAGACCCGTCGCCGCTCGTCGCGCAAGAGCTCGTGCGTTGGACGCCCGAGGGCGTAGAGCCGCTCGGTGAGGGCCATGGCGAGCTCCCTCTCGTGCAGCGCGCGATGGCTGCCGCGACGGCGCGCCTCCGCCGCGAGAGCGCCGAGGCCTTCGCGCTGCGCGCCGCTGGCTTGCCGGCGCCCGGTCGCGGCGCCGATGGCCTCGCCGCTGGCGTTGGCGTCTCGTCGATGGCCGCGCTGGGCGTCGGCATAAGCTCGATGGATGCCTCGCGCCGCTTCGAGTCGAGTTCGGCGTGACGACGCCAGCGGCTCAGCTTTGACGCTCTACAGAATGTCCAAGGCGTAGCCGCCGTCGTCGTAGGCGCGACTCGCCACGGACTTGCGGAGCTCGTCGTCGTTCATGGCGAAGGCCGCGACGTTGAGGGCCAGACGTCGCTCGACGGTCGTCGCGAAGATGCTCGTGAGATCACGCTCCCGGCGCGAGCCCTCTACGCCGCGCCGCTCGATGACGCGCGAGGTGCGAGCCACGACGGCGGTGAGCGCGTAGAGGTCCATGGCCATCTCCGAGAGGCGCCGCTGCGTGAACTGCATCTCAGCGATGTGTTTGCCATGCTTGAGCAGCGCTCGCTCCGCGGCCCGCGACAGCTCGAGGACGTAGCCGTCGATGAGGGCCGCCTCCCGTGCCAAGACGGGGTGCGCCTTGCCCAAGCGCTCCCGGCCGAGGGCGTCACGAGCTCGCTTGAAGGCGAAGTCGCTGAGGGCGCCGATGCCGCGCACCGGCGCCTTGAGCGCGCGCTTCATACCTTGAAGCTGGTCTCGTGGCCCTTCAAGGCCCGAAAGAGCGATGTACGAGCGAAGGATCTCACTGGTGCCCTGCAAGACGAGTTGGATGCGCGAGTCGCGCAGCATGCGCTCGTAGGCGTGCTCCTGCATGTAGCCGATGCCTGCGGCGACCTGGAGCGTCTCGCCGACGACGCGCCAGAGCGTCTCGGAGCCCATGATCTTGCACGCGGCGGCCTCGATGCCCACGTCCTTGACGCCCGCATCGACGAGGTGCGCCGTCAGGTAGGTCGCGCTCTCGAGCGCGAACGTGTCGGCCATCATCGTGGCGATTTTGTCTTTGATGAGCCCAAACTCGCCGATGGATCGCCCGAAGGCGCGCCGCTCGCCGGCTCGCGCGACGGCAAGCTTGATGGCGTGTTTGGCGGCGCCCACGCAGCCGGCGGCGAGCGTGATGCGCCCGACGTTGAGCACCTCCATCGCGACTTTGAAGCCGCGCGTGGGGTCGCCGAGGACGTTGGCGTCGGGAACGAAGGTGCCGTCGAAGGCAAGCGCCGGCGTCGAGACGCCGCGGATCCCGAGCTTAGGGGCGTCTTCCCCGACGGTGACACCGCCGGCCCCGCGCTCGACGATCAGCGCGATGATGCGCGGCCGCTTGCCGTCGTGCTCGGGGCCGGTGCGTGCAAAAACGACGAGCACGTCGGCGACGCTGCCGTTCGTGGTCCACGCCTTGGTGCCGGTGATGCGGTAACCGCCGGGGACGCGCTCGGCGCGCGTGCGAATGCTCGCGGCGTCACTTCCGGCGCCGAGCTCGCTCAGCGCAAACGCGGCGATTTTCTCGCCGCGCGCCAGGGCCGGTAGGAAGGCTGCCTTTTGCGCCTCCGTGCCGGAGGTCAGAAGGCCCATCAGACCGATCGATTGGTGCGCCCCCACCACGACGGCCACCGAGGCGTCCAATCCGGAGAGCTCCTCAATGACGCGGGCGAACCCGCTGAGCGTGAGCCCCGAGCCCCCGTAGGCCTTGGGCACCAACAACCCAAAGAGGCCGAGGTCACCGAGGCCCCTCAAGACCTCCGGAGGGATGTGGGCTTGCCGGTCGATGGCGGCCGAGTCGACCTGGCTTTTGAAGTACTTCCGGGTGCTCTCGATGAGCGAATGCACCCGCGCGGCCTCTTGCGGCGCGAGCTCCGGGTAGGGAAACAGCAGCGCGTCCGGCACCTCGCCGAGGAAGAACGCTTTGAGGAGCGACTCGGGCATGACTCGAGGGGGACGGACGTTATACCGCTCGTCACCGCCGCGGATCGAGCTTTCTACCGGACCGTCACAGGACGCGAAGCGCGAAGTCGCCGACGCAGCGAAACCGCCCCACGGCGCACGTTTTTCCCCAGTTCCATCTTGCCCGGCGGCATGTTGGTTGCTACCCAAACTAATGGTGCCTCTTTCGGCACGTGGCCCTGCTCCAAGACCTCCCGTCGCATCACGTCGGGAGCACGCGGTTGGGTGACGCGCCGGGCTCGCTCGGTTGAGGCCCGCGGACGGTTTTGTCGCTCTTGGGGGTCCTTTTCTTGTCGAAACGGGACGTGTTTCTTGCAGCGCTGCGCGGCGCCACCTCCACGCGAGGTGCGCTCCTGATGGGCGTGTGCAACGTCACGCCTGACTCCTTCAGCGACGGCGGCGCGGCTTTCGCCGAGGCTGACGCTTGCGCCGTCATCGATCGCCTCGTGGCGGAGGGCGCCGACGTGATCGACATCGGCGGCGAGTCGACTCGTCCTGGCGCGGCTACCGTTTCCGACGACGAGCAGCTGCGGCGCGTTCTTCCTGCCGTTCGCTACGCGTGCGCGCGGTCGGCCGTTGTCTCCATCGACACGCAGAGCCCCGCCGTGGCCGAGGCTTGTCTCGCCGCCGGCGCCCACGTGGTCAACGACGTCTCCTGCCTTCGCGATCACGACCTCGCCAGCGTGGTCGCCCGCACCGGCGCGGCCTACGTGCTCATGCACGCGCGCGGCAAACAAGAAGACATGCGTGGCTTCGGGGGCGTGCCCAACGACGCCTACGGGGACGTCGTCGCCGATGTGCTGACCGAGTGGCGAGCCGCCGCTTCCGTAGCCACGAGCCTCGGCGTCGACGCGCGCGGCATCGTCTTCGACCCGGGCCTCGGCTTCGCCAAGAACGCCGTGCACTCGGCGACGCTCTTGGCTCGCGTGGACGAGCTGGTCCGCGGCGCTGGGCACCCCGTCCTCGTAGGGGCGAGTCGCAAGTCTTTTCTAACGCTCGCCGACAAGGGTGCCGCTCCGCTCGAGCGCGTCGGCGCGTCGGTCGCAGCAGCGCTCGCCGCCGTCGCGAAGGGCGCCACGCTCCTTCGTGTCCACGACGTCCGCGCGACGCGTCAAGCGCTCGATCTCGGGCGCCGACTCGCGACGCTGCAGGTGCCGAACGATTCGACAGCGACGGCGCGCTCTCTTACCGGAAGGGAGCTCTCGTGATCCCCGAGGGCCTCCGTCACCTCTTTGCGCCGCGACCATGGACGCAGCTCGGCATCGACGTGCTGGACCTCTTGGTGGTCACCTACGTCATCTACCGCGCGCTGCTCGTCCTCCGGGGCACACGGGCCATGCAGATGGGGACGGGCCTTGGCGTCATCTTCCTCATCTACGTGGGCGCCAAGTGGGCCGGCTTGCTCACGCTCTACAACGTCCTTTCGTCGCTGCTCTCGTCGGCCATTCTGATCATCGTCGTTGTTTTCCAGAACGACATTCGTCGCGGCCTCATGCGCGTCGGCGCGCGCGCGTTTTTCGCCGGCATGTCTCGGCAGCAGGAGTCTCGCGTCATCGACGAGATCGTGGCGGCCGCCACCGAGCTCGCGCGCCATCGCATGGGGGCGCTCATCTGCTTCGAGCAGGAGGCGAACCTCGACGAGTTCGTCGTGAGTCAGGGCACCGACGTCGACGCGCAGGTGCGCCGTGAGCTCCTGGTGGGCATCTTCGTTCCGGAGAGCGTCAACAAGCTCCACGACGGTGCGGTCGTTATCCGCAACCTCCGCATCGCCAAGGCGGGCGTGTTCTTTCCGATGCCCGACACCAAGATCGTCGACAAGTCGCTCGGCTCGCGGCACCGCGCTGCGCTCGGGATCACGGAAGAGACCGACGCCGTCGTTGTCATCGTATCGGAAGAGCGCGGCACGATCGGCCTCTGCTTCAGTGGCAACATCGTGTCCAACCTCGACGGCGCGTCGCTGCGGCAAGCACTCCTCGGGCTCTTCGGTCAGCGCAAGAAGAAGAAGGACAAGAGCCCCGCGTCGCGAAAAGGCGACAAGACGGGCAGCTACCGCATCTCGATCCCGCCGCCCACGCCCCGAATGGAGACGCCGGCCGCCGACTTCATTCCTCGCCCATCGGCGCTGCCGCGGTTGAGCTCGGTGCCGCCGGCGCCGAGCCGCCGTGACGACGAGCGCTCCGATCGCCCCGACGCGCCCCCCATGTCGAAGCCGCTCGCGCCCGCCAAGCCCATCGAGCAGGCGAAGCTCGTGACCCCCGAACCAGAGCCGCGCAGAGCCATCCCGGAAGCGGCGGTCAAGTTGGCGACGCCCGCCAAGGCCGAGCCGACGCCAGTAGCCCACGAGGGTGACGAGTAAGCCGATGGCCATTGGACTCGACGTTCGCTCGGCCCTGACGGAGAACCTCTATTTGAAGTTCTTGTCGTTCGCGCTCGCGCTGCTGCTCTATTCGTCGTTCCACGGTACGCAAGACGCGCAGCGATCGATCTCCGTCAATTTGCTCCTCGTCATGCCGCAGGACAGTGGCAACCGTGTCCTCGTCAGCCCCGTGCCGGAGACCTTGCGTCTTACGCTGCGGGGACCTCGCTCCGCGCTCGATGAGCTTCGTGCCGACGACGTTGGCAACATCCAGGTCGTGCTCCGTTCGAGCTCGGAGCGTCGCGTCCGCCTCGAACCAGCGATGGTTCACGTGCCGCCCAACGTGCGCGTCGAGCAGATTGACCCACCGACCATCGACCTCAACTGGGAGGACGTGGTCGTTCGCGACTTGCCCGTGCAAGTCAGCGTCGTCGGCTCGCCGGCTCAGGGGTTCGTGGTCAAGAACGTGCCCGTCGCCGAGCCGGTTCGGGTCCGCGTGCGGGGTCCCAAGAGCGAGATCATGGTCCTGCAACACGTGCGCGCCGATCCCTTCGAGGTCGCCGGTCTCGTCGAGGGAACGTACACGCGGCAGCTCGCGCTTGATCGGCCGCGCGGGCGCGTCTTGATGGATACGTCCTCGCAGAGCGTTCAGGTCACGACGGAGATCGCCCGCGAGGTCGTCGAGCGCTCGTTCGTGAAGCTCCCAGTCGCGGTCGTTGGCAATCCCAAGGCGAAGGTTCAGCCGGCCGAGGTCGACGTTCGCCTCGTTTGCCCGACGGACATCGTGCGCGCCCTTCGGCCCGAGCAGATCGTCCCACACGTCACGCTCCGCCCCACGACCCCGAACGGCAGCGAGTCTCTTCCCATTGAGGTGTCCGTCGACAAGTGCGAGCCGCACATCACGCCGCGGACCGTCGTCGTGCGCTGGTGAAGGCCTTCACCCTTCTGTCGCTGATGGCGTTGGCGACCAAGCTCGTCACCGGGTGTTCGCCGGAGGCTTCCAAGGAGCCGGGCCTCCCTTGCGACAACGCGATCCAGTGCCGTGAAGGCTACACGTGCTTGGCCTCCAAGAACGGCGTGTCGGGTCAGTGCATCGAGCCGGTCTGCAGCCGTGCTTGCAAGGTCGACGGGGACTGCAAGGGCATTCGCGTCGATGCCGCGGGAGGCGAGTGCTTCGTTTGCCGTGATGTGTCGGGGTGCAAAAGCGGCGGACCCGGCTACTCCGCCGAAGCGGGCGCCGGGTCCTTCGCGTGCGTTGATCGGTGCGTCGCGCAGTAGCGACTTCAGCTCTCGAGAGCGACGGAGCCCGCGAGGGCGTGACCTGAGCGATTCGACCGAAGGTGCGGACGAAGACCGAGGGCACGCAAGGTCGACATCGCTACGCGAACCCGCGCGAGGCCCGCAGCGCGCAGGATCCGCTCGCCTGGCCATCCGGCGTCCATGAGCTCGGTCGACGTCACCGTGGTGCCAGCTCGCAGCGCGAGCGCTTCGAGAATTCGACCGAGAGTGGGCCGGTTCGTGAGGTCGATGCGGCGGCCGCCGCTCTCGAACCAGGCGCCCGCGCGGCCGACGCGTAGCGGACCTGCGTCGCACTGGGCAAGGTCGAAGTGGCTGCCGGCGGGAACCACCGCCGAGTCGCGCGGCCGCGACTCGGGAGCGCGCTCCGTCTGGCCGCCGCCGGACAAGAGCACCGTCGCGTGGGGCGTGGCCGCGAGCACCAAGGCCATGAGGGCGCCGGCTTCGTGAGGCGAGAGCGAGGCTTGCGTGACCACCACGCTCGAGAGCGAGAGCTCCGCGAGCCGCGCCGCGAGCCGGTCCCTCGTGGAGCCGCTGGCGAGCGCGTCGAGGCGAAGGGCGTGGGCCGCCTCGCCGAAGAGGTCGTCCTCCGTCACGGGCCCGAGCAGGTCAACGCGGAGGCGTCGACCGTCAAGCTGGACCTTCACGGCGGGCACAGCCCGCAGCGGCGCGCGCTCGCTGAATTCTGAGCCTTCGAGGGTCGAGAGAGAGTCGGCGAAACTCGGGGCGGCGGGTAGGAGGAACATGACCATCCCTTCAGCAAGCGCCGGGCCGGAGCGTAAATGCGTGAAAGTTCTCGTCGCCGCGGTCTCGAACGCACACGGGGTGCAAGGCTCCCGGGGACTTCGACGAACGGATTTGCACACGAAGCACCGCCGTTTCGGGAGGGGGTGGGGGTCAGAGGCCTCCGCCGCCGCACGGGCCGCTCCCGTGGCGGAGCACACGAGGTCCCTCCCGGTGCGCGCGCGCACGCCCCGCCCGCGCACGCCCGCGAATCGACTTGGTACAAAGCGCCGTCGGACGCCGCCGGCGCGAGGGCACGGGCGTTGCGCAAGGGGACCCCATGATCAGCAAACCCGCTTGCGTCGCATTCGCCGCCCTCGTCTCCATCGCCAGCGTCAGCATCGGATGCAGCGCCTCCGATGGCGCGGCATCAACCGAAGAGAGCCAGGACTCCGCCGTCGACCCGGCGCTCGTGGACAGCGCCGAAAGCGGGCACGTCGACCCCAAGATGCGCTTCTTCTTCGAGCACGGCTGGGCGTGCTTCGAGGCGGGCTCGTACTGGACTTGTTGCACCACGTTTCCCAGCGGCCGCAAGGCGTGCGTCGACAGCGACGGCTAAGGCCCGAATCGCTCGGGGGCCGCACGAGCCACATTTGCGCGCCGCACCAGCCGTCGCGTAACTTGGCTCTCCTGATGGAAAGCCTTGCCCCCCGTTGCAGTCAGCCGCTTCGAAAGACCGGCATCGATTGGGTCTTCTCGTGCGGTCGCTGCGGCGGCATCTTCGCGGCTCGAATCGTAGGGCCGCTCGGTCAGGGAGTGGTGGCGGCGGCGACGGCGGCCAGTGAGTCCGCAGCGACACGCGTCGCGACGGCTGCGCCCGTGGCGTGCCCGACGTGTCGCCGCCCCACGACGCGCGAGACCTTTCGCGGGATTGACGTCGACCGCTGCAGCGCCCACGGCATCTGGTTCGACCGCGATGAGATCCTCCACGTGATGAAGGGCGAGCGGCCGGGTACCCTCAAGGGCCTCGGCGGCGTCGGCGCGGGCCTCGCCGCCGCCGCGGCCGCATCGACCGACACGTCCCCGACGCGCGCGCGCGCCGCTTCGTCGATCGATCTCGCGGATGTCGGGCTCGAGACCGCGCTCCCGGTCATCGAGGCCAACGTCGAAGCCGCCGACGCGGCTGCGTGGATGCTCGTCGACATGGTGGCGGGCCTCTTCGACAAGGAGTGACTCGCGACTCCACCTACGGCGACCGCGCGCAACGAAAGCCTGCCATCACGAGCCGGAAGCCGCCCGGGTGATGCACGCGGTTGGTGACGCGCAGGCCCGGTCCGTCGTAGTTGAACGCTCCGCCGCGCAAGACGCGCTCGCACGTCGTCGGGATCGGGTTCGACCCGGTGAAGCCCTGTTTGCCACCTCTGCGGAGCTCGTCCTGGCTGGCCAGGATCGCCTTGCAGTCGCCCGGCTCGCCGCGGTCTTTGCCGCTTCGTGTGTAGGCGACGGGATCGTATTCGTCCTCTGTCCACTCCCAGACGTTGCCGGCGAGATCCTGGTGGCCGAACGGTCCTCGCCCCAAAGGATGAGCGCCAACATCGTCCGTGGCGCCGCTCCCGAGCGCGCGTCCGAACGTCGCGTGGGCCCGCGTCGGCGCGTCGTCGCCCCAAGGAAAGCGTCGTTCGTCGTCGCCGCGCGCGGCGCGCTCCCACTCGGCTTCCCGCGGCAGGCGCTTGTCTCGGAATCGGCAATACGCTGAAGCGTCATCCCAGCTCACGCCGACGACGGGCTGCGCAGGGCGACGAAACGAGGCCTCGGGGCCCGCGTGGTTCTTCGCGGCGGCTCGCGGGTCGGGCGGCGCGCAGGCCTTGGCGTGGACGCACTCCGCGTAGGCCGCGTTCGTGACCTCGGTCTCGTCCAAGTAGAAGGCCTCGAGCGTGACGCGGTGCTTTGGGCGCTCGTCGGCTTCGCCGCCCGCGTCGGCGCCCATGGCGAAGGAGCCGGCGGGGACCAAGAGCATCCCAACGGGGGCGCGAGGTGGCCCCGTGTCTGCATCATCGGCGTCGGCCGCCGCGTCGCCTCCTCGAAGGGGGGAGGGCGTGCGGCTCGCGGGGGCGCCTTCCGGGGCAACGCGGGCGACGGGGGCGACGGGGGCGCTCGCGGGGGCCGGCGGTGCCGCGGGCGCGTCCGGCGCGCCGCCGCTGGTCTTCGCGCAGCCAATCAAGAGCACCAAGCCGAGGGCAAGCCGCACGCGACCTTCTAGCGCGAATCGAGCGTCTTCGAAAAGGAATGGGGGTCGACCAAGGCGACGACCCGTGGCAAAAAGCTCCCAATGAGCGAGCCGCCTCCCCGCGACAACGTCGCCCCGCTAGGCACGTGGACTGGCCCGTCGCACGCCGCGCCCTATGCCGTGAGTCGCATGGCGCCCTCCTTCTCGCTCGTCAACGTGGCCGAGGAGATCGAGCGCGCCGACCAGACGATTGCCACCATGGCCACTGGCAAGCTTGAGCTCATCGCCCGACAAATGCGTGCGCTCCGCGACGAAGCCGAGGCGGTGCTGGCGGCCGCGAAGCGCGACGCCGAGCTTCACCGCGTGAAGTGCAACTTCGAGAAGAAGCCCGGCGGCGTCTACCACCTCTACCGAAGGGATTCGGGCGAGCACTACTTCTCGTTGATGGCACCGGACGAATGGACGCGCGCCTATCCGCAAGCGTACGTGGCTTCGTACCGGCTCGAGGCCGACGCGTCCTTCACGCCGCTTGGCGAAGCAGCCGCGCGCGACCAAGCGCGGGGCGAGGCGCTGTCGAGCCTCGCGCGGCTCGGCTCCGGCGAAGCGGCGAAGTAGAACGGTGCGGTGTCGCGGCGAGCTAAGCCGCCGGCGACTCGGACTTGCGCGCGCGCGAGCCTTCGCCGCGGCCTTCGTCCTTCTCGACGCGGCCGTCTTTGAGGGTGACGACCCGAGGCATCGACTCGGCGAGCGACATGTTGTGGGTAACGACGATGATCGTCGTGCCGCGCTGCTCGTTGATGCGGAAGAAGAGCTCGTGAATCTGTTGGCTCGTCCCTGAGTCGAGGTTGCCGGTCGGTTCGTCGGCTAGGATGAGCTTTGGCTCGAGGACGAGGGCTCGCGCCAACGCGACGCGTTGCTGCTCGCCGCCGGAAAGCTCACCGGGGCGGTGCAAGGCTCGTTCGCGGAGCCCCACCTCTTCGAGGAGCGCCGATGCGCGCACCTCGAGGTCCTTGCGCGGCCGCCCTTGGATCAGGCCCGGCATCATGACGTTCTCGAGGGCGTTGAACTCGGGCAGGAGGTGGTGAAACTGGAAGACGAAGCCGATGGTCCGGTTCCTGAGGTCTGCGAGCCGCGTACTCGAGAGCGAGGTGATCTCTTCACCGTCGATGCGAATGGAACCGCTCGAGGGGATGTCGTGTGCCCATGCAATGGAGGAACGTAGACTTCCCCGCACCCGACTGCCCCACGACACCGACCATCTCGCCGGCGCCGATGGTGATGTCGATGCCCCGAAGCACGTCGAGCGTCCGTCCCATGTGGTGGAACGACTTCTTTACGTTCGCGGCGACGACGAGGGGCTCGGCCAAGGCAGAAGACCTCTAGCACGAAGTGGCGGCGGTGCGTGAACTGGCGCTACTCGTAGCGTAGGCCGTCGACGGGCCGGATGCGTGAAGCGGCCTTCGCCGGGTAGATCGTGGAGAGCGTGCAGATGGTCAGGGCCGCGAGCGCGACAAGCAGGAAGTCCTGCAGCTCCACGTTCACCGGCAGCTTGTCGATGTAGTAGACCTCGGGGTTCAAGGGGAGCCCGAACCAGCTGAGGCCCAGGCACAGCGCCATGGCCATGGTCACGCCGAAGGCCGTGCCGATGGCGCCGATGATCATGCCTTCGCCCATGAAGGTGCGCAAAATGGCTGTGTCGCTCGCGCCCATGGCTTTGAGAATCGCGATCTCCTTGCCCTTCTCGGTGACCATCAAGAGGAGCGTGCACACGATGCAGAAGCTCGCCACCATGATGGCGATCGACAAGATCAAGAACATCGCGAAGCGCTCCAGCTTGAGCGCGGAGAAGAGGTTGCGGTTGATCTCGCGCCAATCGCGGACGCGAAGGTCCCCCCGCGCGACTTGCGCGCGAACCAGCGGGGTCACTTGATCGGTCGCTTGAACGTCCTTCGAGCGGAGGTCCACGAAGTGAACCTTCCCCGGTAGGTCAAAGTACTGCTGCGCGACGTCGAGCGTCACGTAGACATGCGAGGCGTCGTATTCGTACATCCCGCTGTAGAAGATCGCCGCGACGCGGAACTTCTTCATGCGCGGCAAGACGCCCATCGGGCCTAGGTCGCCGAGCGGGGAGACCAGCGTGACCTCGTCGCCGACGTACACGTGGAGCGTCTTGGCGAGCTCGCGGCCGATGACGACGCTTGGGAAGAGCGGCTTGAGGGACATCGCCTCGCGCACGCTTGGATCGAGGTCGTCGGGCAGTGGAAGGATGTCTTTGCCCTTCAAGAAGCGCTCGCCGTTCTTGCCGACGCCGACCACCTCGTCGGCGGGCAGGCGCCGAAGCTTGTCGGGGTCTGAGAGGTACTCGAAGCGGCCGACCTCGATGTTGGCTTTGAGATCGATGACGTTGCCGATGCTCTCGGGGTCGACGCCGCGCACGATGACGCCGGCGAGGTTCGATGCGCTCTGCACCATAACCTCGCCCTGAACGACCGGCGTTGCACCGCTGACGCCCGGCACTGCGCGTGCGCCCTGCACGACCGCCTCCCAGCCCTCGAAGGCGGCGCGGCTCTCGGTGTCGATGACGATGTGAGCGTTGTTGCCCAAGATCTTGCGTTTCAGGTCGGCGCTGAAGCCGCCCATGATGCTCGACACGCTCGACAAAGAGCAGGAGCTGAGGGCGACGCCGAAGATCGACAGCACGCTGATGATCGTGAGAAAGCCGCTCTTCTGCGACCGGACGTGGCGCGCGCCGACGAAGGCCGAGAAGCCGCGTCGCTCCAGGAGATCCAAGATGCCTGGCAAGACGGCCGCCAAGGCCGAGACCACGAGGCCAACGCCGAGGAGCACGGTAGCGCCACGAAGGCCAAGCGCAGGAAGCTCCGGAGGTAGCGCGAACCCCAATCGGGGCTGAAGAGAGGGCGCCGCGTCCGCGCCGAGAGACGCGTCGACGCGTAGGCGAGGCCCATGCCGTAGAGCGGCAACGTGACGAAGAGCCCCACGCCGCCGAGCAAGAGGCCGATCACGAGGGCAACGACAAAGCCTGCAAGGTACAGCCAAACGGCGAAGCGCTGTCCGCGCGTCGCGCGCCAGCTGGCGCCCATGGCCTGGAAGGGGGTCATGCTTGCGTCGACGACGTAGAACGGCGCGAGGGCAAAGCCGGCCGCCGGTACCGCGAGCATCGGCAGCGTGACGACGAAGGTCAGGAGCTGGAGGAGCGCCAGCGCGAGCAGCGAGAAGGCGACGCGCGGCGCGAGAGCGCGCTGGAAGTCCGCCCCGCGGATCGGTTCACCGCGGACGGCTGCCGAGAAGATGGCCAGGTACCCGCCGCGGACGACGGGAAACGTGAGGATAGCGAGGAGCACGACGGCCGCGCTGATGCGGAAGGTCGAGTCGGCGAGTACCGCGGACACGGAGCGAGCCATCGGCGTCGTCGTCGTGAGGCGCGCAAACTCGCCGCGGATGGATAGCGTGGTGCGCACCGCGGCCACCGTCGCCATGGTCAAGCCGGCCATGAAGGGCAGGAGCGCCGCGAAGGTGAGGAAGAGGAAGAACCAGGGCCGCTCGCGGAAGGCGAGCCACGCCACGCCGATGGCCTCGCCCATGTTCCACGGTTGCGGCTCGCCCTTTTGCCAGGGACCCTCGTCGACGGTGGCGGCGTCGCGTGTCTCTTGGCCTTTCACCGCGCCGGCTCCGCGGCTTGCTCGGGCCGAAGGAGCGGGAACAAGATGACGTCACGGATCGAGGCCGCGCCCGTCAGCATCATCGTCAAGCGGTCCATGCCCATGCCGAAGCCGGCGGCCGGCGCCATGCCGTGTTCGAGCGCGCGGACGTAGTCCTCGTCGTAGTCCATCGTCTCTTCGTGGCCGCCTTCCTTTTTCCGCACCTGCTCGCGGAAGCGCTCGGCCTGGTCGTCGGGGTCGTTCAGCTCACTGAAGGCGTTGCAGAGCTCTCGGCCGTGGACGAAGAGCTCGAAGCGATCGACGAGATCGGGACGGGCGTCGTTGCGCCGGGCGAGGGGAGAGGTCTCGAAGGGGTAGTCCTTGACGAAGACCGGCAGCGACTTGGTCCCGTCCTTGCTGCGGTAGTCGTCGCCCAAGAACGGCTCCACGAGGTACTCGTAACAAGCGAAGAGCCGCTCGCCGTCGTTTTCGCACTTCATGAAGCCCTTGCGGAAGTTGCCCCAGTCGATGGCCTTCGCGCGCGCGCTCGCCTTCGACCACTCCTTCATGCTGGCGCCGAAGTCGCCGGCCGTCGTCAGGAGCGCGACGAGACCCATGCCTGCATCGTTGCCCGCCGTTGCGTCGCGCCAGGCGGGGATCTCGGTCTTGTGCGCGCCATCCTTGACGGCGACGCTCATGGGAACGCGCGCGAAGGGCTCGGCAAACGTGAAGGGGCGAGCCTCAAGCCAACGCGCGTGCGCCTCGGGCATCGCTCCCGCGAGGTCAGCGTCAACGGCGCGAATGAGCACCTCGGTGAAGTTCATCAGGTCTTCGTACGTGGCGTACGCCTGGTAGAACTCGAGCATCGTGAACTCTGGGTTGTGACGCGTCGAGAGGCCCTCGTTGCGGTAGCAGCGGCCGATCTCGTAGACGCGCTCGAGTCCGCCGACCACGAGGCGCTTCAGGTAGAGCTCCGGCGCGATGCGCATGAAGAGGCGCATGTCGAGGGCGTTGTGGTGCGTGAGAAACGGTCGCGCCGCGGCGCCGCCGATGAGCGTGTGCATCGTCGGCGTTTCGACTTCGAGGAACCCGGCGTCGTCGAGGACGCGGCGCGTTGCGCGAACGATGAGGCTGCGCGCGCGGAACACGGCCGCCACATCGGGGTTGGCGATGAGGTCGACGTACCGCTGGCGGTAGCGCGTCTCGACGTCCGTCAGGCCGTGCCACTTCTCGGGGAGCGGCCGGTAGGCCTTGGTGAGGAGGCGCACGCGCGACGGCTCGATGGAGAGCTCGCCGCGCTTGGATGCCGTCAGCTCGCCTTCGGCTTCGACGATGTCGCCGACGTCCAGATCCGCAAGGCGAGCGTAGTCGGCGCCAAGCTTCGACTCGCTGATGAGCAGCTGCAGCTCGCCGGTGCGGTCGCGCAACCTTAAAAACGAGAGGCCGCCCGTCGAGCGGAGCGCCACGATGCGGCCTCGCACGTGAAAGAGCGTGCCCGCGGTGGCCTTCTTGACGAGCTCCTCGGCGTAGCGACCGTCGGTCATCGCGCTCACGGCGGCCTTGCGCACCCCCTCGATGTCGAGGGTCTTGGCGCTGCCCTTGGCGACGACGTCGTTGGCAAACGGGTTTTCGCCCCGCTCGCGGGTGCGGGTCGCTTTTGCGCGGCGGGCGTCGATGAGGGCGCCTTCGGCGGAGTGCTCTTTGCGAGGCTCGGGTGACATCTCGGTAGGCGTCTCGGTAGGCGTCTCGGTAGGCATGGCGGCGTCCCAGCCTTTAGCCGTGCGGCGTGCGGGTGTCCACGAGGGGGCGCAGCCGGAGCTTCCGTCGTCGCCCCTTAGGGCCGGCGCCGTCTACGCACCCAAGCGCACGGCCGCGAAAAGCGCGCCACCGACGGCCACGGCGATGCCTGCGGAGAAGGCCGCGCTGTCGACGAAGTAGGGGTAGAGCATCATGACGACCCCGGCCAAGAGGTGCGGGAGCCGCGACTGGCGCTTGCCATAGACGAAGATCGCGAAGCCCACGAGGCCTACGAGCATCGACACGAGGAGCGCGGCGCCGTCCACGCAGCAAAGGTAGCGCGGGGGAGGGCGGCGCGCCGCCTGCTCAGTCGCCGAATGGCACAGCGAGCGTTGTCGGCCCCGGCACCTGGTTCATTTGCAGCTCCGCGATCTCCGCGCTCGCGGTTCGCAAACGTCGCGAAAGAACTTGGGCGAAGTTCCACAAGATCTTCACGCCCACCACGGGCTCGACGCGCATCAGCGCCGAGAGCTCGGCCTCCCCGATGGAAAGAACGTCTGTGCGCGTTAGCGCTGTCACCGTTGCCGAGCGACGGGCGTCGTCGACAAGCGCCATTTCGCCGAAGTGTCCGCCGGCGCCCAGCTCGGCGAGCTTCGCACCGTCGCGTTCGACCATAACGGATCCCTCGATGATGACGAACATCTCGCTGCCCGCCTCACCCTGCGCGATGACGGTCGCCGCTGGCTCGTAGACGCGCGACTTGGCGAGCGCGAGCACAGCAACCTGCTCGCGGTACGAGAGATGTTGAAAGAGCGGCAACTTGCAGATGGCGTCGATGCGTGACGCCACGCGTGTTGTGCTCGAGTCGCCGAGGGGCGTCGTCGACCCCGCGGCGGCCATCTTCTGCGTCGACGCAGCCTCCCGGCAACCGACGAGGATCACGCTGACGTTGTCTTCGCCGCCGGCCACGTTGGCGTGCTCGATGAGCCGCGCCGCCGCGGCGGGGGTGGCGTTCTGTCCGAGGAGTTGCGCGAGCTCGGGGCCGTGCGCGTACCGATGGAGGCCGTCGCTGCACATCACGAAGAGGTCGCCGGCGTTGATGTCGACCATCAACGTATCGACCTTCACGGACCGGTGGGTTCCGATGGCGCGCGTGAGCACGCCGCGAAAGCGGCTCGTTTCCGCCTCGGCAGGCGTGAGGACCCCGGCGCGGACTTGTTCCGCCACGATCGAGTGATCCTCCGTGAGGCGGTTGCAGCGTCCGCCGCGCGAGAGATAGACGCGACCGTCGCCGACGTGCGCCAGGAGCGCGCGGTCTCCGAGATGAATGAGCGCGTCGAGCGTCGAGCCCATGCGTCTACGGGTTTGCCCTTCGCGGCCCAGATCGTAGACCCGAGCGCACGTCTTCTCGAAGGCGGCGACCACGGCGGCGACGGCTTCGGCGCTCGCACCTTCGCTCGCGTCGGTCCGGCACCGCTCGAAGACCGAACGCACCGCCAAGAGCTCCTGATGCAACGTCTCAACGGCGGCCTTCGAAGCACGGGCGCCGCTCTCGTGGCCCCCCATACCGTCGGCGAGGATGAAGATCCCCCTCGCCTCGTCAACGCCGATGGCGTCTTCGTTGGACTTTCGTACTTTGCCGACGTCAGTGGCGCCGCGCGCAGAAATCTCGATCATGGTGCTCTCTACCTCGCAGGGCCCCAGCCGACTCGCCCCGCTGGAGCCCCACGTTCCTCGGCGTTTCGGGCACGCGCGCCGGAGCCTACGCGACGCGCGGCGTTCCGTGAATCGCGGAGCCGCTCGCTAGGCCCCAGCTCGATGCCACGCGAGCGTCGCCTCGATGCCCGCCGCGTAGCTGGTCGGCAAAGGTGGGAGCGCCAGCTCGGACCATCGCGCCGCTTTCATCACCACGGGGTCGGTCCACAGGTGAAGGATGTCGGCGAAGGCGCGGGCCTTAGCGTGAAAGGGCGCGGCCGCGTGCACCACGAACGCGGGCAGAAAGCGAAGCGAGCCTCGCCCGCTTTGCGCGCGCGCCAGCTCAAGGAACTTTCGCGGTGTCGTCACGCCTGCCGTCGGAACGTTGAGGGCGAGGCCGCGCGTGCGCGCGTCGAGGCCGGCGCTCACCACCGCGTTGCCGACGTCGGGCATGTAGGCGAGCTCGATTTCGACGTCCGGCGGCCCGTACCAGGTAGCGGTTCGTCCCGCCGCGAGGGCCTGAAGCGGCGGACCCATCAGCGTGGTGACGGAGGGACCGTAGAACTCCGCGATGCGCGCGATCGTGAAGGGAACGCCCGAGCGCGTGATGGAAGCCTCGATGGTGGCCCGCGCTCGGCCACGTGCCGAGATCGGGGCAGCGGCCGCGTCGTCCAGGACCCGTTCGCCGCGGCGACCGCGCCCGAAGATCCACACGTTGCCGGGAAACACCAGCCGCGCGCCGGTTGCGCGGCACGCATCGATGGCGGCATCGGCCATGCGCTTTTGCCCGCCGATCCAGTCGCCGGCGAAGGGCGGATTCGCGCAGTGAATCAGCGCGTCGGCGCCGACCGCGAGCGCCGTCACGTCGGCCGCGCTGGTGGCGTCGCCGCGGTGCACGAGGACGCCAGGCAGCTCACCCAACGCAACGCCGGGGGCCACGCCCCCTTGGCCGCGCGAGAGCACGACCACCTCGTGGCCGCCGGCGCGCGCCGCGCGAACCACGTTGGCGCCGAGGCCGCCCGTTGCTCCTGTCACGGCAATGCGCGCCATGGCCTGTCTACACCGTCTCCGACCCGTGGGCGCGCGTGGACCGTCGCATGGCGAAGCGAATCGCTATCCGTTGTCCTCGTCGCCACCTTCGACGGCTCCGCCCTTTCGGAGCGTCCCGCCAGCGGCCGCCATCAAGTACGACTCGATGAACGGATCGAGATCGCCGTCGAGCACGCCGTCGACGTTGCCCGTCTCGTGGCTTGAGCGCGTGTCCTTCACGAGCCGGTAGGGGGCCAGCACGTAGTTGCGGATCTGGCTGCCGAAGTTGATGGCGCTCTTGGTCGCCTGGTAGGCGGCGTTCTGTTGCTCGCGCTTCTGGAGCTCGAGCTCGTAGAGCCGGGCCTTCAAGACCTTCATCGCCATGGCGCGGTTCTGGTGCTGGCTCCGCTCCGCGCGGCACACGATGTTGAGGCCCGTCGGGATGTGCTTGAGGCGCACCGCCGTCTCGACCTTGTTGACGTTCTGGCCGCCTTTGCCTCCGGCGCGCATCGTCGTGATCTCGATGTCCTTCTCTTGAACCTCGATGTCGATGTCGTCTTCGATGTCGGGCGACACCTCGACGGCGGCGAAGGCTGTCTGCCTCGTGTGGTCGGCGTTGAAAGGGCTCATGCGCACGAGGCGATGCACGCCGTGCTCGCCGCGCAGGTACCCGTAAGCGCTCTCGCCCTGCACCGTGAACGACGCCGCGTCGATGCCGGCCTCGTCGCCCTCCTGGTAGTCGATGAGATCGGTCTTGTAGCCGCGCGCCTCGCACCAGCGCACGTACATGCGAAGCAGCATCGCCGCCCAGTCTTTGGCGTCGGTGCCGCCGGCGCCGGGGTGGATCGTCACGATGGCGTTCGATCGGTCTGCGGGACCCGAGAGCATGCGTCCGAGCTCGGATTTTCGCACGCGCGCCTCGAGCGCCGTGAGCATGTTGCAGGCTTCTTGGACCGTGTCCTCGTCCTTCTCGGAGACGCCGAGATCCAGGAGCACGCGGCCGTCTTCGACGTCCTTGTCGAGCTTCTCGAAGGTCTGGACGACTTGCTCGATGCCAGCGCGCTTGCGCGTCAAGGCTTGAGCTTTCTTGGTGTCGTCCCAGAAGCCCGGCGCGAGCGTCTGCTCGCCGAGCCGATCGATCTCGCGCTTCAGTTTCGGGACGTCAAAGATACCCCCTTAGCGCCTTGAGGCGCCCTTGGAGGTCGTCGTATTTCTGGCGGGCTTCGCTGAGCTCCATGCCGTTACGTGTATCACATCACGAAGGTTCGACGACCTTCGACGATGACGCGTCGCTGCAAGTGCGCGCGAACGGCCCGCGCCAAGACGACGCGTTCGACGTCACGCCCGACGCGCACGAGCTCGTCGGGGCCCATCGTGTGGGAGACCCGCGCGACGTCCTGCTCGATGATGGGGCCCTCGTCCAAGTCCTTGGTGGCGTAGTGGGCCGTCGCGCCGATGAGCTTCACACCGCGAGCGTGCGCCTGGTGGTAGGGCTTGCTTCCCTGGAACGCCGGCAGGAACCCATGGTGGATGTTGATAACCGGCGGCGCCTTCTTGAGGAAGTCGTCGCTGAGAATTTGCATGTACCGCGCTAGCACGATGAGCTCGACATGGTGCCTCGAGACGAGCTCGAGGACGCGCGCTTCCTGGTCGGCCTTCGTCGGCGCTGTCACGGGCAAGGCGAAGAACGGGAGGCGAAACGCCTGGGCGGCGCTCTCGAGGGCCGCGTGGTTGCTCACGACGAGGGCGATCTCGCAGGGCAGCTCCCCTTGCCGCTGGCGCAGGGCGAGGTCGTAGAGGCACGCCGGGTCTTTGGTGACGAAGAGCGCGATGCGGGGGACATGATCGCTGTAGCCGATGGACCATTCGCCGCCCAGCGGGGTCCCGATTCGGTCGCGGAAGGCCTCTTCCAGGGCCGCGCGCGTGGCCGAGCCTCCGAGTTTGGCGTGGGCCTCCGCTGACGACAGCCCGCCCAGATCGACGACGAGGCGCATGAAGAAGCGCGCCCCGCGCTCGCCGCCGGTGTCGGTGAAGTTGGCGGCGTCGACGATGTTCAGGCCGAGCTCCGAGAAAAAGCCCGCGAGGCGGGCCACGAGCCCGGGACGGTCTGGGGCCGAGAAGAGGAGCGTGGCTTCGAGCGGGGCTGCGGTGACCATGGGCACGCGATGCTACCAAGAAGTTGCCCGTCGTTTCACTGGACTCAAGGCAGTAGGCTCTCGCTGTAAGGTTCAAACTTTTCCGCCGTTGGACCGTCCAAGCCTTTCCGAGATGCCTTCACACTGAGCCGCCTCGACGCGTTCGGCCGGCCGCCAGTTCGTTCTCCAGGAGAAACTCCCATGCGTATGCACGTTCGTGTCGACTCGACGCTCGCTCGCCTCTTGGCCGCGTGCCCCCTTCTGGCGTTCGGCGTTGGCTGCGGAGCGACCACGTCGACGTACGTTGGTGCCGACGACACGACGCTCGGTCGGGTGGTCCTCTATCGCAACGGCGTGGCTTACTTCGAGCGCACCGCGGAGGTGACCGACAACACGCTGAAGCTCGCCGTGCCGGCCGACAAGGTCGACGACTTCTTGAAGTCGCTCACCGTCGTCGACGCGGCGACGGGCAAGCCCGCGCCCATCGCGTACCCGACCGACGTCCCGCGCGACGGTCGCGCCATCATCGACATGAAGATTCGCCTGCCCGAGGCGGGGCCGCACAAGCTGCGCCTGTCCTACGTGACCGAGGCGCCCGCTTGGAAGCCCAGCTACCGCATCGTCATCGGCGACGGCGGCAAGGTCGAGATCCAAGGATGGGCCGTGGTGGACAACACCTCCGGCGAAGACTGGAACCAAGTGAAGCTCGTCGTCGGCTCGAGCTCCGCGCTCTCGTTCCGCTTCGACCTTCGCTCCATCCGTTCGGTGCACCGCGAGACGCTTCAGGCCGACGGCCTCTTTGCGCTTGCGCCTCCCACGGGTGGCTCCACCTACGGCAAAGACGGCAAGAAGTCCTTCGAGTTCTCCGACGACGCCATCGCCGCGCTCGACGCCCCGACCCCGGCCATGGCGCCGGCGCCCAAGCCGCGGCCCGCCAAGGAGCTGCGGCTCGACGCCGCCGAGTCGACGGGAAGTCGTGGCCGCGCAGCCCCGTCTGGTGGTGCTTCCGCCGGCATGGGGATGGGCCAAGGCGCCACGAACCGAGGCCCCGCTTCGCCTCCGGCGATGCCAGCCCCGCCGCCTCCGCCGATGCAGTCCCCTCTGCAACGCGAGGAGGCGCAGAAGATCGCGCAGCTCGCCAACTCGCTCCGGCAGAACCAGAACCAAGTCACCGTCGAAGGCTTTGCCAGCGAGAAGGACGGCGACAAGAAGAGCGCGTCGCTCGACCGCGCCAACAAGCTCCGCGACCAGCTCGTGCGGCAAGGCATCGATCCGTCGCGCGTCGTGGCGGTGGGCCGCGCCGACGTGCCGTCGCCGCGCGGCGGCGTTCGCATCGTCGAGGAGAGCAACAACGAAAAGGCCAAGGCCGGAGACGCGAGAGACGCGGCGGCCGCCGTGGCGCCGCCGCTCTCGACGGACCCCATCGGCACCTCGCACTTCGAGTCGGCCGTCACCATGAGCGTGCCCAAGGCGTCGAGCGCCATGGTGTCGATCCTCACCACCAAGACCGAGGGAGGCGTTGTCTATTTGTTCGATCCAGAGAGCGCGCGCGGCAACGCCAATTTCGCCTTCAAGTCGGTGCGCCTCGTCAATCCCACCGACTCGGTGTTGGAGAGCGGGCCGGTGACGGTGTTCGGCCAGGGCCGATTCATTGGCGAAGGGCTCTGCGAGCCTATCCCCGCGCGGTCGGCGGCCTTTGTACCCTTCGCGCTCGATCGCCAGATCGTGGTGGAGCGCAAGGACGCCTCGCGCGACGAGATCGCAAAGATCCTCTCGGTGCAGCGAGGCGTTTTCTCCACGGAGGTGAAGACCATCCGAAAGGCGCAGTTCACGCTGCACAATCGTCTCGGCGAGCGCGCAACGGTCTTCGTCCGCCAAACGGTGCCGCAAGGGCACGTCATCGAGAAGGGACCGGAACACCGCGAGCGCATGGGCGCGGCGCACCTCTTTCGCGTTGAGCTTGAGCCAAACTCCTCCAAAGAGGTCGTCATCGAGACGGCGACGCCGGTGCTTGAAGAGCCTCGACCTCCGCACGCCGCAGAGCTTCGAGACTGTTCGCGTCTACCTCTCGCAGTCGGCCACCGGCTTGCTCAAGGAGCGCGTCGCCGATCTGGTGACGCTCCAGACGGAGATCGGCAACCTCGAGCAGCGCATCCAAACGACGCGCGACCAGATGGGCGAGTACCGCGTTCGTCTCGACGAGCTTCACGCGCAGCTCGTGACGCTGAAGGCGGTGAAGACCGCGGGACCCCTCATGCAGAATCTCGAGAAGAAGATGCAGGAGACGAGCGATCGCGTTTCGAAGTCGACGCTCGAGCTGGTGTCGCTTCAGGAGAAGCTTATGGTCGCCAAGGTGCGCTTCCAAGACGGAGTCGCCGAGATGAGCCTCGACGGCGCGAAGAAGGACGGCGAGCCAAAGAAGGACGACAAGAAGGACGCCGACAAGAAGGACAAGAAGACGTCGCGAACCTGACGCGCGGCGGACGGGGGCGCGTCGCTGCCGCTTCGAGCAGCGACCGCCTCAGCCGAGGCGTTCGAGCACGGCCGCGACGTTCTCCGGGCTCCGCGTGCACAGCGCGCGGAGCCGCTCACCGTCGAAGAACGCGACCGTCGAGCCGCTGCGGGCCACCACGGTGACCGAGAGCGGAATCTGGTGGAGCGAGTCGCGGACGCCGAAGAAGGTGTCGGGCGCGAGCGTGAGCGGCTGCGCTCCTGCGTCACCTTCCGGGTAGAGCGCCACCTCACCGCGCGCCACGAGGAGCGCCACCGCCGGGATCTCGTTGGCCGGTAGCAAGATGGTCTCCTCGGAGAACGACTCGAGCCGCTGGATGCACGAGAGCATCTCGTCGCGCACCTGCACGTCGAGTTGGGCCATCGACTCGTGCATCGAGAAGAACGAGTCGATGCGGTGAATCTGCTTGGTCGCCGCGATGCGGTCGGCGAAGACCGTGTCCTTGCCCATGAGGCCTTTGACGGCCGGCGCCGGGAGGGTCCAGACCTCGCTTACGCGCTCCGCGCGCAAGGTCGCCGTGCAGTGCGGATCGATGGCGAGCACGCTCGATTCACCGAGGAGCCAGCCAGGAAAGCAGCACCGCACGAGCCACGACCCACCGGAGGGTTTCTCGAGGTAAACGCCGATGAGGCCGCTCTTCACGATGAAGATGTTCTCGGAAGGGTCACCTTCGACGACGAGGATCTCGCCGGGGCCAAGCGTTCGAAGCGTCGTGGCGGCCGAGAGCTCGCGGCGGTGATCGTCGCCGAGGTCGCTGAGGCTTCGGCAATCGAACAGGTTTGCGAGCGGCCTCAGCCGCATGCGGCACTGTTCGAGGAGCGTGTAGATGCGCGAGCCCGGGAACGCCTCTTTGCCCAAGAGCTCGAGGGCGAGCGCCGCGGCGTCTTCCAGCGAAGGCAAGTCGAAGCGATCGCCAAACTCCCGCGCTGCCGCCTCTGCGTAGTTCGTCGCGAGCTTGGTTTCGCCGAGCGCGCGCTCGACCTTCGCCATGCGAAGGAGCGTTTCGCCGCGATGCATCGGATCGCTCAGGAGGTGCGGGAGGAGCTCGCGCGCTTTTTGCAGCGACGCCGGGTCGCCCGCCTTCACGAGGGCGCCGGCGCGATCGGCGAGATCCTCCGTGGACTCGAGCGCCGATAGGCCGACGTCGTCGTCGTCGTCGCCTCCACCGGAGTCGTCGACGGTGAACCCCGCGAGCTCGGGAATGACGGCTGGCGCCGTGAGCGACGCGCGCTGACGCTCGTCGGCGGTCCGCACGGCGGTGACGATGTCGTCGGGCCCCAAGAGGGGCCGGATGACGCCTTCCTCGTCGACGTGGAGGTCCGCCACATGGATGTCGCCGCTCGGCGCCGCAAGCACGACGGTGACGGCCCAGGCGTCACCGGCGACGCGCCTCACGCGCCGCACGTCGCGCACCTCGAGCAGCTTCCCGAATTCCCCGCGCAAGTAGGCGGCGATGTTCTCCCAGACCTCTTCGCGCGTCACGGGTGGGAGGATATCGCAACCCGGTGCGCGACTGCTCGGCTACCGCACAGAGACTTGCGCACCGCTCGGAAGCTCCCTACCGGTAGCTCTCGCCCCCACAAATCCGCGACTTCTCCGGGCCTACGAGCAAAAGGCAACTACACTGAACAACCTCCCGGCGAGGCGCGCACGTCGCGTACGTTGGAGAGAACGAGGCTGGATGGCGAAGGGCCGACGTCAGGTACGGATTCAAGAGGGTGGGGGCATCACGGCGCTCTCGAAGGCAGCGCAGCACATGTTGGGCGCGCGGCCCGGCGTTTGGTCGCTCGAGGACAGCACGCCCGACGTCCTCCTTCTCCGCCGCGCAGAAGGTCCGCTCGCCGACGCCGAGCTGCGCCTCGCAGGTCAAATTACGATCGCCGGCTCGCTCTGCGACGTCCTCGCGTTGATCGGGCAGTCGGGGTGGACCGGCTCCCTCGTTGTCACCAACGATGACGGCACACGTACCGTCGAGTTTGACGCGGGCCGCGTGACGGGAGCCACGTCGACGGTGCGGCTCGAGCGTTTTGGCGAGCTCGTCTACCGCTTCGGTCTCGCGAGCCACGAACAAATCGACGGAGCGCGCCGCGCGGCGGCGATCACTGGCACGAGCCTGGCGGAGGCCCTCATCGAGCAGGACGTCGCCGACGAAGAGTCGCTCGCTCCGATCCAGCGGCGTCACGCCGAGGAAGTGTTCTTCGCGGTCGTCCGCGCCAAGGGCGGCGCGTTCTACTTCTTTGACCGCAAGATGATCGAAGGAGCCCTCCCGCGACCACACCCGACGGCCATCGAGCTTCTCATGGAGGGGGCGCGTCGCATGGACGAGATGCTCTCGTTCCGGCGCCATGTCCCGAGTGAGCGGCACGTCCCCGAGGTGATCGGCGTCCCGCCGATGGCAGGGGACCTCCAACAGGTGCTCGGCGAGTGCGACGGCAAACGCTCCGTGGCTGACATCGGACGTCGCCTCGGAATTCTCGAATACGAGATCACGCAGCTTATGGTCCGCCTCGTCGAAGCGGGGGTCGTGGCCATGCGCGGCCCGCGCCCGCGCGGCCCTGAGGCCATCACCGAGCTCTTCAACGCCGCGCTCGCCGCGATGCACAGCGCTTGCGATCGCGCTGCCGTGGGCACCGAGCTCCGCGAGGCGCTCGCTCGGTTCGTGTCCGGCGCGCCGACGGTTGCTACCTTGGTCTCCGGCGCCGGGCCCCAGGATGACGGCACTTTCGTGCCGGCGCGGGTCGCGAAGAACCTCCTCGCCCGCCCAACCAACGAGCCCGTCGCGCGCCTCGTCAAGAACCTCGAGGAGTACGTCGGCTTTGCGCTCTTCTTGGCGACCTCGCTTTTACCGCGCGAGGACTCGGTGGCCCTGAAGACCGAGGTCGGCGAGCTGCTCCGTCCGCTTGATCGCGCGAGTCACTCGCTCGTGCCCGCGTCGGCGCCGCCGCGTCGCAAGAGCGCCGCCATCGCCGCGGCCGCGGCCCTTCGCTCGCCCGATGTGTCGGGCGAGTTTCGCATCAGCTTCTCGATGCCGCCGGGCAAGGTGAACTCGTTGCCGCCGAGCAAGGCCGTCGGTCAGAACACCGTGCCGCCGCCTTCCTCGAAGGGCAGTCGCGCCCGCCGCTAGATCGCGCGCTTCAGCGCTGCGCCTGTCATCGTACGGATGCGTCGTGGGGGCGCCGTGATCCACGCCCCGCCTCGCGGAGCGCCGTTCGGTGTCATCGCGAGGGGCGTGTGCTGTGGCCCATTGGTTGCTCCCACACGGTGCGATGCGAGCCGTGCTCCTGATCGCCGCGCTCGCGGCTTGCTCCGATCGCGTCGAAGGGCGGGCGCCGTCGGAGGACGAGGGCCAGGCTGTTTCGGCGAGGCGCGAGGCCGACGTCACGCTCGCGAAGGCGCAGTTTGCCGAGGGCGTTCGCGTGACGGAGGTTGCGCTGTACCAGGGCACACGCGTCTCGCTGCTCTTGGGCGGGGAGGCGCCCACGCGCGCCATGCCCGTCGTCGCCGGGCGCGACGCGCTCTTCCGCGCCTACGTGGCGCCGGACGCGGCCCGCATCGGCACGAGCGTGCGCGGGGAGCTCTACCTCGTGCGCGAGGGCAAGACGCAGCGCGTCTTTGAGGAGACGTTGCTCCTCGCCGGTCCGTCGCGCGAGGACACGCCCGCGACGACCCTCAACTTCGACGTCCCCGGCGCGGAGCTCACGCCGGAGACGCGATTCTTGGTGCGCTTGGTCGACGCAGCGGCGCCGGCGCGCCCTGGCGCGACCAAGACCGCCGCGCAGTCTCCGCTGTCGGGCATTCCCGAACCGCTGCGCGCTGAGCGAGGTGCCGACAAGCTCCGCGTGGTGATCGTGCCCGTCCAATACGGCGCCGACGGATCGAACCGTCTGCCCGACACGAGCGCTTCAATCGTTGACGCCATTCGAAAGCGGCTCCTCGAGTTTTACCCGGTGCCGGAGGTCGTCGTGACGGTCCGAGAGCCCGTTCCGTTCTCCGTGCCCATCAGCGGAAGGGGGCCCGGCTGGGACGAGGTGCTCATGACCGTCACGCGCGCGCGCCTCACCGATCGCGTGGCGCCCGACGTCTACTACTACGGGGCCTTCGCCCCGGCGGCGACCTTGACCGGCTTCTGCACGGGGTCTTGCGTTCTCGGTCTCTCGGGATTCGCCGAGAGCCCCGCCGATACGGCGCATCGCGTGAGCGTCGGGGTCCTCTTCCCAACGAGCGAATCCATCGACACTGTTCCCCACGAGCTGGGCCACGGGCATGGCCGCGACCACGCGCCCTGCGGCCGGGCCGGCGGAGTCGATGCACACTACCCGTATCCCGGCGGCCTCACGGGCAACTGGGGCTACAGCGTTGTCACCAAGGCGCTCCAGCCGCCGAGCCTCTTTGACCAGATGAGCTACTGCAACCCGGCGTGGCAGAGTGACTACACGTACCGAGGTCTCTTCGAGCGGTTGAGCGCCGTGGCCCGCATCCCCGCGAGCGCCGCGCCTCTCACGACGGGGCCCGGTGCGGCACGGTTTCGCATGCTCCACGTGTCGGACGGTGCGCTCGCTTGGTATGGCGCGCCCTTCGTCACCGATGCGGTCCTCGATGGCGCGAAGGTCCCGGTGGAGTGGCTCGATGACGGGGGGCGCGTCTCTGCCGTGCGGACGGCTCACGCGGTACGCTTCACGGAGCGCTCGAGCGGCTACCTCCTCGTTCCCTACGACGGCGACGAGGCGTTCGCACGGCTTCGCGTCGCGCGTGGCACTGAGTTGGCGCCCGCTGCCATGCCGTGGCTCCTGAACGCCGACGCGAAGGCGCGCGAGATCAGCGTGCGCTAGGGTCGTGCAGCGTTGGCGCTCGCCTTGCCGTCGGCCTTTCTCATGGCCCGGAGCGCGGCGAACGACTGCTTGTAGGACTGTCCGGGATTCCAGAGGAGGAATCCCGAACCGCCGTGCTCGTCGGAGCTCCTGATCTCTTGGACGATGTAGCCGGGCGAGAAGGTCGACGACTTCCACGGCATGGCCTGGAGCCATGGTCGCAAGACCGCTCGTCGACCTTTGACCGCGTCAAGCTGCTTCGTGAGGCCGGCCATCGCGATGCCCACCAGTTCGGGGTGCGCGCCGGGCTCTTCGAAGCCGTAGAAGCCGGCGTGGTAGTGCGACGGGTAGACCATCGGCGAGAGCACCTCGCACTCGCTCGCGAGAAGAACGGGATCTTGCCCCAAACGTTCGATGTCATCGCGTTTGCCGAAGGCGATGACACCGAAGACGTCGAGTGAGAGCGGCACGTCGTGCGCCATCGTCACTTGGTGCACCTTGCGCACGAAGTCTCGAATGACGGTCGTCTTCGTGAGGCCGCGCTCATCGAGGTGAAAGTCGGCGTTCTTGATGGCCAGCACCGGATAGCGGACGTAGTCGAGTTGGATCTCGTCGGCGCCAAGCGCGATGGCTTCGCGCACGAGGTCGACGAGGTAACCCTGCACGGCGGCATTCGACGGATCGAGCCAGCCGAGCGGGTAGGGGCGGCCCGCCTTCGACATCACCGACATGGAGGGCCTGGCCTTGGTCATGAACTCGTCTTCGAAGCAGCTCACGCGGACGGCGACGCGGAGGCCTTTCGCTTGGGCCTTCTTGATGGCAGCGGAGAAGTCTTCGATGGGCGCCTGGTTGGTGGCGCCCGTCTCCTTCGCGAGCGCAACCTGGGAGCGGTAGGTCAGCGTCCCGTCGTAGTCCTTGGCGTCGAGAACGATGGTGTCGAGGCCGTGCACCACCGCGGCGTCGAGGAGCGCGTCGTAGTCCTTGCGGCTCGCCGTATCGCCGCGCACGTAGAGCCCCGTGGCCTTGGAGGCGGCGCGGATCGCCGACTCGAAGCGGCGGGCGTGGCTGCGGTCGTCTCTCTTCTGCGCAGCTTTGGTCTCTCCGGCGGAGGTTTCGGCGGCTTCGACCGGCTTTTTTTTCGGCGTCGCGAAGGCGGTGCCGGAGGTGATGCTGGACAAGACGCCCAACGAGCAGGCGAGCACGAGGGCGAAGGAAGCGCGCATCGCCACAGGAGATCGCACTGGCGCCCGTCTCCGCAAGTTCCTGGCTAAGGGCGGCGACGGCGCCGAGCCCGCCCAAAGGGAACGTCAGAAGTAGCCGAGCATGCCGGCCATGATGCCGAAGTGGAAAGCCTTCGAGTCGATCTCGACGGACTGCTTGACGGAGCCGAACTGCGTCTCCGATTCGATCTTCCCGCCAATGGGTACGTTGATCACCGGGCCCAGCGTGATGCCGAAGTGCGGGAAGGGCGTGATGACAAGCTGCGGATCGAGGTCGATGCTGACGAAGCTGGTCGTCACCGTGCGCGTCCCTTCCGCGTTGTTGTTGTCGCGCACCGTGGCTTTCTCGCTGGCCGAGTAATACGCAAAGCCGGCCCGCGGCCAGATGGCGAACGTGTCGGAGACGTTGAGGATGTAGCCGACGCGCGGCGCCAAACCCACGATGGTCGTCGTCGGTGCGTCGACGGAGCGTGTCACGTTGCCGGTCTTTTTCGTTTCTTCTTTGCCGCCGAGCCCGAACGCGAGGGGCACCGACCCGCCGAGGGTCAGGTGCATCGACAGCGCGTAGTCGACGCTCACGCGCGGGATGTTGTGAACGAGGTCTCGCGGCCGGTTGCCTCCGAGCAGAACCGATAGCCCGGGGCCCGAGGTGGTCGTCTCGGTCGTGACGTTGGCGATCGTCTGGCTCGTGGTGACCGAGGCGTACGAGAAGAGCCCCATCAGCCGATCGGCCGAGACGATGATGGAGTCTTGGCCGAAGGGGCGGCCAGCGGCGGCCTGGGCGCGCGCCTCCTGGGGCAGGGCGACAAGGAGCGCGATCACCGGAAGCGCGGAAAGGACCTTACGCATGAGGGCCGTCATAGCGGACGAAGGCCCCGACCTGCAATTCGACTCGGGCACCGACACCCAAATCGATACAATTGTGTTTGATAACAGCAATTTGCGTTGCTGTTGCTGCCTGTCGTCCCTGGATCAAAAAGCCAGATCCTTCGCGTCTCACGCCTTTTCAGACCCCCTTGGGTGTGTAACATCATCCCTCAACGTGGTTGCCAATCCTACACAGTCCCCCGCGCGGTCGACCTGGGCTCAGTCCTTCGCGCGCCTCGTGGTGGGCACGTTCGCGGTGGCCTTCGCGCCCGCCTTCTTGGTGGGCTGCTCCGACGCCGGCGACGACGAGTCGACCCGCGAGCAGGCGGTGCGCGGGCGCTGGGAGATTCCTGGCGACGTCCGCGCGACCGGAAGCGCCGCACGCGTCCACTACGACGATGCGCCGGCCTGGAATCCGAACCGCTGCGCCGGCCACCTCACGGAAGGTGCACAAGACGTCGGCGAGTACCTGATGGCCAAGTTCGGCCAGGTGAAGTCCATCGGTGGATACGCATGCCGCCAGAACACCGCCAACGGCGGCCGCATGAGCGTCCACGGAACGGGCCGCGCCCTCGACGTGTTCATCCCGCTCAAGGACGGCCGTGCGAACGCGAACGCCGGCGATCCGGTGGCCAACTGGCTCGTGCAAAACGCCGCTGACATCGGCGTTCAGCTCATCATCTGGAACCGCACGTCGTGGATGGCGAACGGCAGCGGCGACCGCCAATACTCAGGACCGCACCCGCACCACGATCACATTCACGTGGAGCTGAACCTCCGCGCGTCCTCTCGTCAGACGCCGTTCTTCACGGGCCCGCATCCGGCGCCCACGCAGCCCACGCAGGCGTCGGCCGACGCAGGCATGCCGGTGCCCGTCGTGCTCGACGCCGGCGCCGCTCCGAGCAGTTTGAAGGCGGACGCTGCCGCGCCGCCGGCCGTCACGCCGGACGCCGCTGCCGCCGCGCCGCCGCCCGCGCCCGTCGAACCCGTGCCTGTCGCGCCCACGATCGTGCCGGAAGAGGAGCACGTGCACGACGACGACGACGGTCCCGGTGAGGAGGATTCGACGGGCCTCGGCGTCCGCGAAGCCAACAACATCACCGCGGTCGGTGGCGAAGCGGAAGAGGGACAGATTCAGGGCTGCACGGCCGCGCCGGCGCCTGCCAAGGTTCCGACCGCTCCGGCGCTCGGCATCCTCGTCGGCTTGTCGCTCGTCGTCGCGCGGCGTCGCAGCGGCAAGCGTTGACGCTCAGTCGAGCCCGGCCACGCTCACGGCGCCGGTCTCGACGACCTCGAAGTCGCTCCCATGGAGCTGATCGAGCGCCTTCTTTACGTTTGGCAACGCCTTGGCCCATCCGTCGTTCTGATCGCCGCTCAAGTACCAATTCGAGCCGTTGTCGGCGAGCAGCATTCCGTACTTCTTCAAGGCGGCGACCAGTGTTGTGCCCTCCGGCGGCGCGGTGATGTTCACGCTGGCCTTGAGCCGCACGCGGAGCCCCATCGGCGGAAGGTCCACGTCGGCCTTGCCTGCGGCGTGCGTCGCCGGGTGGATGTAGCCCTGTTGCGTTTGCGACATGGTGAAACGAATGGCGTGGCGGATGGTGCCTGAAGCGAGCTCTTCGTAGCGGACGAGCCCGGGCATGATCGGAAGGCCTGCGGCATCGCCCGACGTCCAACCGTCCTTGCGTAGCGCGTTCGAGCCAAGCTTGAACATCGCACCGTTGGCCGCGCTCCAGCCGCCGCCGGAGGCTTGCGCATCGAAGAGCTCGTAGAGCGTGCAGTTCGACGGAGCGCCTGCCGTGTCGAGGAAGAGTACGTGGCGATCGCCGCCGCCTTCCACCTTCGCGTTCGTTGGGATCGGGTAGCAGAAGGCGCCGCCACCGCTCGGGCAGGCCAAAGGATCGCTCTCGCGCGGACCCCAGCTCGTGGTCCACGTCATGGGCACCGGTGGTGCGCCCGAGCCCACAGAGATGGGGATGCCGTAGCCCTCGGCCGTCGTGCCCCAGTCGGGGTGGAGCTTCGCCGTCGGCGCCATCTTGGCCATGTATGCCGCGCTCTTCGACGAGACCGGCGCTCCCGACACGTCTTGGTTCCAAGGATTGTCGTCGGGGAAGATCCTGCAGCCGCTCACGACAGGAGCGTTGCCGGCGACCGGCGCTCCGGTCGTGGGGCCCACCGGCGCCGGGGCCTTTGGGTGCGCCGCCATCGGCGGACGTCGCGCTGCTGGAGCCTTCGTCACCGCCGCACGCGGCGAGCAGCCCCGCGGCTAGGACCAAGAGGAAGCGAACGTTCATCGCAAATCTATATCGCGTTTCCAGGCTGCCTCTGAGTCGGCATGCGGCAATGCAGGTGGCGCGCCTCCGCGCGGCGATAGCCGCGCACATCCGCCGAGGATCCGAGCGACGCCATGTGGGATGCCCCACGAAGCCGTCGTCGAGCCTTTGCTTTCAACGCGTTGCGGGCAGGCACGAGCGATGCTGAGTGTGGCCTCGGGGGCCCCACCACCATGGCAAAGGCATTAGGACGCACCACACCCACCCTCCCGGTCGTGCTCTCTGACGGGCAGGCCGCGGGGCGCATGAGTGGCGAATACGGCCGCCCGGCCAACGACGTTCGCACCTCGTCGCGACCGCCCACGCCCACGCCCGCTGGCCCGTCGGACGTTGAGACGGCGGACTTGCCCCAGCGTGTCGTTCGCAACCCCGCCATCGTGGAGGCCGCGCTTCGCGATGGGAAGCTCCCGGGGCGCCTCGAGCGAGACTACGTCGTGATGGACGAGCTCGGCCGCGGCGGCATGGGAACCGTGTATCGTGCACGCGATCGTCGGCTGGGTCGCGCCGTGGCCATCAAGCTCTTGCGTCGCACCTCGGGAAGGCAGCTACGCCGCTTCGTCGTCGAGGCCCAGGTCGCCGCCCAGCTTGAGCACCCCAACATCCTGCCCTTCTACGGCATCGTCGTGAACGAGAAGGGCGTGCCCGCCCACGCGATGCGCCTCATCGACGGGCCATCCTTCGCGGATTTCCTGGAGCACTGCGCGACGACCAAAGATCGCTCGCATTCGGCCATGTGGCAGCTCGGCGGACGCCTCGAGATCTTCCTCAAGGTTTGCGACGCCATCGACTACGCGCACGCGCGCGGCGTCGTGCATCGAGACCTGAAGCCCGAAAACGTGATGCTCGGCGCGCACAACGAGGTGTACGTCACCGACTGGGGCGTCGCGAAGGTGCTCGCGCCGGTCGGCGACGCCAGCACGCTGTTGACCGACACCATCGAGACGGGGCCCCCCGAGTTCTTGGAGCTCGAGTCTGGCGAGGTGGTCTCGCGCGCCATCACCAAAGACACCGTTGCCGGTGACATCGTGGGAAGCCTCGCCTACATGGCGCCGGAGCAGGCGAGGGGGCTTGCCGCCGAGCCCGCGTCGGACCAATACGCGCTCGGCCTCCTGTTCCAGGAGATCTTCACGCTGGCGCCGGCGCGCGAGGGCGTCTTGGCGCAGACGCAGCTCTCCAACGCGCTCGCCAACGAGCGCCGCCCCATGGTGCACAAGTTCGGCCTGCCGATCCCGGCGGCGGCCGTCGCCATCGTGGCGCGCGCGACGGCCATGCGGCCCGAAGACCGCTACCCCGACGTGCGCGCGTTGGCCGAAGACGTCCGACGCCTCGTGCGCGACGAAGAGGTCTCGGCGTTGCCCGACAGCCGCGTCGGCAGCGTTTGGCGCCGGCTGAAGAAGCGACCGCTCTTCGTGCTGGCCGTCGTGCTCGGCCTCGTCATGGTGTCCGCCGCGCTGATGCTCACGAACCTGCAACGTCAGCTCGTCGATCGCAAGCGCGCTGCACGCCAGAGCGATCGGCTCTCGACGCTGACGGGCCGCGTCGCCGAGACCGCTCGGTCCCTCGAGGCGCGCTTCGCCGACATCGAAGATCTCGTGAGCTCGCTCGGCGCCTCGACCAGCGAGCTGCGCCGCGCGGCGCCGACGTCGGCGGGCCGCGCGTACACCACCAAAGACTTGGCGGCGGAGCTCGTCCCGACGGCCTGGTCCGATCGCTACGCGCAGCGCATCACCTTTCTGCACCCGGTCACGGTGCTGGCGCCCGCGGCCACGGGCAAAGAGCTGGCCCTCGACCTGCAACGCGTGGGGGACTTCGAGCGCGTGCTGATCCACACCACCGCGCGGTCGAGCAGCGCCGATGACGTCCTCGCGTCGTCGCTCGAGGCGAAGGTCGAGCGGGCGCGCGCCGGCGCTCGGATCATGTGGTCGGCCATCGGGCTCGAGTCGGGGCTCTTGGCGATCTACCCGGGCAGCGCCTTTTTTCCTGATGACTACGACGTGCGCAAGCGCTCGTGGTACCGCGTCGCGGCCCACCAAAAGGGCAAGGTCTGGGGCGAGCCTTACCCCGGCGCTTCCAGCGGGAGCCTGAATGTCTCGTGTTCTGTGCCGCTCTACGACGGCGCTGGGAAGTTCTTCGGCGTCGCGGCGGCGCTCCTCGCCATCGAAGATCTCTTGCCCGAAACGCGCGTCGACGTGGCCGGCTTCCGCACGTCGTCGATCTTGAACGCACGCGGCGACGTCGTCTTTTCGTCCGACGCGAAGGTCCTCCGCATGGCGCCTGGCACCTACGAGAACCGAAAAATCAAGCTGAACCCCTTCGACATGGAGCAGGTTCGCGCCGCCGTGGCTCGCGGAGAGAAGAGCGGCCGCGTCACGGAGGGGCGCAAGCTCGCGACCTTCGTGCGCCTCCACGCGCTCGACTGGACACTCGTCGTGACCACCGACGCCGCGCCCTACGAGTTCGAGGAGCGATGAGCACGCCGCGGTTGCGTGAGGCTTGCGTTACGCGACGACGTCGATCACGGAGTCTTCGTCTTGCAGCGTGTCGTCCACGCGACGCCACCTGAAAGGCGCTTCGCGAACCCCGGAGCTAGGCGGCGCGGCTTCCGGTCCGTGTACCAAGCGCGTTGGCGTGCCCAAGGCGTCGAAGCCCAGCGTGCTGCAGGAGAGCAACGTGACGAGCCGCCGCTTGTAGCGAAGGTGCGTCCGCGACTCGGATTCGATGGCCGCGAGTACCTCGCTCGCGAGCGTGCGGCACTGCCGCGCGAAGACGTCGAAGTGGTGGAAGACAATGGCCGCTCGGCCCGTCGATGACAGCGGCAGCTCGCGGAGGGCGCCGGCGAAGCCGGCTAGCGATTCGTCGTAGCGGCCGACGTGGTCGAGCATCAGGCGAACCTTGCCGTGGAAGGCGCCGCTCGTCAGAAAGCGCGAGCCGTCGATGACGTAGAGCCGATAGCCATAAGTGCGGAGCAGCGCCGCGTCCTCGCCGAGGCGGTCTTGATCGCGGTAGGTCGCGAGGCCTCCGGCCAGGAGGAGCCGTTCGTCGAGAGGACGGGTCTTGCCGCTGGCTCCCGACGCCGACGGCTGCCGCTCGCGTTCACGAGCCTCAAGGTAGCGCCGCGAATGCCACTGTTCATAGCTGTAGGCCAGCACGACCCTCCCAGGCGCAAAGTGCGCAAAATCCCGGGCTTTCGCGGGATCAGCCGGGCGCAATTCGCCCGAGCAGGCTCTAGCACCGGGCCCTTTGTCGTCGAGGGGAGCTTTCGAGTTTTTGCGTCCCGTGGGCGGCACACGCCACGGTGGTTGCCGGCTGCTCCTGCAGCCAGGTTTTCCCGGTCGTCGGTCTCCTTTGGGTATCTTGCCTTCCATGATGCAGACCCACCGTGTCGCGGTCCGCTGGCCTTCACGGCTGGCGCTCCTTGGCTTGCTCGTTGCCTGCGGCCCTGAGGTTGCGCCGCGTGCCGTTGGGCCGGCCGCTGCCTCCGCGTCGCCCGTCAAGACGGCGCCGTCGTCGGCCGCATCGCCCGCATCGGCAGCGCCCACTGTCGACCGCTCCAAGCTCCCGCCGTTCGCCTTTGCGAACGCGAGCATCGAGGTCGAATACCCGGAGCGTGTGCGCGTGGCTCGCGCCGGTCGGCTCTACGTCGAGTTCCCGCCCGTCAAGGAGGAGGACGCGGAGGCCGACAAGTCCGTCGAGTACGAGCCGCCGATCATCGAGGCGGCGTCTGGCACTCGGCCCTACCGCGTTCTGTGTCGTGACGCGGAGAATCAAATCGCCGCCTACGTTCCTTCGCATCAACTGAGGATGGTGGCCGTCGAGCCGGTGGTCCTCTCGCCAAAGACGACGCCACCGGAGACCCATAGCGACACGGAGCCCGGGGTGCGCGTGAGCCGAGGCGCGCCGCTCACCGTCTTGGGCAGCCTCAACGCCGTCGACCAAGTGCGCTTCGAGTCCATCGGCCTCTCGGGAGAGGGCTTTGCGCGTCGCGTGAAGCTCGGTCACGCGTTCCGTCCCGAGGCTGCCACGGCGTCGGCGGGCGCGTCGGAGACGAAGACGGTGAAGTACCAGGCCGAGCTTACCGGCGGTGAGGGTGCGATCTACTCCGAGTCCGACGCCGCGAGGCGCCCCATCGCGAAGCTCACGCCCTATCCCGATGGCGACGGTGCGCATCGCTTCCAACGCCTGGGGCCCAAGAAGAGCGGCTTCGCGCTCGTGCGGCTCGTGCATCCGGAGACGTCCGTCGTCGGTTGGATCCAAGAGGCCTTGCTGAGCGGCGGCGGCGGCGAGGTCACGTGGTCGAAGGAGCACAAGACGAGCACCGGTCGACTCAAGGGGAGCCGGATGCTGTCAGTGAAGAAGGGAAGTCTCCTCCTCGGCCCGACGAAGCGTGAGCCTGTAGGCGTCGTGCTTCGCGACTACGAAGCGCCCTGCATTCGCCGCTGCGAGAGCGACGAACCGCTCGTTGCGGTGCGGGCGTGTGCCGGTGTCGCACGGGTCCTGGTTTCAAAGTGACCTTGCCTGGGAGGCCCTTTCCAGCGAACCTTCCAAAACGCGCGAATCTTTCGCGCCTTGAAGTTCTCGACGCTTTTCAACGCGGAGGCGCCATGTCGACGAAGATGATCAAGCCTGTCCTTTGCCTGACTGTTGCGAGCTTCTTCGCCTACGCCGGCTGCTCCGACGACGAAAAAGCGCCCGCCCGCACGTTCGGTGACGACGGCGGAGGAAGCACCACGGATAGCGGCGGTTCGACCTCGTCGGATTCCGGGGGAACGGTCACGCCCGAGTCGGGCATCGGCAGCGATGCTTCGACGACCCCGAAAGACTCGGGCGTCATCCCGCCGCCCAAGGACGCCACAACGGACGCGCCCAAGGATGCGAAGACGGACGCTCCCACGGATGCGGCCGTCGTCCTCGACGCTGCGACCGTCGCGGCCGATTGTGCGTCTTATTGCAGCTGCATGACGACGAACTGCTCGGCGCAAACCCTTGCCGACGGTGGCCCTACCCTGCCGGCGAGCTGCCAGGCGACTTGCGTCGCGAACTACTCGACGTGGAACGTCGCGTGCCGCACCACGCACTGCGGCTTGGCGGGGACGGCCGCCGCCGCCGACTCCGGCACCGAGGTCACGCTCCACTGCGGCCATGGCGCAGGCGCGTCGGTCTGTCTGTAACCAACCAACGCTCGGTGCCCGATCCCAAGCTGAGGGCAGCTTAGGAAAGTCGCTCCCGCAACGAACGCGCGCGCCGTCGTCGTCGTCGAGCCCGGGTCGGGCAACGCCATGCCGCCGAGCGGCGCTTCAGGCATCGGGCCAAGGTAGCGGCCGGCGCGCGGTCGCGACCTCACGGGGACGCTGGAAAGCTCGACCCAAGCGGGCGACGAGCGCTGTATGCTGCCGCCACCATGACGGAATTGTCTTCGGCCGCGGCTCCGAAACTCCCCGCCCGCGCTCGCGTTGTTGTTGTCGGCGGCGGCGTCATCGGGACATCGGTCGCGTACCACTTGGCGCACATGGGCTGCACCGATGTCGTCTTGCTCGAGCGCGATCGGCTCACTTCCGGCACGACGTGGCACGCCGCAGGGCTGATGGTGACCTTCGGATCGACCTCCGAGACGTCGACGGAGATGCGCAAGTACACGCGCGATCTGTACGCGCGCCTCGAAGCGGAGACGGGGCAGTCGACGGGCTTCATGCCCATCGGCTTCATTAAGCTCGCAACCGAGCCCGATCGTCTCGAGGAGTACCGCCGCGTCTCGGCCTTCAATCGGTACTGCGGCGTCGACGTGCACGAGATCTCGCCGAAGGAAGTGAAAGAGCTCTTCCCCCTGGCGAAGACCGACGACTTGCTCGCGGGCTTCTACGTGAAGGAAGACGGCCGTGGCAATCCTGTCGACATCACCATGGCGCTCGCAAAGGGCGCTCGCATGAAGGGCGCAACGGTCTTGGAAGGCGTGCCCGTCACGGCCATCACCCGCAAGCGTGGTGCCGTCACCGGCGTCGAAACGCCGTTCGGGAGTATCGAGGCCGAGTTCGTCGTCAACTGCACCGGCATGTGGGCACGCCAGCTCGCGCAATCGAGCGGCGTCAATGTGCCGCTGCAAGCGGCGGAGCACTATTACCTCATCACGGAACGGCTTCCGGGGATCACCAGCGCGTTTCCCGTCATCGAGGACCCGGCCTCGTACGGCTACCTCCGCGAAGAAGGCGGCGGCCTCATGGTCGGTCTCTTCGAGCCCATCTGCGCGCCGTGGAAGGTCGAAGGGATCCCCAACGACTTCTCCTTCGGAGAGATCCAGCCCGATTGGGAGCGCATGGGCCCGTACGTTGAGAAGGCCATGCAGCGCGTGCCGTCGGCCCTCAGCGTCGGCATCAAGACCTTCTTCTGCGGGCCCGAGAGCTTCACGCCGGATCTCGCGCCCATCGTCGGCGAGGCGCCCGAGCTCAAGAACTACTTCGTCGCTGCCGGGCTCAACTCCATCGGCATCATCACCGGCGGCGGGATGGGGCGTGTCTTGGCCCACTGGATCTTGAACGGTCGTCCTGACGTCGACGTCACGGGCATGAACATCGACCGGCTCCAGGTCTACCAGTCGACGCCCGAATACCGTCGCACGCGCACCGTCGAGTCGCTCGGCATGGTCTACCAGTGCCACTACCCGACGCGCTCGATGCAGACGGCCCGCGGCGCAAAGAAGCCCGCGTTCTACGATCGGCTCGCGGCGCGCGGGGCCTACTTCCGCGACGTCAGCGGCTGGGAGGGCGCCGACTGGTACGCGCCGCTGGGCCAAGAGGCGAAGGTCGAGAAGCTCTCCTGGGGACGCCAAGAGTGGTTTCCCAACTGGGAGGCCGAGCACCGCGCGGCGCGCGAGGGCGTGATCCTCATGGACATGTCGTTCATGGCGAAGTTCTCGGTGCAGGGCCGCGACGCGGGCCGGATCCTGAATCACATCTCCGCGAACAACGTCGACGAGCAGGCGGGGCGTGTAACCTACACGCAGTGGCTCAACGAGGGCGGCACCCTCGAGGCCGATCTCACGGTCACCAAGTTCGACGACGAGCGCTATTGGGTGGTGGCTTCCGACACGGCGCATCGTCACGCTGAGACCTGGCTCAAGCGGCACATCCCTGAAGGCGCCCACGCCTTCGTGACGGATGTCACGTCGGCCTATGCGCAGATCAACATCCAAGGTCCGAGGTCGCGCGAGCTTTTGCAGTCGCTCACGGCGTCAGACTTGTCGAACGAGGCCTTTCCGTTTCGTACGGCGCGCGAGATCGACATCGGCTTCGCGCGAATTCTATGCGTGCGCATCACGTATCTGGGCGAGCTCGGCTACGAGCTTTACATCCCCACCGAGCAAGCGCTCCACGTCTACGATCGTCTCGTCCAAGGAGGGGAAGGCTTCGGTCTCCGGCACGCGGGCCTCAAGGCCCTCGCGAGCCTTCGCATGGAGAAGGGCTACCGCGACTACGGCCACGACATCGACAACACCGACTCGGTGCTCGAGGTAGGCCTCGGCTTTGCGGTGGACTTGAAGAAGCCCGGCGGCTTCCTTGGCAAGGACGCCGTCTTGGCCAAGAAGGCAGAAGGCCCGCTCAAGAAGCGGCTCGTGCAGGTCTTCGTCACCGACCCTGAGCCGATGCTCTACCACGCGGAGATCGTCTACCGAAACGGCAAGGCCGTCGGGTACGTGCGCGCCGCGTCCTATGGGCACACGCTCGGTGGCGCGGTCGGTCTCGCGATGGTCGACGGTGGCGGTGCGGCCGTCGACCCGGCGTGGCTCGCCGCGGGAACTTGGGAGGTCGACATTGCAGGGCGCAGGTACCCGGCCCGCGTGTCGCTCAAGCCGATGTACGACCCGGACATGCTCAAGATAAAGGCGTAACGCATGAGGGTGGGGGGAACGACGTGCGCGCTCGCGCTCGCAGGCGCACTCTTGCTCGCGGGGTGCGAGAAGAAGAAGGCGGAGCCGACGGGCCGCGAGCTCTTCGCAGCAACGTGCGCTCGCTGCCATGGCGAGGGCGGCGCCGGTGGCCTACCCGTTTGGGACGGCGGGCCGTCGCCTAGGAACTTCACCGAGGCAGGCTTCCTCGCTGGACGGACCGATGGCGCTCTTCGCCAGACCATTCGCGACGGCAAGGGCGGCGCGATGCCGCCCTTTGGCACCACCTTCACCGACGAACAGATCACCGCGCTCATCGCGCACCTACGGACCCTCGACCCAGGAACGCCCAAGAAATGAAGAAGCTGCTCGGCCGCATCGGTCTCGCCCTCGCGGCGCTCATCGCGCTCGCCGTCTTGTCCATCGTCGTGAAGTTCTTTGTGCTGTCGCCGAAGATGCGGCCGGCGCAAGACCTCAAGGCGCCTACGAGCCCGGAGGCCATCGCACGGGGGAAGTACCTCGTCGATCACGTCACCGGATGCCTTGGTTGCCACTCGCCGGTGCAAGACGACAAGCCCGGCGATCTCGTCGTGCCGGGCAAGCTCGGCGCGGGCCGCGACTTTGGCGTGTGGGAAGGCGCGCCGTTCCGGCTCCGAAGCGCCAACCTCACGCCCGACAAACAGTTCGGCATCGGGAACTGGACCGACGGCGAGGTGGTGCGCGCCATGCGCGAGGGCGTGAGCAAGGATGGGCGAGCGCTCTTTCCGCAGATGCCCTATCTGACGTACGCCGAGACGCTGAGCGACGACGACGCGCTCGCCATCGTCGCGTACCTCCGCACGTTGGCTCCGCTGGCCAGCGATCCGGGCCGCACCGAGATTCAGTTCCCCGTGTCGATGTTCATAAGGGCCGCGCCGAAGCCGCTCACCCAGAGCCCGCCGCCGGCGCCGCCCGTGACCGACAAGCTCGCGCGCGGTCGCTGGCTCATGCGCGTTGGCTCCTGCAACGACTGCCACGACTCGGTCAACGAGCGCATGGAAAAGCTTCCTGGCAAGGCTCTCGCGGGCGGGTTCAAGTTCCCGCTCGCGCCGGGCAAGGGCTACGTCATCGCGCCGAACATCACGAGCGACAAGGCGACCGGCATCGGTGCGTACAGCGACGACGACCTCCGCCGCGTCTTCGACGAAGGCAAAGGCAAGGCGGGGCGCTTTCTCTACGTGATGCCCTGGTCGTATTACGCGGGCCTCACCAAGGACGACAAGGAGGCGCTCATCACGGCGCTCCGCGAGGTGCCCGCCGTTTCGAACGTCGTGCCACCGAGCCAGGTGAAGTAGCCGCCAGCGCCCAGTCATCAGAGAGACAAACGTCACCGGGCTGATCTGGATCATCGCGGCCCGGCACAGCGGGGGCTACGCATGACGGCAGGCGAGGCCATCATGCTCAGCAAGTCTCAAGCGCGCGCGTTCTTCCTCTTGGGAACCGGCGTGTGCGCCGTGGCCTTCATCGGCCTCACGGTCGACACCTTTCGCCAAATTCCCGGACAGACGCGCGCCGACCAGATCACCGCCGAGGTCGCTCACGGCAAGGACCTGTGGGACTCGAACAACTGCATGGGCTGCCACACCCTGCTCGGCGAGGGCGCCTACTACGCGCCGGAGCTCACGAAGGTCTACGAGCGGCGCGGCGAGCCGTTCATTCGCAGCATGCTGACGGACCCGGAGGCGATGTTCCCGGGCCAGCGGAAGATGCAGAAGTACAAGTTCGACGAAGCTGAGAAGTCGGCGCTCGTGGCGTTCTTCAAGTGGGCCGGCAGCGTCGACTTGAACGGCTTTCCGGCGAAGCCCACGCTCGCCGGTGGTCCAACGCCCACCCACGCGATGCTCGAAGGCACCAAGGACGATCGGCCGCAGGCCTTTCGCCAGATTTGTGTGGCGTGCCATTCGCTGGGCGGGCAGGGGGCGAGCGTGGGGCCGCCGCTCGACGGCGTGGGAGCGCGTCTCGACGCTGAGTTCCTGCGAAAGTGGCTCAAGAAGCCCTCTTCGGTGAAGCCCGATTCAAAGATGCCGGAGCTTGGTCTCTCCGACTCGCAGGTCGATGAGCTCGTGACGTTCCTCGGCGGGAAGAGGTGAATGACGATGCGCTACGAATCGCAACGAGTCGCTTGGTGGTTCTTCGCCACCTGCATGCTCCTGCTCTCCCTACAGATCGTCTACGGCTTCATCATGGGCTTCGCGCACGCGGGCTACGACGTGCTTCACGGCATCGTGCCGTTCCACACGGCACGGGCGACGCACACCAACCTGCTGGTCATGTGGCTGCTCGCGGGCTTCATGGGGTCGGCCTATTTCATCATCCCGGAAGAGTGTGAGCGGGAGCTGATGTGGCCGTGGCTCGCGAAGGTCCAGCTCGCCGCGTTCGTTGTGGTCGGAGTGACCGCCGTTATCGGCTTTCACTTCAACTGGTGGGAAGGGCGCAAGTTCCTTGAGATCCCCCGCCCGCTGGACTTCCTCGTCGTCGTCGACGTGCTCGCGTTTATCGCGAACATCGGCATGACCGTCTGGAAGGGCAAGCGCATGACGACGACGTCGATGGTGCTCTTCTTCGGTCTCCTCATGGCCGCGCTCCTGTACCTGCCCGGCATGATTCCGACCACGAACCAAACGCACGACTCGTACTGGCGCTGGTGGGTCGTTCACCTCTGGGTCGAGGGCGTTTGGGAGCTGATCATGGGGGCGATCCTCTCCTTCTTGCTCATCAAGCTCACCGGCGTCGACCGAGAGGTCATCGAGAAGTGGCTCTACGTCATCGTGGGGTTCACGTTCCTCTCAGGGATCCTGGGAACGGGGCACCACTACTACTGGATTGGCACGCCGAGGTATTGGCTCGCGATCGGCGGCATCTTCAGCGCCCTTGAGCCGGTCGCGTTCCTCGCGATGGCCATCTACGCCATCTCGATGGCGAAGCGCGGTGGGCGCAAACACCCGAACCGCATGGCCCTGCTCTGGAGCGTGGGCTGCGCCGTCATGTCCTTCGTCGGCGCCGGATTTCTGGGCTTCGCTCACACGATTCCGCAAGTCAACCTCTACACGCACGGCACGTTGGTGACGGCGATGCACGGTCACATGGCCTTCTGGGGTGCGTACGCGATGATCGTCCTCGCCATGATCGCCTACGCGTTGCCGCAGTTGACGGGGCGACAGCTCCACGACTCGCCGACCTCGACGTTCGCCTTCTGGACGTCCAACGTCGGCATGATCGCCATGACGCTGGCCTTCGCCGTTGCCGGTGTCACGCAGGTGGTGCTCGAGCGGCGCCTTGGCATGGACTTCTTGACCGTTCAACGAGAGATCGAGGTCCACTTTGTCGGACTGATCCTCGCGGCGAGCCTGTTCACCCTCGGCATCGGCGCGTTCATTCTGGTGTTCATTCGCTCGGGCCTCCCCGTTGGTCGTGTGACGGGACCCACCGCCACCGACGACGCGCCGGGCGAAGCGGGAGCGCCTCAACTTGCCTGACGGGGCGCTCATGGCGATCGACGGCGGGCCGAAGCCCTACTACCACCCGGTGGCCGACGAGCTGCACGCCATGCGCGCCGCCTGCAAAGCGTCGCTCCCGGTCCTCCTCAAGGGCCCGACCGGCTGCGGAAAGTCTCGCCTCGTCGAGGCCGTCGCTTGGGAGCTCGGCCGGCCGCTCGTGACCGTCGCGTGCAACGACGAGACCAGCGCCGCGGACCTCCTGGGTCGCTGGACCGTTCAGGGGGGAGACACGGTTTGGCAAGACGGTCCGGCGACGCGGGCTGTGCGCGAGGGGAGCGTGCTCTACCTCGACGAGATCGCCGAAGCACGCGACGACATCCTGGTCGTGCTTCATCCGCTCGCCGACCATCGGCGTGAACTCTGGGTCGACCGCCGCAACGAACGACTCGTCGCGGCGCCTGGGTTTCAGCTCGTGGCGAGCTTCAACCCCGGCTATCGGCGTGGCGCGAAGGATCTGAAGCCATCCACACGCCAACGGTTCGCCGCCATCGCTCTCGAATATCCGTCGGCGGAGGTTGAGCTCGAGATTGTTGTCGCCGAGTCGCGCTGTGAACCCGGGGTCGCCAAGCGCCTCGTGGCCCTGGCTCGGAAGATCCGCGCGCTTGATGAGCTGGCCTTGCCCGAGACCGTATCGACGCGGCTCCTCGTCCACACGGCACGGCTCGTCGCAGCGGGCATGTCTCCTAGGCTCGCCTGCGACGTCGGCATCGTGCAGCCGCTCTCGGACGACGACGAGATCGTCAAGCCGTTGCGCGAGCTCGCCGCGCTGGTCTTCTGAGCCGTGGGCATCGACGAGAAGCTCTTCCGGTGGCTGTACGGTCGTATTGGCGCGTGGCGCGGCCGCGAGTCGAAAGAGATCGAGGCGCGCGCCGTCAGCACCGCGACCATCCTCGCGACGCTGCGTGTGATGGCCGGCGCCGCTGCCGAGCGTGATCTGCGAGTGGAGCTGGTCGACGACGGAGGCGGCGTAGCCGGCGACACCGTGCTCCTCCCGGCGCGCGTGACCACGCTCCCTTCGCGGGAGGACAACGAGCGCCTGCTCCTCGTGAGAGCGACCTTCGCGGGCGCCATCGTGCGCGCAGGACTGACTCACGGCGCATCGGCTGGAATCGATCGCGCGTCGCTCGCGGACCTCGAGGCCGCGCTTCGCGAGGAGCTCCCGGGATGGGGCGCGCTCCGCGATCGCTTGCCGCGCGCGCTGTCGCTCGTCGACCTGGCGGGGTACCTCCGACCCGGGAGCGCCGCCTCTCCCGTGCAGGGCTCGGAGCAGAACGCCGACGACCTTCCGCGCCCCACGACGGAGCGGGATGCCAAGCGTCGGCCGCCGCCGGCGCGCAAGCGGAGGCTCACGGAAGACGAAGAGGGCGAGAACCCGTTCACTCACTCCTTCGAGAAGGTTCACACGGCCGAGGAGCACAAGGGAGGGAACAAGCGCGCCGACGGGAGCGACCAGCTCGACGACCAGCTCGCGGCCCTCGATGCGCTCGACCCCGACGAGGTCGTCTTGTCGCGCGAGCGCACCCGCTCGGTGTACCGCAGTGACTTCGTGTTCGACGGAAGCACCGAAGCGAGGACCGACCGCGGGCCGGGCCTCTGCTACGACGAATGGGACTCGGGCCGACGGCGCTACCTGGCCCGCCACTGCGCCGTGACCGTCGAGGCCGCGCGCGGAACGACGAGCGGAGGCGTGGAGCTGCGCCGGCGCATCGCGAGCGACGAGCGACGAGCCGTCGGCGAGACACGGGCTCGCGTTCTTCGCATCGACGCGGCTCGTCGTTGGCACACGAGGCAGTCCGACGGCCCCGACGTCGACTTGGACGCGCTCGTCGAGCGGAGCGCTGCGCTGCGGGCAGGACACGACGGCGCAACACGCCTCTACGTTTCTCGCCGGCGCCGGGGGCCCTCGCTCGCGGCGCTGCTTCTCATCGACGGGAGCCTCTCGACGGACGCGTGGGTCGCCAATCGGCGGGTTCTCGATGTGGAGCGCGACGCTGCGACGATCGTCGGCCTCGCCTTCGAGGGGCTCATCGATGAGCTCGCCATGGCGTCGTTCTGTTCGTTCTCTCACGAGGACTGCCGCTTCACGCCCATCAAGGCGTTCAAGGAGTCGCTTCAGAAAGGTCTCGAGCGGCTCGCGGCGCTAGAACCGCGCGGCTACACCCGCGTGGGGCCGGCGCTCCGCCACGCCACGCGAGTCCTCGAGCGCGCCGGGGCGCAGCGGCGTGTGATCGTCTTGTTCTCCGACGGCAAGCCCACCGACACCGACCGCTACGAAGGCCGTCACGGCATCGGAGACGTGAGGCAAGCGGTGCGCGAAGCCAAGGAGCGCGGCGTCGACGTCTTCGCCCTCTCGGTCGATCCGCGCTCCCGGCCGCTTCTGCCTCGCATGTTTGGAGCGCACTCCTTCGCGGGGCTCAGCTCGGCCCGCGACGTCGCGCACGCGGTAGGTGTACTGTGCACGAAGATGCAGCGATAGCGGCGCCGCCGCGACAAAATAGGCGAAGCGGACACTCCCTCCGCAAAGAGCGCCCGCTTCTGAGTGAAGTCTTTTTTGGCGAGGCCGTGCTCCGCTCCATCGAGCGCGCACGGCGTCGCCGCTTGATCAGGGGTTGCCGAAGGGGTTCGCCGGCGGTCCCGCGGGCGCCTTGCGGTCCGACTGCTGCGCGGGCGCTGCCCCGCCGCCGGCCGCCGGTGTCTCCGCCGCGGGCGTGGACACGCGGGAGCTCTGCTTGACCAGCGTGTAGTGCACGCCGTGGCCGAGGTACTGGAGGCCAAGGTAGCCGCCCGGGTGTCCCGAGTTGCCCTGCTCGTCGCGCTGGGCAACCGAGTGGTAGAGGCTCGGCGGTGAGAAGAGGCCGTCGCCGGTCTTGCTCGCGCGGGGGCTCGTCACCTTGCGCGCGACGAGGAGCCAGGGTTGAAGCGCCTTCTGGAACTCCGTGTACGAGCCGTACTTGACGCCGATGATCTTGACCAAGCCGTCGAACACATCCTTGACCGTGAAGTCTTGCGGCGTGATGGCGCGCTCCGCGAACTTCTTCGGCAGCTCCATCAGGGAGCCGTCATCGATCTTGCGTTGACGCTGCTCGCTGCCCTGACCCTCCTTGGGGATCTTCATCGATTCGTAGAGGCCCTCTTCCATCTTCACGAGGACCATCTGCTGAATCGGCGCGACCTCCTCGCCCATGCCTTCGAGGCTCATGTTGGCCGGGGCGCCCACGCTGCCGCGCTGCCGCTCCGGGGCGCGCGGGATGTGTGTGCGGAAGAACTGCTGGACGATGTCGGCCATCGTCATCGGTTCGAAGGCGAGACCCGCCGCGGGCAAGCCGTCGGCTCGCTTGGGGAGCGCCGCCAGCTCGCTGATGGGACGGAGGCGACTCATGGCGGCGAAGTCGGGCTTGTACTGAGCCACTTCAGCGAGGCGCGCGTTGGGCGGCGTGGTGTCGGCGCTCGGCGTGCCGGCGGCGGCGAAGGGCCAACCGGTCGAGACAGCGCGCTCGAAGGCGGACCAATCGGCTTCGTTGATCTTGAAGCCATCGCCATCGAGTCCGACGATCGCCGACTTGGTCAAGGGGACGAGGATGCCGGCGCTGAAGGCGACCTCGGCGAGCTCGGCGCAGTAGATCAGGTTCTCAGGCTTCGTGAACCAAGCTTGCGCGTTGGTGTCGCCGCCGATGGCCTTGATCATCATGGCGACGTGGCGCTTGATTTCGTCCGGCGTGCGCGGCGAGGGGGTCGCCGCCGTTGTAGTCGCCGGGGAAGGTCGAGACGGTGTTGAACAGAACGGCCATCGACCGGATGTTGTCGACGTAGAGCTTCTGGGTGGCGGCATCGACGCCGGCGGGGAACGTCGGCTTGACGAACACCATCGGGTAGTGATCCTTGCCGAAGGCGCCGCTCTCGTAGCCCTTGGGGTTGTTGATCGAGATCGCGCCTGGCTTCCCGTTGCGCTCGACGCCCACGATGATTCCGATGTGGGTGTCTTGCAGCTTGAAGTTCTCCTTCATCTCGGGGCCGCCGCCGCCGAGCGCGAGCACACGGTGCTCGGGGCGGTGGTGCTTGATCATGAGGCCGACTTCGCCGGGCTGGATGTACTGCGCGATGACCGCGTCGCCACGGCCGTCGGTCGCGCCAGCGACGGAGGCCTCGATGTCCGGGTTCGCGTAGGGAATGACGTTGACGCTCTTGGTGAAGAGGTGCGTGTTGGCGCGGAAGCTCTTCCCGTTCTCCAGTTGCACGAGCACGCTGAAGACGTCTTCGGCCTTCTCCGCCGCGAAGCCAGCAGCCGGCCACTTGGCGTTGACCGCTGCGAGGTCCATCTCGAAGCCTGAGGCTGTCGGTTCGTCGACGAGCGCACCGGTATCCGTGTCCTCCTCGGAGGAGGACGAGCACGCGACGGACGCGAGCGACGTGGTGGCGGCCATGAGGCCTAGCAAGAAGGCGACGGAGTGTTTGCGGAGAAGCATGGGTGCTCTTACTGCACACACCGGACCACCTTCCCCGCAGCCTTTTTCTCGTGAGATCTGGGTTTGAGCCGGTGGAATGGAGAGCGCGTCGGGCACGGGCCGATCCATGGACGGCGCCCGGTTTAACCGGCGCCGTCGGCGGCAGTGGACTATCCCGAGGGGCAAGAATCGGCAGCTCGCGCTGCCGTCCAAGTCCCCGATGAACAGCCGCGCCGCCCATACCCGCCTTGCGTTTCTCGCCTCGCTTTCGCTGGGCACAACATGGATGGCGTGTTCGGGCGGCACTTCGTTCGATGCGGCTCAGGGGCCCGTGACTCCAGCCGTGACCGTCGACGAGGAGCCGGAGTCTGAGCCGGCGGCATCGGCCACCCGAGATGGCGGCAAGGACGCGCGTTCCGATGCGAAGAGGGAAGCGAGCACAGCCGTGGAGCCCGACGAGTCGGATGCCGGCGCCGCCGGGCTCCTCGATGCCGCCTCATGCTGGCCGTTCCCGTGTTCGATGCCAGACGCGTCGAAGGTCGACGCGGCGCCGGCCGAGGCCGGTAGCTGCAAATCCGCCCCGCGGGGAACGGTCACGACGTCGTATTCGAAGCCGGGGTTCGCGCCGACGCTCGCGGGGGGCGCCCTCGTGGATGGCGACTACAAACTCACGGCTCGAAATCGCTACGGCTCGACGGGGAGTGTGACCGTCGGCACATCCAAGGGCATACGCGTCGAAGGCTCCACCATCACGTATTCCGTTGCAGGGTTCGGAACGTTGCTCAGTTTTGAGTACACGTTTACGAAGTCGGGAACGAACAAGCTGTTCCTTCAGCAGACCTGCCCCGCTCCGTCAGGTGGCGGCGTTCCCACGTGGACCTATGAGACCGACGGCGCGACCCTCGTCGTGCGCGGGGCCTTGTATTCGTCGGACTACGACGAGACCTTCGAGCGTCTCTAGGCGACCTCCGGGATCGCGGTTCGCGATCACTCGATGGGCAGCGGCGGCGTCAGTGGGGACTTTAGGCCCCGCTTTCCCTCGGCATGCATCGTGCTCTCCTCGCGCGCATGAAGAAGTGCTTCCTGATCGCCTCGGCGCTTACGCTCGCGGCTTGCGGTGACGCGCCGCCCGAAGGGGCTCTAGCCCAAGACGAAGGCGAGTCGCGCGGCGTGACCCTCGACGAGGCGCTCTATGTTGCTCCGCCGGGCGCACGAGCACCCGCTCACGACTGGGTGCCGCAGATGAGCATCGGCATCGACACCAAGCGCCCCGTCGGACGAACGCCGCCGAACTCGGTGCGGTTCCAGTTCGACTACCCCGGCTCGCCCTCACGCGTGAGCGGAGCCTGTCTCGGCACCTTCAAGATCACCGGCAAGGATCTCAAGTTCGAGTGTTCCGATCCGAGCGAGCTCAACTTCGTGATCAAAGAGAAGCGCGCCGATGGCTTGACGCTCGCCAACGAAGATGGCGAAACGTTCGTCCTCGACCGCGTGGACCCGGACCGCCCCGGCGACGCGCGCGTAAGTTGTGAGACGGAGGCCTTCAAGCTCAAGCTCGACCTTTCCCGCCGCGAGCCCGGCCATCGCGTGCTCCTCCGCGTGACGCCGAAGGATGGACAATTCCAGGGGCAATCACCTCAAGGAATCTTCGTCTTGAGCAGCGATGGGCGAGGGGAGACGGTGACGTTCAAGGGGCGAGACCTCTACGACAACGACGTGAAGATCGCGTTGCCGGTGGCCCCAACTGGCGCCTTTCGCTCTGCTCTCGAGTTTTCGTCTTATGGCCCGTTCATGAGCTCACCAAAGACGCACGCGCTCGCGTGCAAGCTGGCGCCGTAGCGCGGTCGCCACGGCGCCATCGCCAGGTGTCCGCCGACCAAAGGGCGACGCCTGAGACGCATTGGTGGCGCCGTTGCGCCTTGAGCGCCGGCCGCGCATCGCTTCGCTATCGCCCTGAAACGTAAAGCGTTCGTGAGAACCACACCGACGGTGCCGTGCGACGCGTCGGCGTCCTTCCACACGTCGTCGCCCAAAGACCTGCCTTCCCGAAATCACGAAGGCGTGTCACGTCTGATTCCCGCCGCACTGCGAGATTGCAGTGACACGGCAGGGGTCGGGGGAAACGATGTCGAAGAGTCGCTTCGTCGTTGGACGGGGATCGTGGGCAACCGCCGTCGCGTGCATCGCGTTCGTCGCGTGCAGTTCGTCGCCGAGCGAGCCGTCGGTTCCCGCCGCTTCGGAGGTGCCCGAGGCGGGCACGCCCGACGTTGCGCTGCCCTCTGACCAAGAGGGCGGCGCTCCTATCGACGCAACGGTCGACGCATCCGTCGACGCTGCGGACGCCGAAGCCCCTGCGCCGACATGCACCGACGGGGTGAAGAATGGCCCCGAGACGGACATCGATTGCGGCGGCACGTGCACCGCGAAGTGCGCCGACACGAAGACGTGCGCCGCAGATGGTGACTGCACGAGCACGTTCTGCAACCCGACGACGACGCAGTGCGTGGCGCCCGCGTGCGATGACACGTTCAAGAACGGAAGCGAGACCGACAAGGACTGCGGCGGGAGTTGCACGACGAAGTGCGAAGACACCTTTGCGTGCGCCGCCGGCAGCGATTGCAAGAGCGGCTCGTGCAACGGAACGGCGCTGAAGTGCGAGCCGCCGACGTGTGGCGACAGCGTTCAGAACGGCACCGAGACAGACAAGGACTGCGGCGGCACTTGCGCCACGAAGTGCGCCGATTCGAAGGTCTGCAAAGTCGACGGCGACTGCCAATCGACGTTCTGCCATCCGACGAGCTTCAATTGCGTTGCGCCCGCGTGTGACGACGGCTTCGTCAACGGCACGGAGACCGACAAGGATTGCGGCGGTTCGTGCGCGACCAAGTGCGGCGACGATCTTCTGTGCAAAGCCGACGGCGATTGCACGAGCGGATTCTGTAACCCGACGACGACCAAGTGCGCAGCGCCGGCGTGCGACGACGGCTTCGTCAACGGCACGGAGACCGACAAGGACTGCGGCGGCTCGTGCTCGGCAAAGTGCGTCGACGACCTCGCGTGCAAGGTGAGCGGTGATTGCGCTGGCGGGTTCTGCAACCCGAGCACCCTCAAGTGCGCGACGCCCGGCTGCGGTGACGGCTTCCAAAACGGCAACGAGACAGCGAAGGACTGCGGCGGCGGCACGTGCTCGAAGTGTGACGACGCGCTCGCGTGCAAGGTCCACGGCGATTGCGCCAATGGCTTTTGCCACCCACCCTCGCTCTTGTGCGCGTCGCCCGCCTGCAACGACGGCTTCCAGAACGGCAGCGAGACGGCACAAGACTGCGGCGGAAGCTGCGGCACGAAGTGCGACGACGGAGCCGGCTGCAACGTGGCTGGCGACTGCAAGAGCAGCGTCTGCGCCGAGCTGCAATGCCAAACGCCAGCCTGCGACGACGGCGTCCGAAATGGCACCGAGGCCGACGTCGATTGCGGCGGCACGTGCAAGAACTGCCCGACCACCGTGCCGACGGTGGGCGATCTGCCGACGCTGAAGGACTCGCTCGCGTTCCTCTATACGGGAGCGAACGCCGTGCAGACGGGGCTCACGGCCACCATCGATCCGGTGCGCGTCTCGGTGATTCGAGGTCGCGTGGCGCTCCGCGACGGGACGCCGCTCGACGGAGTCACCGTTTCGCTCAAGAACCGCGCCGAGTTTGGGACCACGAAGACGCAGGCGGACGGCGCCTTCGACCTCGTCGTCAACGGCGGCGGCGGCATGACGCTCGAGTACCAGAAGAGCGGCGTGCTCCCGTCGACGCGTGTCATCGAGGTGCCGTGGCACGACTTCGTCAACGCCGACGACGTGGTGATGGTGCCGCTCGACACGGCGGTCACGACGGTCGACTTCACGGCGCCCGTCGTGAGCCATCAAGGGACGATGCAGTCGGACGACGCCGGCGATCGCCAGGCGACGCTCCTCTTCACGGAGGGCACCGTCGTCACGATGACGATGCCGAACGGCACCACGCAACCGCTGGCGCTGCCGATTCACGTGCGCGCCACGGAGTTCACGGTCGGTCCGAGTGGGCCCGACGCGATGCCCGGGCCGTTGCCTTCCACGAGCGGGTACACGTACGCCGCAGAGTTTAGCGTCGACGAGGCGATGGCCGCGGGCGCCAGTTCGGTGAACTTCTCGAAGCCCGTCGTGACCTACGTCGACAACTTCCTGAAGTTCCCCGTTGGCTCTGTCGTCCCCGCGGGCTACTTCGACCGCGACAAGGACGCGTGGGTCGGGAGCAAGGACGGTCGCGCCATAAAGATTGAGTCGGTCACCGGCGGCATGGCGGATCTCGTCGTCGACAAGGCGCCAGCAGGCATCGCCAACGCCACGCGCCTCGGGCAGCTCGGCATCACCGACCAAGAGCGCACCGAGCTCGCAGTGAAGTTCGCCGTCGGCAAAGAGCTCTGGCGCGTCGTCGTCGATCACTTCACGCCGTGGGACTACAACTGGCCCAAGGTGCCTGAGGCGGGGTCGCGGTACCCGAACCTCAAGCCACCGAAGAACCCGAACGGCCTCGTGGCGGACTGCGACGAGTGCGACGGCTCGATCATCGAGGCGCAGAACCAGACGCTTGGCGAGACCTTGCCGCTGGTTGGCACCTCGGAGGCCCTCCACTACCGGAGCGATCGCAGCCTCGCGCGGCTTCGGAACTCGCTCACGATTCCCATCACGGAGGCGACCGTTCCCGCGTCACTCCGCCGCGTTGACCTCAAGATCTCCGTGGCGGGGCGCACGTTCACGCCCTCGATCAATCCGCCGCTCCAAGCGAACCAGACCTACACCTTCAACTGGGACGGCGTCGACGCGTGGGGCCGCCCGCAGAGCGGCGCCTTCGCGGCGAAGATCAAGGTGAGCCACGTCTACCGTGCGCTCTACGCCGAAGGCGGCTCCGGCTTTGGCAACGCCTTCGGCGCGCTCGAAAAGACCAACCCGGCTGGCGCCGGCGGCCCGACCGGCATCATCGAAGCCGATCGGACCCGCAACGAGATCAAGCTAAGCCAAGAGCACAAGGGGATCCTTGAGGCCGGCGACGTCAGGCGCACGGGCCTTGGCGGATGGTCGCTCTCGAGCCATCACCAATACTTCCCCGACAACAAGGAGCTCCTCTTCGGCGACGGCCGACGTCGTATGGCCGACGCCGTCACGCAGACGTCGTCAACTTCCAAGCGCGGGTCGTCGTCGGGTACCGCCACTCGGCGTGGACGATGGGGCCCGACGGCACGATCTACTTCCGCGAGTACCCCTACTACGGCTCACGCATTTGGAAGCGCTCGCCGCAAGGTGCTGTCACTCCGCTCATCGGAAGCGCGACGATGAGCGCCGGCTGCGGCGCGGCGGGCTTACCTGGCTCGCAGACGCAGGTCGCCAACTCCGTCGCCATGGCCATCTCACCACTGGATGGCCTGCTCTACTACGCGCAGGCGGACAACGGCTGTCCCGGCATCCGTCGACTTCGCGCCGACGGCGTCGTCGAGAACGTCACGGCGCCGAGCACCGCGGGCGTCGAGACCGGCGTCGGCGGCCCCGCGTCCGCAGCGCAGCTTCCGAGCACAGCCCACATCGTGTTCGGGGCCGACGGGACGCTCTACATCGCCGCCGGTTTCTCCTCGCAGCCGGTCACAGGTCTGCGCATGACGGGCATCTACACCATCGCGCCCGACGGAATCCTCCGTCGCCTCACCAAGGCTACCCAGGCGGGAAGCGAGTCGCAGCCGTATTGCTACATGACGGAGCAGAACAACATCCCGCTCGCCAACGCGACGTGGCCCACCGCGATCAGCTACATCGACGTCGACAAAGACGGGCGCATCCTCTTTTCGCAGCAGTGCTCCATCAAGAAGGTCGAAAACGGCATCGTCACGACCGTCGCGGGCGCGGGTTACGGCCCCGCCGGTCCGTTCTGCGGGGCGCGCTGCGCCGGCTCGCTCTCCATGGGCGTCAACGCGCTCAGCGCCGACGCCAGCGGTCCCGACAAGCCCTACTCTGACGCCGGCGCTCGCGCTGTCGCTTGGGACGGCCGAGGCGGCTTCTACTTCGCGACCGCCGGCGGCGGAACGGGCTACGGCGAAAGCCAAGGCGACCGCATACGCCACGTGACGGCCGAGGGGATCGTCGAGTCGTACATGGGCGACGGAACCCTCAACATCGCGGACAACAGCGGGCGGGGCGGCGGCATGCCCGCGTCCGCACTCAAGCCCGGGGTCGACGGCGCGTGGATCGTCGGCGGCATGAAGCTTGGGCCCGACGGCGCGCTTTACGTGGGAAACATACTTCCCAACTACCAAGGCGGCGTCATCACGCGCGTCTCGCCCTTCCTTCCTGGCTTCACCGGCGCCGACCTCGCCGTGCCCTCAGAGAGTGGCAACGAGGTCTACGTCTTCAATTCCGTTGGGCGGCACCTGCGGACGGTCTCGAACACCAACGTGACGCTGCAGACCTTTGGCTACGACTCGGCGGGAAGGCTCACGTCGATCACCGATCGCAGCGGCAACGTGGTGACGATCGAGCGAAACGCGAGCGGGCAAATGACCGCCATCGTCGCGCCCGGCGGGCAACGCAACACGCTGACGGTCGATGGCAATGGCTACCTGACCGCCGTGGCGAACCCGGCAGGGCAGGCCTACGCGCTCGGCTATGCGCCCGGTGGCCTTCTCGCGTCGCTCACCGATCCGCGCGCCGGCGTCCATTCGTACGAATACGACGGGCTTGGGTACCTCGTGAAGGACACCGATCCGGCGGGCGCCGCGACGACGTTGGCGCGCGCCGCCGACGGAACGGTGACGCTGACAAACGCCCTCGGGCTCACGCAATCGTTCGCCGTCGCGACGGCCGGGAGTCTCACGGAGACGCGTACGAGCACGGCGCCATCGGGAGCCATGACGACGACGAGCACGAACACCGCCGGAGTGACGACGTCCACGGATTCCGTGGGCGATACGATGACGACGCGCCTCGCGCCCGACGCGCGCTTTGGGATGAGTTCGCCGTACGCGTCGAACGTGTCGGTGGCCACGCCGTTGGGCACGGTGACGACGACCTTCTCTCGACAGTTGACGGTGCCCGATCTCAACAATCCGTTCTCGCTGACGGCGCAGACCGATTCGTTCACGGTGAACGGGCGTACGTCGACGATGACCTACACCGTGGGGACACGCACCGGCGTCTCCACGACCGCGGGCGGATCTGGCTCGTCGCGGCGAGCGACGATCGTGCTCGATGCGCTGCTGAGGCCTATCCAGGAGACGCGCGAGGTCGGGCAGTCGCCGGTCACGTATTCGTATCGAGCCGACGGCCTCGTCCAGACGATGACGCAGGGAGCGACATCGACGGCGCTCGCCTACGACAGCGCACGCCGCTTGACGACGCGAACCAACGCCATCGGTCAACGCGTGAAGGTGACCTACGATAGCGCCGACCGCGTGAGCGCGATGACGTATGCGGAGACCACGCCGGTGGCGCAGGACCTCGCGACGTTCCAATACGCCTACGACGCGAACGGCAATCGAACGAGCGTGACGATGCCGAGCGGCGCCGTGCACGGGTTCGCGTACGACGCGCGCGACCTCGTGACGAGCTACACGCCGCCCGACGGCAGCGCAATGGCGCTCGCGTACGACGGCATCAAGCGCCTCTCGCAGCTCACGCTCGGCGACGGTCGGAACGTCTCTTTCTCGTATGACGCTGCGGGGCGCATGACGGGCACGACGTTCCCCGAGGGCTCAACCACGCGAAGCTACGTGGGCGCGACGGAGCGCTTGGCGAGCGCGGTGCGGACGCCGACGGCCGGCGCGGCCCAGAGCATCGCGTTCACCTACGCGGGCTCCGCCCTGACGGGCCTTGCGTTTGCGGGGCCCGCTACGGGGGCCTATGCCTTCACGTACGACGTTCCGTCGGCAGGGGCCACGAACCTCTGGGTGGCGAGTCGCTCGCTCGACGGCGGGCCGGCGACGCCGTTCGCCTACGACGCCGACGGCCTCACGACGGTGGAAGGTCCGTTCGGATTGACGAGGAGCGGTCCACGCGGGGCGACGTCCGCGATTCGTATCGGCGCGACGACGCACTGGACCTACGGCTACGACGCCCTCGGTCGGCGGACATCCCGCGTGCTCAACGCCGCCGGTAGCCGCTACTCGTCGACCTTGAGCTTTGATGCCGGGAGCCAACTCACGGGCCGCGTCGAGAGCGTCAACGGCGCCGCCGCATCGACGTACGCGTACAAGTACGACGGTCGCGGCCAGCTCGTTGAGGTGAAGAAAGACAACGTCGTCGTCGAGAGCTACGCGTACGACGTCAACGGCAACCGCACGAGCGCCCTCGTGGGGGGGAACCCGGTGACAACGACCTACGACGCGCAGGACCGGATCGTCACGCGCGACACGACGGCGTACACCTACGACGCGGCGGGGTTCCTCACGCAGCGGGGGAGTGACACGTTCGTGTACTCGGCGCGTGGTGAGCTTCTGAGCGCCACCGTGGGGGGAAACACGGTGACCTATGGCTACGATGCCGGCGGGCGCCGCGTGGCGCGCACCGACGGGAGCGGAACAACGGAGTACCTCTATTCCGACGGCTCGTTCTACGTCACCCACTCGCGCGCTCCCGGTGGCATGGTCACCGAATACTTCTATGACGACGCCGGCCGTCTCTACGCGCTCCGCCGCGGCGGTACGAACTACTTGGTTGGCACGGACGAAGTGGGCACTCCCAAGATCGTTGTGGACGCGGCGGGCGTCGTCGCCTTAACCGCCGAATACGATGCGTGGGGCGTGGCCCTCGGCGGTGATGCCAACACATTTGACATTCCGCAGGGCTTCGCTGGAGGCCTTCGGGATGCGACGACGGGCCTCGTACGATTCGGATACCGAGACTACGAGCCCGCCAGCGGAAGGTGGACCGCGCGCGATCCGATGGGGTTCTCGGGAGGCACGAATCTCTTCGCCTACATCGCAAACGCGCCGACCCTCGTGCGCGACCCGAGTGGTCTAGAGCCGTCGAGCGAGCACTACTGGCGATCCTACGAGTACAGGCTCATCAATAATTTTGAGGCGATCCCCAAGGACGCCGCCGAGTACACCGTTGGCATACACGGAGGCGAGAATGGCCAATTCTGGGCGTTCAACCAGTGGGTCTCGCCGGAGGTTCTCGCTGCCATGATCAAGGGTCGGTTGGGGTTCCGACCGGGCATGCCCATTCGCCTTGTCGCGTGTTGGTCTGGACGAAGCGGCGCTGCGCAAGCACTCGCCAATGCCCTCCTTCGCGAGACAGGCGTCCCGTCACCCGTGATCGCTCCCGACAATCTCGCGGTGCTCCCGAGCGACGGAAAGGTCTACTCCGGAGTCGAGGGCGGATACGGGGACTACGTCCCGATAGTCCCCTCGGGTGACTTCAGGACCTACTGGCCGTCAGTCAACCCTCGCTTGGCGCGCTGAGAAATGAGCTCTGTTTGAGCTCCGTGTCACCCGGTGCCCGGCGCGACTTGCCCCCCCCCATTGCCGTCCCCCTCACTCGCCCCTTACCCTCCGCGCCTCACCACGGAGGCTCCCATGGAAGTCCACGCGTACCTGACCTTTCCCGGTACCTGCGCTCAGGCCGTTCTGTTCTACAAGCAAACCCTCGGCGCTGAGATCGTCGCGTCGCACTCGTTCCGCGGTACGCCGGCGGCCGAGGGCTTGGCGGCCGAACACCTCGATCGCATCATGCACACGTCGTTCAAGATCGGGCCGACGCTCTTGATGGCCAGCGACACGATGCCCGGTCACCCGTACGACGGCATGAAGGGCGTCTCGCTCTCCATCAACACCAAAGACCCCGGCGAAGCGGAGCGCGTGTTCCGTGCGCTCGCCGAAGGCGGACAAGTGACGATGCCGCTCGGCGATCAGTTCTGGGGCGCGAAGTTCGGCATGCTCGTCGACAAGTTTGGCATCGCCTGGATGGTCAACTGCGATCTGCCGAAGCCCTCTTGAGCACTCCGCCGGCACCCAAGACCATGAAGCGCGCCCTACGACTCGTGCTGGCCGCCTTCATGGTCTTCGCCGGCGTCATGCACTTTGCACGACCTGATGGCTTCGTGCGCATCGTGCCGGCGGCGCTTCCCTTCAAGTTGGCGCTCGTCTACGTGAGCGGCGCCTTCGAGATCATCTTGGGGGCGGCGCTCCTCGCCGAACGAACGCGGCGGCTCGCCGCCTTTGGTCTCATGGCGCTCTTCGTCGCGGTGTTGCCGGCGAACATCAACATGGCCGTCAATCACATCCCCTTCGGCGAGCTCACGGAGCCGGCCCTCATGTGGGCGCGGCTCCCGCTCCAGGCGGTTCTCATCGCGTGGGCGTACTGGTTCACGAAGCCGGGCGGCGACGCGAACCCCAGTCCTCGCCCATAGCGACGTCTCCGAGCAGGGGGCCCGCGGGGCGCGCTACGGCGCGGGGTACTTGGGAACCCACATGCTTCCGGGACTGTGCACGCCAAGACCGTGGCCGCCGGCTGCCGGGCCCCGCGCAGCGTCGACCACCGCGCGCCAAGGAAAGTGACCCTTCTCCCCGAAGACCCCAAAGCCGTGAACGTGCGGCACGTCTAGGCTCAGTCCCCGGACCTCGAAGGCGTGCGCGTCAAAACGACCCAACTCGCGGCCGCCGCGATAGACGGTGTAGCCGCCGGTCGTGCCCGCCGCTTCGCCCGCCCACTCGCTAAGGGTCCAGGCCCGTACGGAGAACTCTCGAGCGAATCCAACGGCGGCGCGGACTCCGTCGGCGGCGAGCTTGAAGAGCTTTCCGCCGAGCAACATCTCTTCGAGGAAGTAGTTTCGTTCGAGACCGGGCTCCATGGGCCGGCATTGATCGCCGTAGTCGACACCGCCCGGCGAGACCGTGCTTTGCTCGGCGTTGCCGAAGCTACCGGCCACGTCACTCATCGTGCCCGAGTCGAGGCCCGCGAGCTGCATCGGTGATGTGCGTGGTGCCTCTTGGGCGGAGCTTTCCCCCGACATGCCGCGCTCGGCGATCATGGCGATGGCCTTCTGCCCCAGGGCCATGGCGATGCCGTCGGTGCCGCGATCCTTGTACGCGTAGATGAGGCTCGCGAGCGGCGCGGCACCTGTGATGAAGCCCTGCTTGAGATCGCCGCCCTGCCACGCCGCACGTCCCGTGCCTTCGAGGGCGCCGCCGAGGTAGCCGCCACCCGCGGCCGCTCCGACGCCGGCGCATACGCCGGCGATGAGCGCCGCCTTCGCCGCGACCCTCAAGCTGCCCGTGACGATGGCGGTGAAGACGAAGCTCGTCGCCGCCGCCGTCACCGCTGCCGTGGCCACCGCGGCGCTGATGAACCCGCCGGTGAGGCCGCTGAGCATCGCGCCCATGGCGGCGAGAGCAGCCCCTCCCGTCACCACCACCGCTACCACGGCGACGACGGCGACGACGATGCGGAACACGCTGCCCCACCGCATGTGTCCCGTCGGGTCGGTAAACGACAGGGGGTTCTGCCCAACGTAGCTGTATAGGTTCCAGCCCTGCGTAGAGCTGGGGAACTGGGTCACCGAGTCGGGTGACAGGAATACGCCGAAGGTCGGGTCATAGATGCGCGCGTTCATGTGGACGAGGCCCAGGTCGTCGAGCATCTCGTGTCCCGTGAAGCCGCGCGTCGTCGCTGCGCTCTTTAGTGTGCCCGCCGTGTCGTCGCCGCCGCTGGCGAAACGTCGCTTGCCGTGGGCGTCATAGCCGAGGCGTTGCACGACCTCGCCGTCCTCGTTCGTGACGACTGTGATGGAGCCAAGGTGATCGGTGCCGAAGTAGGCGACGCTTTCACTCTGCCCCTTGACGGTGATCTCCGCCACGAGGCCGTGTCCCGCGGAGATTCGGTGAACACGGTCAACGTCGCCGTTCGTCGTGCGCTCCTCGTAGGAGCCCGACACGTACGTGATCTGGCGCCCGTGAGGCAGCGCTTGTCGCACGCGCGCGTGACCGAGACCGTAGGCAAATTCGCTGAAGGCCTCGCCGCGCTCGATGCGGAGCGGCTTCTGGAACGACGTCCACGTGAGCGTGCGGCCGTGCCCCGAGAGTAGGTTGCCGCTGACGTCGTACGTGAACTCGGCGGCTACCGGCCCCGTGGTCCGCGTCACCGCGTGGGGCTTTGGTCCCTCGTAGGCGTATTGCCCTACGTCCGACCGAGCCGTGAGCCGACCCACGGCGTCGTAGGCGTAGGTCACGGTCTTGCCCGCGTTGGCCTTCTCCAGGCCCGTGCCGTTCGCCGCCAGGTTGGCGCTCTTGAGCCGACTCAACGCGTCGTACTCGAACGCCTCGTCGAGACCCGTCACGAGGTCGCGGCGGCCTGTGAGGTTGCCCACGAGATCGTAGCTGGCGAGATAACTCTGCACTGTCACGCTTGCGCAACCTTGAGGCAACCGCTCCGAGCGACCGTTGTCTTCGCTGAAGGTGCAGCCCGCCGCGTCGCGCTTCGTCACGGCATCGTAGGTCGCCATGTCCATCGTGCACGTGGCGGGCACGCAAGCCACGCTCCCTTCACGGTTGGGCGTGCGGATGGCCGTGACGCGGCCGGTCTTCGGGTCGATGTCACGAGTCGTGCTCCGCCCATTGCCCAGACGTTCGACGCGTACCTGGCCGTCGGCGGCGGTGTCGACGGCGCGCCAGTATTCGAGGCCCGAGGTCGCGTTCGCAACGCTCACGTGGTGCCCTTGCGCGTCGTAGCCGTAGCTGAGGGCGAGGCCGCTCGGCTCCGTGACCGAGACGAGTCGAGACAGCGCGTCGTAGGTCGACGTTGTGCGAAAGATCTCCCCGTCGATGACGTGTTCGACGCCGACGAGGCGCGCGCGCTCGTCGTAGGCGTAGCTGCGGGTGTTCGCCACGACGCCGCCGCCGCCGCCGTCGGGGGTAAACTCCTCGGACGTGAGCTTTCCGATAGCCCCCAAGCCCGTGTCGTAGCGGTAAACAGTCGTGCCCTCGGGGGCGGTCCGCCTCACCACGCGACCCAGCGCGTCCACCGCGAGGCGCGTCTCGGCACCGGTCGCCTCCCGTCGCTCGCTGACGACCTCCCCGAAGGCGTTGTGGGTGAACGCGACAGCACCCCGATCGGGGCTCACCTCGCGCGTGAGGCGCCCGCGTAAGTCGTAGCTCCGGGTGTGCCGCTGCTTGTTCGGGTCGACGGTCGAGACGACGTGGCCATCGGCGTCGTGCGTGAACGTCATCGCGTTGCCTTGGGCGTCGACGCTTTGCGCGAGCCAGCCGGCGCCGTTCTTCGTGGTGCGCGACGTGCGCCCGAGGGCATCGGTGGTTGCCGACGTCAGGGCCGCGTAGGTCGACCGCGTCGTGCCGCCGTCGGGGGCCGTCGCGGAGGTGACGCGCCCGAGGGCGTCGTAAGTGGTCTGCGACCAATGCACCGGGTCGCCCAAGAACGCGGGCCGCGACTCCGCCGCCACGAGGCCCTGGCTGTTGTACCGCCGTTGGGTGCGAACCCAGCGTCCGTTCCAACCCTCGACGTCGGCGGCGATCTCGCGGCCGAGGACGTCGAGGTACGAGCGCTGCGTCGCACCCCCCAGCGTCTTTACCTGACCCCAAACCGATGCACCGGCGGGACACGTGGCGTCGCAGAAGTAGAGCTCGCTCGTCGATTCGACGCCGCTTGCCGCCTTGCTCCGACGCTTCCGACCGAAGGCGTCGTAGTCCGTCTCCGCGACGAGGCCGTTCTGGTCGATGGTCCGCGTGGCGAGGCCGAATCGGGGGTCGTACTCCGCCCGCACTTGGTGTCCGAGCTCATTCCGCGTCGCCGTGGCAAACCTCGGATCCGCGAACTCCGTTGTGACCGTGCGGGGCGCGGTGCCGTCGGCGGCACTGGCGACCTTCGTGACGACGTGGCCCAACGCGTCGTATTCGTAGCGGGTCGAAACCTCGAGCTCTGCGTTGCCGGGCTCTACGGTCTCTGCGGCGAGCAAGCCGTTGGGGAGGTAGCTCGACGTCGTTGTTCGCGTTAACGCCGCCGCACCCGTCCACTCGGTCGTCGTGGTGCTCTTGCGGATTCGTGACAGGGTCCAGCTCGCCTCGTCGTGATCGAACAGAGTGAGGGTCGTCTTCTTTAGCGTGTCGGCACCGAACGACGTGCTCGTGACCACCTTCGTGGGGTTGCCGTATTGATACCCCTCGTTCCTCGTCGATACGTCCGGTAGAGGCGCCCCGTCGAGATCCCAGCTCTTCTCAATGGCGCCCGTTTGAACGACGAAGTCGATGCGTCCGCCAACTCCCAACTTTGGATATCCGGGGTGAAGCGCGAGCTCGTTCCAGCTCTTGCCCAGGACCGCGGTGCGCCCGCCGGGGGCGAGCCAACGACGTTCGGAGTATTCGAGCTGCCCCGCGAAGGGTTCGTCGGTGCGAAGCACTTGCAGCGTCTCGATGCCCGTCGTCAGGTTGCGAGTGACGACGCGGCGAAAGCCCAAGAACCCTCGGCCGTCCATCCGCGTCCGCGCGCCTTGGTACTGGTAGAGGTTTCGCGTCACGCTCCCGGCGCCATCGGTCTCGCGCGTCTCCTTGACGACGTAGCTGGCGCCGGTGGCAGCGGTTAGCGGATACGCCATGGGCTCATCGAGCGGCGTGTACACGCCGCCGGTCATGAGCGGCGCGTAGTCAACCTCGGTGCGAGCGCCTTGCCCGTTCGTGACGGCGCGAAGGACATCGTAGTGCGCGTTTACGGGGTTTCGGGCGAGGCGGAGCAAGCCCCCGTTGCCGCGCTGCAAGAGGTCGACGTCGCCGTCGCCATCGAGATCGCCGAGCTGCACGCTGAAGCGATCGACGGCTTCTTGCTCCGACGTGTCGACCGTCTGGCAGTCGACCCACTCGACGACGTTGCCGCCGGGATCGATGTCGGTGGTGTGAACGAACCAGTTGCCGTTGTGGCGCGTGGCGACGGCTTCGTAGTCGCCGGAGACGACGGTCGGCGACGACAATTCGGGTGCGTCGAGCGGGCGAACGGACAAGGTGCCGGGCGCGTCGATGGCGCCCTCGGTCGAGCCCGGGCACCGATTGCTCAGGCTGCAGTCTTCCCGCTCGCCGCTGGCGAAGACCCGGCAATGGCCGGTATCGCGACGCTCGCACCAACTCGAAAGTCTCTGCTTCCGCACGCTCGCGCCAGCCACCGTCGTACCTAGACCCCGCTCGCTGCAGAAGCGCCACACTCCATCGCGGAAGTCGTCGTTCGTGTGAACGTAGTGCCCCCAAGGATTGAAGCTGCGCGTGTCGACCCGTGTCGATGGATACCGCGCCGGGGCCAGGCTTCGCTCGGTGATCTTCGTCAGCGCGCCGAAGGCGCCAATGCCGTTTGAGAGGGCCACCTGCAACTCGGTGCCGCCGCCGTCGTATTGGAAGAGGTCGCCCTTGCCGTCGGCATCGAGGTCGGCAATCTGGGTCGTCTGATTGTGCCCTGTCGACCACGTGCCCTGGGCGACGAAGCCGCGCCCCGTGCTCAGGTGGACGTTCGCGGCCCCTCCGGCCGTAATGACGATGAGATCGCCCTTTCCGTCGCCGTTGACGTCGCCGATGCGAACGTTTTGCCCCGTTGCCGATCCATCGGCGCCCCACGCGCTCGATGAAGGGCCAGCCGCGCCCCAACGAATCACACGAAAGGCGCCGCCCTGGACGTGGAGAATGTCAGCACGCCCGTCCCCGTCGAAGTCGGCAAGACGAACGTTCTCGAGCTCGAGCCCCAGGGACGCCATGACGGGCGACGCGGGACTCGCGCTCCGCGAGACGAACACGCGAAGGTCGCCGTTCGACGCCACCTCGAAGAGGTCGCTCCGTCCATCGGCGTCAAAGTCGGCCACACGTAGACGCGACGCGTCGGCGAGTCCGCTCGCGAAGAGCGTGGCGTTGAATCCGTTGCCGAAGGAGAGCCAAGCGTAAGCCGTGCCGTCGCCGCGTACGTCGAGGAGGTCAGACTTGCCGTCGCCGTTGAAGTCGCCCGCGAGCATGGTGCCGTAGAAGCCGGAGCCCCAGTTGGCCCAACCCCGGAAGCGCGAATCGTCGGGGACGCCGACGTTGACGAGCGCCGTCGCGCTCTGCACTTGAACGAGGTCGACGATGCCATCTCCGTTGAAGTCACCGGTAATGGCCGAGCTCACGAGCCCCGCCACGTTGGGGGCTGACTCCAGCGCGACGGTCGTGAGCGGTGTCGCCGAGGTCCACTCGAAGCGCGTCGGCCTGAGGCACACCACTTTCCCCTGGTTGGGGCCATTGCGCTCGGCGCCGCACTCTTGGACGGAGATCAGTCGCGCGCGCCCCCGGTGACCGGCGTCGTAGTCGAAGTTCATGCTGCGGAACTCGACGCCGCTCTCGAAGGCTGCGATTGATTGGAGCAGACGCGTCGTCTTCACTGCCGCGCCACCAACGAAGGCTGGCGTCACGTCGCTCCTGGTTTTGTAGCGAAACTCGACCTTCTGATTGGCGACGACGCCGGCGGCTGCGTTGGCCGCATATTCGATGCTCGTCGGGAAGTAGTCGCCGTTCGCCGTGTCCGCAGCGTACGCGTAGCGGACGACGTTACCCGTGCGATCCGTGGCCCGCGACAGGGCCCAAACGCGGACTCCGGCGCCGCTCGAGACGTCGATGCGCGAGTCGCGCGTGGCGCCGTACTCGAGCGTTGGGCCGCTCTTTGCGTCGACGACGAAGCTGTCGGCCCGCTGCCGAATGCGCGCGAACGATTCCCGTGCCGTGCGGTACTCGGCACCCGTTTGGTTGTAGAGGCCGTTGACCGAAACGAGGCGCTGCCCGTCGAGGCAGAGTCGGTCGCTGGCGTCGAAGGCGACGTCGGCGGCGACGCCGTCGTCGGCTACCGTTCGCGGACATGGCGCGATGGCCGAAAGTCCCGCGAGCGAGAAGCCCTGACCGAGGATGCCGCTCGTTCCATGGCTCGAATACTGAATTGACAGGGCCGGCTGGCTTCCGGCGATGCCCGGGGCGATGGCCACCGGGATGGCGTACGAGGCAGCGCCGGTGGGAGAGACCGACGCTGTGCCAGGCGTCGCGCCGGGCACCAGGATCGTCGACGAGAGGTCTGCCCGGTCCGTGCCCGACTCCGCGTCGTTGCAGTTGACGGTCGCGGTCAGGAGGGCGACGAGGAGGAGTCTGAAGTGCAAGTGCGATTGCATTCAGCGACCGTGCACGCGGACACACGAAGACGGTAGGGAAGTATCCTAAGTCGACGGTTTCGTGCATGTAGACTGCATGCGACAATCCTGGGGGCGTGCGGCGTGTCGTCCACAGTCGAACGCGAGCGTGTACTCTGACTCGTCCCGCCATGACCCCCGCGCTCGCCCCCGGCACCATCATCTCCGAGCGCTACCGCGTGGAGTCCCTCCTCGGGCAGGGCGCCATGGGTGCCGTCTACCTCGTGGAGCACATCCACATGAGGAAGCGGCTCGCGTTGAAGGTGCTCCTCCCGGAGATGAGCGGCAGCGACGAGGTCGTCGCGCGCTTCGAGCGCGAGGCCATGGCGGCGGGGCATATCGACCACCCGAACGTGGTCGCCGCCACGGACTTCGGGCGAATGGAAGGAGGCGCCTTCTTCCTCGTCCTTGAGCTCGTGGAGGGGCAGAGCCTGCGCGACGCGCTCGCGTCGGGCCCTCTCGAGGCCGGGCGCGCGGCGACCATCGCCACACAGATCGCCAGCGGCCTCGCGCGCGCCCATGAGCTTGGGATCGTTCATCGAGACTTGAAGCCCGACAACGTGATGCTCGTTCGGCGTGAGGGCTCGGTCGACGAGCTGGTCAAGGTGCTCGATTTCGGCATCGCGAAGGCGACAGGTCTCTCGCCGGCGGCAGACAACAAAGCGCTGACGCAGTTGGGGCAGGTCTTTGGTACGCCCGAATACATGGCGCCGGAGCAGGCGAGGGGCGAGGCGGTCGACGCGCGCGCCGACCTGTACGCGCTGGGTGTGACGCTCTACGAGATGCTGACGGGGCTCCGGCCCTTCGATGGCGATACCGCCATCGCGGTCCTCACGATGCAGGTCGCGCAGCCGCCGCCGCCGCCCTCGGAGCGCGCGCCGCGGGTCCACGTGCCGCCGGCCCTCGAGGCGCTCGTGATGCGCCTCATGGCGAAGGACCCGGGCTACCGGCCTCAGACGGCGGCCGCCGTTCACGCGGAGTTGAACCAATACCTGGCCGAACGAGGCGATGGGGCGTCGGAGCGTGTCGTCTCGGGCGCCGCGGTCCTCCACACTGCCGCGAACATTGGGTCGCCGACAACGTCGGTGGCGTCGGAGCTCGGGAACCTACCGACGGCGCTTCCGGCTCCTCCGACGTCGCGCGCCTACGCGGCAGCGGACGTGCGCACCTGGTTCTGGGAGAGACGCCGCACCCTGCTGCCGGCTCTCGGCGGCGCCGCATTGTTGTCGCTGCTGATGGTCGTTCTCGCCGCCAAGTCGTGTGGTCCGCGAGCGCATCCGAGCGTCGTCGACGGCGGTGCTGCGTCGACGACGCCTTGGCTCCCGTTCGCAGGGCTTTCCGATAGCAAGCTCCGGGACGCGAGCCAACGCGGCGTCGAGGCGCTCCTGGCGCTCGAGGCCGAATACCCGAAAGACGCGCGCGTTCCGCGCGAGATCGCGGCCGCTTGCTCAGCGCAAGGGCGCCACCGCGACGCGCTCGCGGCGTTGGGCCGCCTCGCCGCGCTAGACGCCCAGGCCGCCGCTCACGCAGACATGGACCGCGTGCTCGATGTGGCCCTCGACGTCGGTACCGCCGACGACGTCGACGCGGCGCTCTTGCTCCTCGAAGGGCCCTTGGGCGCGCGCGGCGTCGACGTGCTCATGGAGCGAGCCGCCGCGCAGGGGCCGCACCGCGCGAAGTTCCAGCGCAGCCTCAAGAAGCCCGACGTGCGCGCACACGCATCGCCGGCCGCGAGCGTCGTGCTCGACCTGCGTGAGGCGAAGTCGTGTGAGGCAAAGAAGGAGCTCTTGCCCCAGGCCGCCGCCGCCGGCGATGCGCGGGCGTTGGCCCTCATCACTACGTTTAAGCGGACGACCGGGTGCGGCTTCTTCGCGCGGGGCGATTGTTACCGTTGCATGCGCAAGGACGCCGCGCTCGCCGAGGCCATTTCTGCGCTCGAGGCGAAGAAGAAGTAGCGCTCCGGCAAGAAAAACAGTCAAGGAGACGTCTGTCTCGCCGTGCGGTACCCTTACGACGCGATGCGCGAGGAAACGCTCCCAGTTCGGCGCGGAGAGCTGATCGGGGGCAAGTACAAGGTCGAGAACGTCTTGGGCCACGGCGGCATGGCCGTGGTGGTGGCCGCTCGCCATCAAGAGCTCGACGAGCTGGTGGCCATCAAGATCCTCTTGCCCCATCGCGCCGAACACGCCGACGTACGCGCGCGCTTCGCTCGCGAAGCTCGGATGGCCGTCAAGATCAAGAGCGAGCACGTCGCCCGCATCATCGACGTCGGCGCCCTTCAAGACGGCACGCCTTACATCGTCATGGAGTACCTCGAAGGCGAGGACCTCGCGACCCTGCTCTCGCGGCGCCACCGCGTGCCCGTCACCGAAGCGCTCCTCTACGCGCTGCAGGTCTGCGACGCGATCCGCGAGGCCCACTCGCTCGGCATCATTCACCGCGACATCAAGCCGGCGAACCTCTTCCTCGCCAAGACGCGAGGCCGGCCGCCGAGCTTGAAGGTGCTCGACTTCGGGATCTCGAAGGTCGAGCACCACGACCGGCGCCGCACCGAGACCAAAGAGATCCTGGGCTCACCTTGGTACATGGCGCCGGAGCAGATGCAGAGCTCGACGTCCGCGGATCCGCGCGCCGACATCTGGTCGCTCGGCATCATCCTCTACGAGCTCTTGACCGGTGAAGTCCCCTTCGACGGCGAGACGATGACCGAGGTCATCGTGAAGGTGCTCCACGACGAGCCGATCCTCGTCGAAGTGCCGTCGCCCTTCGATGCGGTCATTCGGCGATGCCTGGCGAAAGACCCGGGCGAGCGCTACGGCACCATCGACGAGCTGGCGACGGCGCTCCGGGCTCTCGAGCGGCCTTCGAGGGTGTCCAAACCACCGGTGCCGCGCGCGAGCTTGACGCCGCGGCCGGCGCCCGTAGAGACCATCCCGGAAGAAGCCCTGGTGGACCTCGAGGACGGCGAAGTGGTCGACGTCGGAGAGTTGTTGCCATCGGAGCAGCCGCCCAACGTCGCGGCCAGTGCGCCCCCCTCGGCGCGGGGCGCTCGCGCGACGCCAACACCAACGCCCGCTGTCGCTCGGGCGAGCGTGCCACCGTCAGCGCCGCTGGTAGACGTGGCCGCGCAGGCTGCCGACGGCGTGTCGACGTCGCCGCCGCCAGCGAAGGTGCCTGATTCTCGCCAAGTCCCGACGCTGCGACCACCGAGGCCGGCGACCGCGGCGGCACCGGCGCGCGATCGCGTGCTCTGGGCGTGGGGAGCGGGACTCGTCGCGCTCCTGGTGGTGCCTGGCGCGGTGATGGCCATGCGATCCTCGCGGAGCGTGGCGCCGGCGCCCCCCGAGTCGACGCCGACTCCGACCAAGCCGATGACCGCGTTCACGACCGTGGAGTCCCCACCGACGCCAACGAATGCGCCTCATGCCATCACCGCCGCAACGGTCGAGTCAACGTCGCCGACGTTTCCCACGCCGTCGGCGGTCGCGGTCGTCGCTCCCCCGCCGCGCGTCGACGCCGTGCCCAGTCCGGTTCCCACGCCGGCGCGGACGGCTGCCGTCGTCGAAGCCACGGCGCCAGTGTTGCCGCGCGAGCCGGCTCCGCCCCGTGAGCCGACGCCGCCTCGCGAGCCGCGCCCAAAGCCGGTCGTTGCGGTGGCCACGCCGAAGGTGGCGCCGACGCCCGCGCCCGCATCCGCCGGCGACGACGCGGCCGTGGGCTTCCAGGTCGCGCGGAAGAATCAAGCCGGCACGAAGGAGTGTTGGGAGGGGTCCTCGAAGACCACGAGCGTCGTGCAGGTGGTCGCGACCGTGAACGCGAACGGTGCCGTCGTTGGCGCGAGCGCCAAGGCGACCGACGCGGCCTTCGCACAATGCGTTGAAGGTAAGGTGCGCTCGTGGACGTTCCCGGCGGCCGATACGCCGCGCACCTTCAACATTCCGATTCGCGTGGCGCGCTAGATCGCTTGAAGTCTGAGTCAAGGACGGACAGCTTCGAATTGCTCACCGCTCCATCGACCGCAACGACGTACCATCATCCCAATGCCGCCCAGTCCCGAACAGTTGGAGCGATGGCCCACACGCCTCCGGCTCTTCACTTTTCAGCCCTCGCGCCACACCAACGATGGCGACGCGCTCAAGGCTACGTTGCCCTTCGCCAACGAGCGCGAGCTCGTCGCGCTGTTCGACCGATTGGGGCGACCGCTTGTCGAGCTGCCGAGCGACGCGGCCGTTCCCGTCGCCGGCTGCCAATACACCATCGAGGAATATGAGGCGCTCCGGCAGCCGCTCCCGCTGTTCCCGAAATACGAGGCTCCGTCGCGGACCGAGCTCTTCGGCGTGTCTGTGTACGTGACCGTCGACAAGGCTTCGGTAGGCGTCTTCGTCTCCGGCGCCGACGGCAATCCCTACGAGGTCACGGAGCGCGATTTCGAGAACGCCCTCTCTATCGAAGCGGGCCTGGCCGAGAGCGGCGGATTTCCGGGCTGACAAAAGCGACGTCAGTTCAATGACCTAGAAGAAAAGCGGCGCGACCCGCGCGCCCCCGCGGAACCTTTTGCCGGGCTCGTCGTGACACTCGGTGATGATGGTCATGATGAGCGGCCCAACGACGAAGAGCATGGAGCCGGAGAGGCCGCTCCCGCTCGAGGCCGCCATCCTCGAGCGTTGCCGCGCGCAAGATCCGATGGCCTTTCGAGCCTTCGTGGTTCGGCACGAGCGAATGGTCTTTGCGCTGCTGTCGCGCATGCTCGGCCGACGGCCCGAGGTGGAGGATCTGGCGCAAGAGACGTTCGTGCGCGCCTATCGTGCGTTCCCCGGCTTCGACCCCCACGGGACGGCCAAGGTCTCGACGTGGCTTTTGACCATCGCGACGCGCCTCGCGTTGGATCTCAAGAAGCGGCGCACCGTCGACGCGGGGCCCATCGAGGAGGCCGACCAGGTGTCCGCTGAGCGCCCCTCGACGCCTGAGCTCCGCCTCGTGCGACGCCAACTCGGTCACGCCATCGCGGAGGCGGCAGCGACGCTCCCCGACGACCAACGCGCGGCTCTCGTGCTCGTCGAGCTTCACGGTTTGTCGCTCGCCGAAGTGGGCGAGGCGCTGGGCGTACCGGAAGCGACCGCGAAGACGAAGCTCTTTCGCGCACGCGAGAAGATGCGGGCCGCGCTCGAGCCCGAATGGAGGCGATCGTGAGCGAGCGAGACGACGAGCGACCGCTGTCCGAGGACGTGGACCTGGAGGCGTGGGACGCGGCGCCGCCGCCTCGCGATTTTTCGGAGCGCGTGGTGGAGCGCATCCGCGCCGAGCGCAGCGATGGTCAGGGGGCCGCGCCGAAAGGGCGTCGGTTCGGTTCGCGCGCGACGGCGGTCGTGATCGCGGCGTCGCTCGCCGCCAGCGTCGCGTTGGCGTTTCGGTCTCCAGCGCCCGCGCGAGGGTCGGCCATCGCGCGCGATCGCATCGAGCTCACGATGGGGTCACGTGCCCGCGTGGTCCTCGAGCCGGGCGCCGAGCTCGCGTGGGACGGTGACGACGTCGTTCAGTCGCGAGGTGACGTTTTTTATCGAGTGGAACCCGGTGCGCGTTTTCGCGTGAAGACGCCGGCGGGGGTCATCGAGGTCAAGGGAACTTGTTTTGGAGTGAGGGTGGCGGAGATGCAAAAGCGAGACATCAAGGTTGCGGCGGCGGGGGCAGGGGCGGCGGCGCTTGTGCTGCTCGGCGTGTACGAAGGCAAGGTCGCGTTGTCACACGACGGCCAGCGAGCGGAGCTTGGCGCGGGGGAGGCGGCTACCTTTGGCGGCGGGCGCGTCGAGCGGCAGTCGCTCGCAGACGGGCAGAAGGCCTTCGACGCGAAGGTCGCTGCGCGCGGAGACGAGCCGCTCGAGGCTGCCAATCAGAACCTCGTGAACCAGGTCACGGACTACAAGAAGCGCCTCGAGGCGCTCTCCGCCCAGAAGGTGGAGCTCGAGGGCAAGCTCTCCTCCACGGAGAGGGCGCTAGCGGCGGCGCAGGCCGACGGCTCGGCGCCGCGCGTCAAACACGACTTCGACCTCTCACAGGACGACTGGAAAGAGCTCGCCAAAGACGGCACCGTCAAGGCGCGCACCCCGTGCATCAAGCCCGAAGGGTGGGCGCCCTCGGCCGAGCAGTTGCAGCGGCTGGGCCTGGCACCGGACGACGCCGCGACGCTTAAGACGGCCTACGCGCAATCGAACGAGCGCATCTGGGCGGCGCTACGGCCCCTGTGTGCGCAAGCCGTGAACAGCGCCGAGGTGGCGGAGAAGTTGGGGCCCAGCACGTGCCAACACCTCGTCCTCGACGTGGAGGGAGCCAAAGACGGTGACGCGACCAACGAGGCGATGCGCCTCGTGGGGGAGATCCGCTCGGGTGCGCGGCCGATGCCAGGCCCCGGCGAGAAGCTGCATCCGGTCGCCAAGATGTTCCTCGCGGTTACGCACGAGCCCAAGGCGTTCGAAGACGAGCTGGCGCGCGCTTTCGGACCCGAGGAGGCCCACCGCATCGCTTACAGCGACGAGCTTTGCATGTCGCGCAGCACCTGGGGCCGGGGCCCGCGCAAGGGCAAGTGAGCGAGCACGCCGCGTAGACGACGGGCGACACCGCGGCTTCTCGTCCACGGCAGCGGCGTGGCGCCGCCGCGAGGGACGAGCCATCTCCGCGGCGACGAGCCCCCTTCGCTGCGCGCTCTTGCGATGGCATGCGCCCTGCTTGGGTGACGACGCCATGCAACGGAGGTCCTTTCTCGCTCTCCTCGGCGTGTCCGCCGGCGCCGGCGTCAGCTGGCTCCTCGGTGGCTGCATCGAGCAAGGCACTTCCTGGGTGCCTACGGGGCGCCTCCTCGTACCCGTTCCCATCGACGACGACGAATACGTGCCGGCGTCGTCGACGCAGTCCACGGCGGTGGTTCAAGCGACGTGGGAGCCGAACCCGAGTTGGCAAGCGCGCGCGGTGCAGCTCGAGGCCTTCGGCGTCTTTACCGAAGAGGCTCCGGGCCCTTGGGCGGGACGCGAGCGGAGTCACGTGCCAACTGTTGTGCGCGACACAGTGATGCCTGAGCGCGTCACCGTCATGGTCAGTCACATCATGAGCAACGGACCGCGCGGCGTCTCAGGTACATCAGACGCCGCCACGGTCCCGGGCAGCGACGACGCGGGCGATGTGTGGTCGCCGAACCCGGAGCTCGAAGACGCGGCCGTCGATGTGGCGCTCGCCGCGGAGTCTGGGCTCGAAGGCGACGACGCCGAGGCTCCGGCCCCGCCGCCTCCCCAGAACCTTCTCGCGCCGCTTGCGCCCGTCGACGAGCCCTACCACTTCACGACGACGATCTACGTGAAGGCCGACTCCGGTGAGGTCCTGGGGCTGATCGAGCTCCGACCTACCGATGCCGAGCCACCCGTGATCACCTTCGTGTTGCCCCGCGGCGTCGGGAGCCTGACGGCGTATGCCGCATGCAATCTGCACGGATTGTGGGCTTCGTCGCCGCTCGCGGTCAACTCCTAGCGAGCGTCTCTCGCGCCCGCGCTTGCCGGCTAGGACTCCTTTTGCCGCTCGCCGATCTGGTGGCGCTGCAGGAGCTCGGTGAGGTACGAGCGATCCATCTGGGCGACGCGAGCCGCTTGACGCACGCTGCCGCCGGAGCGCTCGAGCAACGCCTGGAGGTAGTCGCGTTCAAAGGCGTCGACGACGACCTTGCGCGCCGCGCGGTAGCCGAGGGGCCTCACGGCGGCGAACGTCTCCGCGCCGCCGAAGCTCTCCGTCGAGGAGAGGTTTCCAAGGTCGCGGGGGGCGCCGAGGACGATGGCGGCCTCGACCACGTTGCGCAGCTCCCTCACGTTGCCGGGCCAGTGGTAGGCGATGAGGCGCCGCATGGCCTCTTCTGGAAACACGGCCTCGACGGGCCCCTCGAAGGCCGCCTCGCGAAGGAAGTGCTCCACAAGCAAGGGAATGTCTTCGCGCCGCTCCCGCAGCGCGGGAACGCGCAGCGTCACCACGGCGAGGCGGAAGAAGAGATCGAGGCGGAACCGCGCCGCGTTCACGTCAGCGCGAAGATCGCGATGCGTGGCGCTGATGACGCGGACGTCGACCGTCACGTCATCGCTTCCGCCTACGCGACGGAAGCGACGCCGTTCGAGGACGCCCAAGAGCAGCGACTGAATCTCCGGCGACAGCTCACCGATCTCATCGAGAAAAATGGTCCCGTGGTTGGCGAGAGAGAAGGCGCCCTCGCGCCGCTGTTCTGCACCAGTGAACGCACCGCGTTCGTGACCGAAGAGTTCACTCGCGAAGAGCGCCGGTACGGTGGCGGCGCAGTCGACGGTCGCCATCGGGGCGTCTTGCGAAGCGATCTCGTGAATGGCCCGCGCGATGAGCTCTTTGCCGGTGCCCGATTCGCCGACGATGAGCACCGGCGCGTTCGTCGAGCCAAGTTGGCTGATGCTCGCGAAGAGTCGCTGCATCACCGCTGAGCGGCCCAGGAGACCGCCTATCGAGTCGATCTCGAAGGTGCGAACGACGACCTCGTCGCCGTCCTCGACGCGGAGCGTCGTGCTGCCAATGCGGATGGTGGCGCCGGGGTCCACGACAACGCGGGCGCCGTCGAGCGTGGCCGCGGCGACGCGCGTGCCGTTGGTCGAGCCCAGGTCCGTCGTGAGGATGCCCTCGTTGAGGCGCCTCAACTCGAGGTGAAACCGTGAAACGGTGCGATCGGTTAGCCTGAGGCCGTTGCCTTCGGCGGTGCCCACCGTGAGGACGTCCTCCGGCGCGACGAAGCTAAGGCCCGCGTCGGGGCCTTCGGTGACGACGGCGCGGAGCGTGCGAACGGGGATGCCAGGCCGACGCTGGCGATGGGTGCCGTCGGTTTCCATCGCGTCAAGGTATCAGGGCTTTCCGGCGTGGGAACCTTGGGTGAGACCCGTCTGGTTCGTAGCCAACCGAGACGCGGGCGGTTGGGTCGAGGTCCTCTCGGCACCTCTGCTCACGCTCAGCGGCCGCAGCGCACGTCGGCCGGGTACCGGACGCCCTTGCTGCAACTCGCGACGAGCGCGTACTTCGTGTAGGGCGGTGGCGGCTCGCGCCGCGTCATGCAGACGGTCGTGCAGTCGCCTCCTTGGCCCTGGCACGCAGCCGCGCAGTAGTCATGCTGCAAGCGCACTGCGCACCCGTTCGAACAGTTTTCACCGCCTCGCGCGCACGCGAGGATGCACTGCGACAATCGTGCGCAGCCGGGGTCCGTCGCGCAGTCGGTTTCGGGCTCGCCCTTCGTTCGCGGACCCAACGAGGGGGGGGGCCCGACGGGGGGAAGGACACGCGCCCACCGCGGGGGGGGCCGCCCGGACGCGGGACGCGCGCGGCGGAGCGGGCAGCACACCTCGTCGAGAGCGCTCTGGCAGCCCGGGTTCGCGAAAAGTCGGAGGCCACATCGGGCTCCCGGGTCGGTCGCCGCAGCGGAGGGGGGCGACTGCGGCGGCTCCGAGGCCTTGCAGGCGAGCAGCCCAGCGGCAACCACGGCAGCGACAAGACAACGGCTCAGCATGGCAAGATGGTAAACGACGCGCGTCCGCCGACGGTGGCAGCGCCGCCACCGATCAGCGCGTCGGCGCAGGGGCGGTGGGCGCGCCACGCCAGCGCCAGCGGGGCGCGCGATGGCGGGCTCAGCGCATGCTCGCCGAGCGGCGCCTATTCGGCGCCGCGGAGGCGAGGATGGGATTCGCCCCCGGGCGCTCCGAGACGCCACCGGCGCGGTGGCGTCGCGATGGGCACGGACTCAGCGCATGCTCGCCGAGCGGCGCCTATTCGGCGCCGCGGAGGCGAGGCGGGGGGCGCGCTCGGCCGCGCCGCGGAGGCGAGGATGGGATTCGAACCCACGTATAACGGATTTGCAATCCGCTGCCTAACCACTTGGCTACCTCGCCATGAAGAGCGAACAAGGAAGCTAGCGAAGCGCACCCTCATCGGTCAACGAAGAAGCGAGGCGGGGGCAAGTGGGCTCGCGACTCGGGCCCGAGCGCGTTCCTCGTTGCAGCCGCGCACGCGGCCCACCGACAACTCGATCGCACCGCGAATGTCGGTACAATCGCCCCACTCATGAGCGACCGACAAACGGCGGCAGTCACGCGCAACGAGACCTGGGTCACGCCCGACGGCGCCGCTCTGTTGGTCCTCTCAGGCGGCGCGAAGGGCCGCTCGATTCCTTTGCCAGGCGAACCGGGCGAAGCCATTCGCGTGGGCAATGGTCCGGACAATGACCTCGTGCTCCCCGACGCGACCGTTTCGCGCACCCACTTCAGCGTCGAGCGCACAGCGCAGGGACTCTTGCTCAAGGACGCAGCGAGCACCAACGGCGTGCGCGTCTCCGACATCGCCGTCAAGGAGGCCGTGCTCGAGCCCGGCATGCGCATCACGGCCGGCGACGTTGCGCTCATGGTGACGGTGGAAGCCAAGGGAGCCGTCGTCCCCCCGAGCAGCGAGGACACCTTCGGGTTCACGCGCGGCGGAAGTCTCGCGATGCGACGCATCTTCGGCATCCTCGAGCGCGCTTCGGGGGCGACCGTTCCGGTGCTGCTCACCGGCGAGACGGGAACCGGCAAGGGCTCGCTGGCACGCTCCGTTCATGAGCGCAGTCCTCGCAAGGCGGGGCCCTTTGAGGTCGTCGACTGCGGCGCGCTTCAAGTTGCCGCGTCCCCGGAGGCCGAGCTCTTTGGGCAGGATGGAGGCGCACCCGGTGCCCTCGAGCGAGCCTTCGGCGGCACGATTCTCTTGGATGACGTCGACGAGTTGCCCCTCTCGATCCAAGCGGCCCTGGCACAAGCGCTCGACACGGGCACGCTCCGCCGCACCGGCAGTTCCACAGCCGTCCCGCTCAACGTGCGCGTCATCGCTGCCACGTCGAAGGATCTGCGAGAAGAGAGCAGCGCCGGTCGCTTCCGTGAGGACCTGTACTTCCGGCTCGCCGTGGTGACGGTTCCCGTGCCGCCGCTCCGTGCTCGCCTCGATGACCTTCCGCTGCTCGTGCAGCTCCTTTTGCCGAAGGCGAGCGACGGCGCCCCCATGCGCGTCAGCGCCGATGCGACGCGCGAGCTCAAGGGCTACGACTGGCCCGGCAACGTTCGCGAGCTCAGAAACGTCTTGGAGCGCACCGTTGCGCTCGCACGGGCCAGTGGCGAAACCGACATCAAGGGCTTTTACCTCAAGGCCACGCGAGCTCGTCACGAAGGAGGCCTCCTCGAATTCGAAGTCGGCGTCAGCTACCGCGACGCCCGCGCCCGCATCGAGAGCTCCTTCGAAGCGGCCTTCGTTCGCTGGATCCACGATCTTCACCGTGGCAACGTCTCCGCCGCCGCGCGCGCCGCGAAGATGGATCGCAAGTACCTCGCGGAGCTGATCCGCAAGCATGGCATCCGCTGAAGCTTCGCCCCCGGACAACGACGACGCGCCGGAGCCGCTCCGCGAGTCGGTCTTGCTGCGCATTGGGCGCTACGAGCTCTTCGATCGGATCGCGTCGGGCGGCATGGCGACGGTCTACCTCGGACGCGTGGTTGGCGACGCCGGGTTTCGGCGGACCGTCGCCCTCAAGCGCCTCCATCCTCACCTCGCCCAGGAGAAGAGTTTCGTCGCGATGTTGCGCGACGAGGCACACCTCGCGAGTCGCATCCGGCACCGCAGCGTCGTTCCCGTGCTCGACGTCGTGGACACCGGCACCGAGCTGCTCTTGGTTCTGGAATTTGTCGAAGGTGTCTCTCTCGGAGCCCTGATGACGAGGCTCCGCGAGCGCGGCGTTCCGATGCCGCTCGACCTCGCATGCGGAATCTTGCGCGGCGTGCTCGCGGGCCTTGGCGCGGCGCACGCAGCCACCGACGAGAGCGGCGCTCCCTTGGACCTCGTTCATCGCGACGTTTCTCCCCAAAACGTCCTCCTCGGCAAAGACGGAATCGTGCGCATCGTCGACTTCGGCATCGCCAAGGCTCGGGGCCGGCTCCAAACGACCGACGATGGCCGGCTGAAGGGCAACTTCGCGTACATGGCGCCGGAGCAAGCGCGGCGAAAGCCGGTCACCGCCGGCGCCGATCTCTTCGCCGCTGGCGTGCTCGCCTGGGAAATGCTGACGGGGCGCCGCATGCACCCCGACGACGACGCCGCGGCGGTGTTGACGCGCGTCCTCTACGAGTCGCCGATGCGCGTGAGCGAGTTCCGGGACGTCTCAGAAGCGGTGGACGCCGTCGTCGCTAAGGCGCTCGCCAAGGAGCCCGAGGCCCGCTTCCGAACGGCCGCCGAGATGAGCGAGGCCTTCGGAGCGGCGCTTGGGACTGCGGGGCCCGGCGCTGTCGCGGCGTTCCTGCGCGAGCACGTCGGCGATGAACTCACGGCCTTGCGACGCCGCATTGAAAGGGTCGAGGGTGCCGATCGCCTCTCGTCCGAGCCGCCCGTCGCGCCAACACCAGACGCGGCTGCGGTCGCTCCGCGCGTGACCGAGGTCGTCGATGCACCGGCGCTTCCGGCCCCGACGCGGCAGGGTCGGAGGCTCGTGGCTCTCGTCGTCAGTGCAGCCGTGGGCGGTCTGCTGCTCGCCTTCGCCGTGAGTACGCTCGGTGGTCGCGCCCAAGAGCCGACGGGCGCGGTTCCGTCGGCGGCGCCGAGGTTGTCACCGTCAGCGACGGACGACGTCGCGACTGCGGCTGCGACCTCCGCCGCGACCGCGACCGCGACCACGACCACGACCGCGACCGCGAGCGCGAGCGCGAGCGCGAGCGTGGTTGGGGGGCGCTCGGAGGTCCCGAGCCTTGTCGACGCGTTCGGACGTCGTCCGTCGATTCGCCCCCCGCGCGCCAGCGTTTCCGTGAACCCGCGGTTGCCCACGCCCGCACCATCGATGTCGACCACCAGGCCAGGCCTCGAAGGCATCCCCCGCGAGCGTGAGTAGCGAGCGAGGGCGCGCGCTCGACAAAATGCGCGTAGCCTGTGGCTCGTGGGGCGCCGCTGCCAATACGGGCTCGTCGCGGTCTCCGTGCTCGCCGGCTGTCTTTTGACGACCGGGCCGGTGCGGGCGCAGCCTGCCGCCGTTGCCTCGGAAGATTCGGCCCTCGCGGAGACGCTGTTTCGTGAGGGCCGCGCGCTCTTGGAGGACGGTCAAATCGCGGAGGCGTGCACGAAGCTCGACTCGAGTCATCGCCTCGACCCCAAGGTGAGCACCATGCTGAACCTGGCCGCGTGTCACGAGCTTGAGGGACGGACCGCGTCGGCGTGGGCGGAGTTCTTGGAAGCGGCCCGCTTGACGCGCGTTCTAAAGGTTCGTGATCCGAAGGCCCTCGAGGATACGGCCCGCACGCGCGCCGCGGCGCTCGAGTCTCGGCTTCACTACGTCGTCGTCGAGGCGCCGGATGCCGTGCCGGCCGGCGTCGAGCTCTTCGTCGACGGTCGCGCCCTTCCGCGGGTGGCGTGGTCGTCGCCCATTCCCGTCGACCCCGGCGAGCGCAAGTTCGAGGCGCGCGCGTTGGGCCATTTGACCGTCTCGTCGTCGCTGCTCATTCCCCGCGAGGGTGGCCGCTCCGCGCTTCGTATCCCGTCGCTTCCGGCGAAGCAGCCGGGAGCCGCCGACTCGCCGCGCGAGACCTCGTCGCCCCCCCCGAACAACGCGTCGACCGCGAGCCCGTTGGCGCCGGTTGGCCAGTCGCCGCTGAAAGAACTCCCGTTCGTGGCGGGCGCGACCCTCTTCGTTGGCGGCGCAACCGTTGGCGCGGTCTTCGGCCTTCGCGCCATCTCGCTCAAGAACGAGCGAGACCTCGAGTGTGACGCCGCAGGCTGTTCGGGCGCCGGGCTTGCCAAACAGGAGGACGCCAGGAGCGCAGCCGTCGTGTCGACGGTGGCGTTCCTCGTTGCGGGCGCTGGCGCCACGCTCGCCACGGTTTGGCTCCTCTTGCCGCGGACGAAAGCCGCGCCTATGGCGCTCCGCGCGGGGTGCGTTGGGCCCGCCTGCGGAGCGGCGCTCGCCGGCGGCTTCTGACCCCGTCAAGCGCGTGACGCTCGACGCTCGGGGCGCGCCTCAAGGTTTTCGATGCCTGACCGTTCCAAGAGAACGTGGACTTTCGAGACGTCTTGGGCCGTGAGGAAGCGAAACAGCTCGTGCGCGACGCGGCTCCCGTCGGCTTCGCGGCCACCGTTCGTCGTTTCGAGGACGCCCTCTTCGAGCTCGAGGTCCGGGCCGTAGCCGAGCGCGCAACGACGGCCGCGCGTGGCCGCCTCGCCCGCTGAGCTTGCTCAGCCCTTGGGACGCAAGACCTCGACGCCGTTCATGTAGGGCAAGAGGGCCTTAGGCAACGTGACCGAGCCGTCAGCGTTCTGGTGGTTCTCGAGCAACGGAATGAGAATTCGCGGGCTCGCGACGGCCGTGTTGTTGAGCGTGTAGGGAAAGACGAGCGAGCCGTCGGTGCGACGAAGGCGGATGTTCGAGCGTCGCGTCTGAAAGTCGCCGAGCGTGGAGCACGAATGGGTCTCGGCGTAGGCCTTGCGACCTGGCATCCATGACTCGACCTCGTGCTTGCGCGTCTGCCCGAGCCCGATCTCGCCGGTGCACGCGATGGCCACGCGATAGGGGATCTCGAGCGCCTGGAGCATCGCCTCGGCGTTCGCCAGGATGGCGTAGTGCTCCTTCTCCGCGACGGCCTCATCGGGGACGCAGAAGACCACCTGCTCGACCTTGGTGAACTGGTGGACCCGGTAGAGGCCCCGCGTGTCCTTGCCGTGGGCGCCGGCCTCGCGACGGAAACACGGGCTGATGCCTGCGTAGCGAATGGGGAGCTGTGACTCCTCGAGGATCTCGTCGGTGTGCATCGACACGAGGGCCACCTCGCTGGTGCCCACGAGGAAGAGGTCATCGGCGGGGATCGAGTAGGCCTCCTCGCGGCCGAGCGGGAAGAACCCCGTGCCGACGAGCGCGCGCTCTTTGACGATCACGGGCACGACGACCGGGTTGAGTCCGCGATTTTGGAGCAGGTCCATCGTGAAGCGCGTGATGGCAAGCTCCAGCATCGCGCCGGCGCCCATGAGCGCGTACGAGCGCGCGCCAGCGAAGCGGCGCGGCCCATCCCACGCCACCATGCCCAGGGACTGCAGGAGATCGACGTGGTCCTTCGGCTCGAAGTCGAAGTTCCGCGGCGTGCCCCAGCGGCGGACCTCGACGTTGTCTTCCTCGCCCTTGCCCACGGGGACCTCAGGCCGGGGAATGCTCGGCACGCGCAACATCAGATCCTCGAAGCGCGCCTCCACGGCGGCGAGGGCGGGCTCGAGGGTCTCGATCTCCGTTTTGACTGCTTTTCCCTCTTCGATGAGCTTCGGGCGTTCTTCCTTGGAGGCCTTCGGAATCGACTGCGCGACCTGGTTCTTCTTGGCGCGCGCCGCTTCGATCTTCGTCAACGTCTCGCGACGTTCGCGATCGGTGGCGAGAAGGAGATCGAGGTCGAGGTCGAGCCGCTTGTTCTGGATGGCGGCGCGGACCGCGCCCTCGTTCTGGCGAATGAACTGGATGTCGAGCATGACGAAAGGCCTCTTCTACTAGGGCAGTCTCGCGGAGCGCATTCACGTTGTGGAATGCGCTCCCGTGCGGCGCGCGCGCGGCAAACGGTGCAACACGTCGCGTGGCGCTGCAAGAGGTGGGTTTGTGCGCGCCAAAATGGCACACTCGGTCATGCGCTTTGGCCCGTGGCTAGGCCTGCTTGGTTCATGCGCGGCGCTGGCGTTCGCATTGGCGGTGGCGCGGCCCACGGCCGCTCAAACGCTCCGGCCAGCGGTCGTCGGGGGGGCGCCTTCGCCCGTCGATCGCGATGCCGCCGTACTCCTCGTCTATCGCGCACCCAGCGGCGAGTTTGCCTACACGTGCAGCGCGGCGCTCGTCGCGCCGAACCTCGTCGTGACGGCGCGTCACTGCGTGTCGGCCATCGACGACTACAACGTGGCCTGCGAGGCCGACGGCCGGCAGGCGAGCGGCAGCGCCGTGGGCGTCGATCGAAGCGCCGAGCGCTTCGAGGTCTACGCGGGCGCGGCGCGGCCCCTGCCGTCGACGCCTTCCGCGGCGAAGGGAAAGTCCATCCATCACGATGGCGCGAACTCCCTCTGCGGCCACGACCTCGCGTTCATCGTCCTTGAGCGCGACGTGCCCGCTGCGCGCGTCGTTCCAATCCGCATGGAGGGGCCGGTCAGCGTTGGGGAGCGCTTCACGGCGGTGGGCTACGGCGTCACCAAGACCGCGGCCGAGCCGTCGGCGAGGCAGGAGCGGTCGGCCGTTGCGATCCGCCAGGTCGGGCCCTTCGAAGGTGCCGATCGCGAGCCGCCCGTTGCGCCGCGCGACTTCCTTGTGGGTGAGTCGTTCTGCCAAGGGGACAGCGGCGGCCCCGCCATCTCGGACGCGACGGGCGCGCTCATCGGCATCGCGACGCGCGTGACGAACCTCGACGCGTCGGCGACGGCTCCTTGGGACTTGTGCGTCGAATCGGCGCGCGCGCCGCGTGTGTATGCGTACTACACGCAAATGGGGGCGTTCGCCTCGCTGACCCGTAGCGCCTTCGCCGCTGCCGGTCGCGAGCCGTGGCTCGAAGGTCGCTCCCAGCCTGGCTATCCGGCCGACGAAGACGGGTGTCGCGTGGGGCCTGCGCACGGCGGCAAGGCGCCGGGCGCGCTCCTTCTGGTCGTGGCGATGCTCCTCGGGCGGCGCTTCAGTTGCACTGCGCGCCGCAGCTTGCCGTGGCGCATTGGTAAACGGCGCTGAGTTTCTGCGCGCCGGCAGCGAACTGCTGGCTGCATTGCGCTTCGCACTGCTGCTTGTAGGCCGGATACGCGCCGTATTGCTGCGAGCACGCCGTGACGCAGTTGTCGGCGCCGACGCACGCCGGGTCGCTGTCACACGCGATGACCTGCGCGCAGCAGAACTGCTGAACGCAGGTGTTGCACGTCGGGTTGGGCGTTGACACGACGCAGGCGCCAGGCGCGCTGATGACGCCGCCGTCGGAACCGAGGGCCCCGCCGCTGGGATCGCCGCCAAGCATGGGATCGACGGGCGTCGGCGCCGGGGTCACGGCCGGCGTAACCGGGGCCACGGGCGCGACCGGTGCGAGCGTCGTCGTTGCGCTCGGCGCGGGCGTCGCCGCGGGCGGCGCGTCGGCCGAGGAGCAGGCGAGCGCGAGGAGGGCGAGGGCCGGGCCGAGGAGGGTCACGATGGGCTTGTGCATCTCGACACCCTTCGAGCAGGAAGCGGGCCAGCGAGAGGGCCGTTCGGCATCCCTCACAAATGCAGAGACGCGGCCTTCGCAGCGCAGCCGGCGAGGCCGACGACGACGGCGTGATCCACATTGTCGCCGCACGGGTAACCGAACGTGGCGTCTCGCCGAGGAGACTCTTACGGGCGTTCGGCGTGCAGGCTGACGATGGCGTCGAGGTCGAAGCCGAGGTTTTGGATCCCCTTGCTGGGGCACGCGTCTTCGCCGACGTCGTGGATTCGAACGTAGCGTGCGCGTGCGAGTCCGACGGCGGCCAGATCGTAGCGGTCGCCGCCAGCGCGTTCGTCGAGCGGCGATAGGCCGCTCTGCGGTGACGAGTAGACGGGATGCCAACCGGCGCAAGCGCCGAACGGGTAGGCGCGAGCGACGCAGGGAAACGTGGCCCAGGTGACGCCGTCCTCGCTCACACTGATCTCGGCCAGATCGGCCGCCGGCCTTCTTGGATCGCTCGCCGCGAAGAAGCTGTTCTCGAAGACCACGAAGTCATCGCCGGGACCATCCACGATGGCGTTGTCGAAAGCGACCACGAGCTCGCCGCCGACGCCAAGCGACACCACGTCGAAGCCGCCTTGCCCATCGCCCGCTCCGAAGGGCGGACCGTAGACGACGTCGGGCATCGATGCTTGTCCGAAGCCGGCGCAAGGCCCGCTCGTGAACGAAACGACGCGGGTCACGAACCGGTCGGCGGAGAGGCCGCCCCCGTCGAAGGCGTAGCCCGCGTCCACGGGCCGCGAGCCGGGGGCAGGTCCCTCCATGGAGCCCGCATCGGGAGGCGCCAGCGCAAAGGAGCCACCGTCGGGCGGCTCGGCTTGGGTGGACGCGCCGCAGGCCGTCGTCAGGATGGCCAGCGTAGGCCCGAAGATTCGCGCGAGAGGAAACGGAGAAAGGACCACCGACAGCGCTCCTGCCGCGAGCGACGCGCGGCTTTTGGAGAGAAGCCCACGTCGTGTGAGCCTCACTGCCGTCGGTAGTCCTGGCTCCCCGGCCTGAATACGAACAGGTCCTGGTTACAGTGGCGGCTCCGCGCCGGTGTTGCACCGGCTTCCCCGACGGGCAGCCGGCATGACGTAGCGCGGTTTGGCCCCAGCGTGGAGAAAATGCGGACCGGTGAGCCCCTTCCTCAGTTCTCCTGACCGCCGCCGAGCGGACCGTCGCCGAGGGCGCGACCGATCTGGCGAACCGCGTCGAGGAGGCCCACGTACTTGCGAAGCTCCAGTTCCGCGGTTGGCTTTAGGACGACCGGCGCTCCCGCTCCGTCAAGCTTGAGCTCGGGCTTCCCGGTCGCGTCGAGCAAGGGCTCGCCGGCCGCGTCACGCTTGACGTCGTAGGCCTGAGCCACGAGGTCGTTGGCGCGCGCGAGCATCCGCGAACCGATGCCCTTGTCGATGAGCCTCGTGCCGACGGGCTCGTCGCCGAAACGGTTGGCCATGTACGCGAAGCCGGTCCGCGGGTCGGCGAACTTGATGACGCGGGCGCCGGGGATCGTGGGAGCGCGGTCGCCGTCGACCCAGACGCGCATCTTCTCGACCATGGTCATGTCGGAGCCGAGGCGCGAGAAGAGGGCGGCAAAGATCGCCATCTGCAGCTGCTGCTTGTAGCCGATGTTCGGGAAGATGACCCGATCGCTCGGGGCGCGGTCGACCTTGCGGGTGAAGTCGACGGGCGTGACGCTCGGCGCCTTCGGGTCCAAGACGGCCGGTGCCACCGCCTCCCAGTCTTCCGCGAGGACGCCGCCGACGATGCGGTCGACGCCGTCGGGCAGGTCGGAGCGGAAGCTGATGAACACGTTCCGCTCGTCCAAGAAGTTCTCACGGGATACGGAGAACAAGGTCGGTCGCGGGTCGACGATCTGCATCATGGCGAGGGCCTTCTCCACCTCGAAGCCGGCCCGGCTCACGTACTTCTGGTAGTCCCACGAGCCGCCCTTGAAGTTGTCGAACTCTTCGCCGATGTAGCGCGCCGAGTCGATGCCGAGGGTGAGCGAGGCCGCTTGACCCTCGGGGGCCACGTCGAAGATGCGCATCTTGCCGGTGCGCCGCTCGTCGGCGTCGGCGTAGCCGCCGGGCTCGGGCTTCAAGACCGCTCCCGCCAGGAACGCCAAGAGGTCCGGTTGGGCCATCACCGCGGGCTTGTACGTGTCATCGTCGTTCAGTTGGAGCACTTGGGCGCGCGCCAACGTGGACGACACTTGCCAGTGGTAGGCGCGGGCCTTCATAAAGTACTGCGACGAGATCGCCTGGGGGATCGAGAGCGTCGAGTACTCGCGGTTCTGCCGGCGGAAGTAGGTCCATGGATAGGTGAGCTCGAAGCGTCGCGAGAGGTTCTGCACGAGCTCGTAGATGTCGGCGCCGGCGTCGCCCATCGACGTGTGCATGTAGCCGCCGGCGCCGTACTGCTCGCCGTAGCGGTAGGGCCAGCGCACGTGCTCGCGTCCCTGGCCGTCAAACGTATGCCACTTGACGCCCTCGGCGCCGACCGACGGAATGATGTCGCTCTTGTAGTCGGCGAAGGCGTAGTGATCCTTGGGCGCCGGCGCGCACACCTGACCGTGGACGACGCGCCAGGTGCCCTGCGCCTTCTCCTCGTCCGTCGCCGGGCGGCAGTCGCGAGCCTTGTCGAAGACGTTCATGGCGCGACCGGTTTGCGTGTAGTGCGCAGTAAACTTGCCCTCCTTGGGCTGAATGACGAAGTCCCGATCGGAGAGCTGCGTCATGGTCTTGGCGGCGAAGGCCTTTTGGTCGGCGGGGCGTACGACGCGATCGTCGAAGGCCTCGAGGACGCGGCCGTAGAGCGTCTTCATCGCGTGAAGATCGTAGGTGCCGAGGCCCACGGTCTCGCCGAAGCGCTCGATCTGGTACTCCATCGTCGAAGTGTTCGCGAAGTAGTCGATGCTCGGGCGCGACTCGGCGCCGACGCCTTGCTCGTCGATGGTCAACGGATCGGAGTAGCGCGGACCCATGCAGGTGTCCTTGTCGCCGCCGCGCGGGGCGTCGCAGAGCGCCGTGGCCGAGCCCTCCGCGGTGCGTAGCTGCCAATATTGGGGGTTGTAGTTGGGCGCGTCCCAGGACGACGCGAAGTTGTGCCGCAGGCCGAGCGAGTGCCCGAGCTCATGGAGACCGATCCCCTTGATCGCCTCTCGCAACAGGTCGTCGTAGATCCGCTCACCGCGCTCCTTTGCGTCGAGGCTGCCGTACTTGTTCTTGAAGTAGCCCGCGAGCGAGGCGAGGTAGACGCTCCCGGGGCCCGATGCCATGCCCTCGTGGAAACACGCGCCGCGTTCGCCGTGGCTCGCCTGCCAGGTCGCGCGCATCGCGTCGACGCGGGCCGGATCCATGCCGCGAAGGGGCGACGCGGCGGCGACGAGCTCGTCGGTGAGGTTTGCGCTGGGGCTCGCGCCGAGCGACGCCGTGAGCCAACGTCCCCCGAGCATGTTGGCCTCGTAGGGCGAGCTCTTGAGCTTTTGCGAGAGCGCGTCGACCTGGGTCAAGAGCGCCATGGTCTTCCCAAGGTCGGGCCCCGTTTGGGCCGCGCG